>CAVAID010000001.1:0-108680 GCA_963588685.1 bacterium
TTTCGGCCCGCGAATTTAGTGATTCTTATTAAGTCTCGCAAGCGAGCCGGGGTCTATCTGCCCCTCGACCGGCTACCCTCTGATGCTGATATTGAACCCCTCATCGAGGAGAGGGGAGACGAGGGAGCGCATCTGCTCGGGGGTGAATTTCTGGAGACCCTGCTCGGGGGTCGGGCGGGCTATGGTATAGACCATTATCTCGCGGGGACGCAGCTCGCGGACTATCTTCATCCAGCCGTCGAGAACCTCCGGGCTGGAAGTGTCAAAGTCGGCGCTGCGCAGAAACATGGTCTGCAGCACGAAATCCCCCTCGAAACCCTTGAGCGCCTCCACCACGCGCGCGAGGCTGTAGCCCGGAGCGGGATGGTTGATGCGCGCTACAAGAGCATCGCTCGGGGCGTCGATTTTCATAATGGGATTGTCCACCTTGCGCAGAGCCGCGAATACCGCCGGGATATGGGCGCGGGTGGCGTTGGAGAGCACGGAAACCTTGGTGCCCGGGTAATATCGGTCGCGCAGGGCGAGGGTATCGTCGATGATCTGCGGGAATTCCGGATTGAGCGTAGGCTCGCCGTCTCCGGAGAACGTTATCGAATCTATCGCCACGGAGTCGGCTGCGCACTGCACGAGCTTCGCCTCCAGAGCCTCCCGAACCTCGGCGGCAGAAGGTATCTTCCTGTCGTCCAGGCCGTCACGGTTCCAGCCGCACTCGCAGTAGATGCAGTCGAAATTACAGATTTTCCCCTTCTCCGGCAGGAGATTGATTCCGAGGGACGAGCCCAGCCGGCGGCTGTATATTGGCCCGAAAACCGTTTCTTCACGAAGCATATATCTAAAACACTATAAGCCCGGCCGATTCCAGGATTCCCGGCCCGGCCTGAACCATATCTAGAATTTCCCGTCCTTGTTGGCCTCCTCTATGCTCTGGTAGAGGTAGGTAGGGTAGTTGCCGCTGAAGCAGGCGAGACAGAGCTCGCTGCGGTGCCCGGCCTCGTAGAGCGCTGATTCCGAGAGGAATGCCAGAGAGTCGGCACCCAGCATCTGGCGCACTTCCTCGATGCTCTTGTGCGCGCAGATAAGCTCGTCGTAGGTGGAGATGTCCACGCCGTAGAAGCACGGGCTCTTGATCGGAGGGCTGGCGATGCGGATATGCACCTCCTTCGCCCCCGCCTCGCGGAGCATCTTCACTATTCTCCGGGATGTCGTGCCCCTCACGAGCGAATCGTCGATAAGCACGACTCTCTTGTCCCTGACTATGGTCTTGACTGCGGATACCTTCATCCTCACGCCCTTCTCGCGCAGCTCCTGCGACGGCTGGATGAAGGTGCGGCCCACATATTTGCTCTTGATCAGCCCCATCTCGTAAGGCAGGCCGGATGCTTCTGCGTAGCCCATAGCCGCGCTGAGGCTGGAGTCAGGCACGCCCACCACTATATCCGCGTCGGCAGGCGCCTCGCGGTAGAGGAGCCGTCCGCTCAACTTTCTGAAATTGTGCACATTGCAGCCTTCGATATCGCTGTCCGGGCGGGAGAAGTAAATGTACTCCATCGCGCACATGTAGTTGTGGCGGAAGTCGGAGTAGCGGTTGGAGCGTATGCCGTTGTGGTCGATGGTAACGATTTCGCCCGGTTCTATGTCCCTGATGTACTCCGCTCCGATTACATCGAAGGCGCAGGTCTCGCTGCTCACGGCATAACCATCACCCAGCTTCGCAAGCGAGAGCGGACGCAGGCCGTGCTTGTCGCGGCAGATGTAGATGCGGTTCGCGGTCATCACGAGGAAGGCGAACGCGCCCTCCATCATGTTGAGGGCGTCCTTGATCGCCACTATGCGCGGTCGCTTGCGGTCCTTGGTATCCTTGCGGATAAGGTGGGCGAGAATTTCGCTGTCCGAGGTGGACTGGAAGATGCTTCCGCGGTCCTCGAGGTAGCGGCGCAGCTGCGCTGAATTGACCAGGTTGCCGTTGTGCGCGAGCGCGAAGTCGCCGGTGTTGTGGTGGAAGAGGAAAGGCTGCACATTCTCGCTGCAGTTGCCTCCGGTGGTGGAGTAGCGCACATGTCCGATGGCCATGTCGCCGGGGAGGGAGGCTATGTTCGCCTCGTTGAAGACCTCGGAGACGAGGCCCTGACCCTTGACGCGGCGCAGCACGCCGTCATCGCCCCTTGCCACGATACCGCAACCTTCCTGACCCCTGTGCTGGAGGGCGTGCAGACCGTAATAGACCAGGTTAGCGGCATCGGGAACCCCGTATATGCCGAAAACCCCGCACTCTTCGTGTATCTCTTGTCCTGGAAAATTCATGATGACAAAAGTACAAATATATTTTCAGATACTGCGAAAAAACTCCTAACTTCGTAGCTTCAACAACCCAATATAATATGAAAGCGATAACAGGCACAGACTTCAACTTTCCGGGCCGCACAGCCAAGTATCAAGGCAAGGTCCGCGATGTGTACAGCATCGGAAACGATTATCTCGTGATGGTGGCGACCGACCGCATCTCCGCGTTCGACGTGGTGCTCCCCGAGGGAATTCCTTACAAGGGTCAGGTACTCAACCAGATAGCATCCCGCTTCCTGGACGCGACCGCCGACATCATCCCCAACTGGAAGATAGCCGAGGTGGACCCTATGGTCACCGCCGGCTGGAAGTGCGAGCCGTTCAAGGTCGAGATGGTCATCCGCGGCTACCTTACGGGCCACGCATGGCGCGAGTATAAGGCCGGGAAGCGCACGCTCTGCGGCGTAGCGATGCCGGAGGGGATGGTGGAAAACCAGAAATTCCCGGAGCCGATCATCACCCCGACCACCAAGGCGGCCGAAGGTCACGACGAGGACATCAGCCACGAGGAGCTGGTCTCTCGCGGCATCATCTCCGAGGAGGACCTTGTGCAGCTTGAGAACTACACCCGCGCCCTCTACCGCAGGGGCTGCGAGATGGCCGCCGGCAAGGGCCTCATCCTCGTGGACACCAAATACGAGTTCGGCCGCCGTGACGGACAGATCATCCTGATGGACGAAATCCATACCCCCGACTCCTCCCGCTACTTTTACTCCGAGGGCTATGAGGAGCGCCTCGCAAAAGGGGAGAGGCAGCGCCAGCTTTCCAAGGAGTTCGTGCGCGAGTGGCTCATGGCAGGCGGATTCAGCGGCCAGGAGGGCCAGAAGGTGCCTGAAATGACCCCGGAAGTCGTAAGCGGCATCACCGACAGGTACATCGAGCTCTACGAGCACATCACCGGCGAGAAATTCGTCCCGGCGGAGTCCGATGACCCGATTGCGCGCATCGAGGGCAACATCCGCGCGTTCATCGACAAATACGTAAAGCCATGATAGAGAGGTATTCCCGCAAAGTGATGAGGGACGTCTGGACCGAGGAGAACAAGTTCAGCGCATACCTCGAGGTGGAGATTCTCTCCTGCGAGGCCTGGAGCAAACTGGGCGTAATCCCGGAGGAGGACGTGGCTAAAATCCGCGCCTCCGCCAAGTTCGAGGTCTCCCGCATCCGCGAAATCGAGGAGCAGACCCGGCACGACGTGGTGGCATTCACCCGCGCAGTCAGCGAGAGCCTCGGCGACGAGAAGAAATGGGTGCACTACGGACTGACTTCCACCGATGTGGTTGACACCGCCAACGGCTACCTTCTCAAGCAGGCCGACGCCATACTGCTCAAGGATCTGGAAGCCTTCCAGGAGGTTCTCAGGCGCCGCGCGCACGAGTTCAAGCAGACTCCGTGCATCGGCCGCACTCACGGCATCCACGCCGACATTACCTCCTTCGGTCTGAAGTGGGCGCTGTGGTACGAGGAGATGAAGCGCAACATCGAGCGTTTCAAGTTTGCCTGCAAGGGGGTTGAGGCCGGCAAGATGAGCGGCGCCGTGGGCAATTTCGCCAACATCCCTCCGTTCATCCAGGACTATGTCTGCGACAAACTGGGCATAGATTCGGCCAACATCTCCACCCAGGTGCTCCAGCGCGACAGGCACGCCTATTACATTGCAACTCTGGCGATTATAGCATCCACGCTCGAGCAGATGGCCTTCGAGGTCCGCAACCTGCAACGCACCGAAGTCCGCGAGGTCGAGGAGGCGTTCCGCAAGGGGCAGAAGGGCTCAAGCGCGATGCCGCACAAGCGCAACCCTATAAGCAGCGAGAACATCTGCGGCTGCGCCCGCGTGATGAGAGGTTATATGACCGCTTCCAGCGAGAATGTGGCCCTCTGGCACGAGAGGGACATCTCGCACTCCTCCACGGAGCGCATCATCCTGCCGGACGCGACCGAGCTGCTCGACTATATGCTCAACCGTTTCATGGGCATACTCGACAACCTCGTGGTCTATCCGGAGAGAATGATTTACAACATCTACCAGACCAAGGGAGTCATCTTTGCGCAGAGGGTGATGAACGCCCTGATCGGCAAGGGACTCTCCCGCGAGGAGGCCTACGACACCGTTCAGCCCGTGGCGATGAAGGCCTGGACGGAGGGACTCGACTACCTGACCCTCCTCAAGGACAATGAGAAGGTCTGCGGCCTGCTCACGCAGGAAGAGCTCGAGAGCTGCTTCACCCTCGAGTACTACTTCAAAAATGTGGATTACATCTTCGGCCGGGTTGGCCTGTAAATGATAAAGGGCGGTCCCGCGGGGCCGCCCTTAATTTTATCTGAATATCGTAGCTTCGCGGTCCGGCCCCACGGAGATAATCCTTACCGGCACACCGAGGTATTCCTCGATGAACTTCACGTAGTCCTTGAAGTTCTGCGGCAGGTCTTCCTCCCTGCGGATGCCGCTGAGGTCGGTCTTCCAGCCCTTGAACTCGGTATAGACCGGCTCCACCGGGGCGGAGATGTCGAACGGCAGCTCGGAGGTCTCGACTCCGTCCACCTTGTATGAGGTGCAGGCCTTGATGCTGTCGAAACTGTCGAGGCAGTCGGACTTCATCATTATAAGGTCGGTGACTCCGTCGATGATTACGGCATATCTGAGGGCCACGAGGTCCAGCCAGCCGCAGCGGCGCGGACGGCCGGTGACGGCTCCGAATTCGTGCCCGATGGCGCGGAGCTTCTCTCCGGTCCCGTCAAGCAGTTCGGTAGGGAACGGACCGCTGCCCACGCGGGTGCAGTAGGCCTTGAAGATGCCGAACACCTTGCCTACCTTCTGCGGGGCGACTCCCAGGCCGGAGCAGACTCCGGAGCAGGAGGTCGTGGAGGAGGTGACGAAGGGGTATGAGCCGTAGTCTACGTCGAGCATAGTGCCCTGGGCGCCTTCGGCGAGGATGCCGCCGGACTTGAGGGCGTCGTTGATATAGTATTCGCAGTTGACTGACTTGAAGCCCCTTACGAACTCTACGGCCTCGAAGAACTTCTTCTCCTCATCCGCGAGGCTGCCGGCGAAAGGCTTGACGGGGCTGGCGTTCCAGTCGAAGTCGAGCCTCTCCAGCTCCTTGATATGGCGGGCCTTGAGCGCCTCGTACTTCTGAGTGAAGCCTGGGGAGGCGATGTCTCCTATGCGGAGGCCGTGGCGGCTGATCTTGTCGGTGTAGCACGGGCCGATGCCCTTGAGGGTCGAGCCGATCTTGCCCTTGCCGGCGGCCAGTTCGTTGGCGGCGTCGAGGAGCCTGTGCGTCGGGAGGATGAGGTGAGCCTTGCGGGAAATCACGATTCTCTCGTGCACCGGCACTCCGGCCTGCGCGAGTTCCCCGCATTCGGTGCGGAAGGCAATCGGGTCGAAGACCACGCCGTTGCCTATGATATTGGTCGTCCCTTCCCTGAAAATCCCGGACGGGATGGACCTCAGCACGAATTCCTTCCCTGAAAAATGGAGCGAATGGCCGGCGTTAGGACCGCCCTGGAAGCGGGCAATCACCTGGTAGTCAGGGGTAAGTACATCCACGACCTTACCCTTTCCCTCGTCGCCCCACTGGAGCCCGAGCACAACATCAAGTTTCTTCATTATATTAGAAAAAAGTTATATGAAAATTCCGAATCGTAAATGTAAGAATAATTATTCGGATTGACAAAGCCCTGCCTTGTCACTTGCGGTGAGGCGGGTGCGCATCCAGCGGTCGCCGCGGATTCTGAAGGCGAAGATTATACCCTTGATGCTGAGCTCCGTAGCCATCGCAATCCAGTAGCCCTGCAGCCCGAGATGAGGTATAAGCAGCAGCGCGAGTCCGAGGCGTATCACCCACATGCTGAGCAGGTTGATGGCAGAAGGGACTAGGGTGTCGCCGGCACCGACGCAGCAGCCGTAGGCGACGATGCTGACTCCGTAGAGCAGTTCCGCGCCCGCCTCTATCCTCAGGCACGCCGCTCCCAGCGAGATTACCTCCGGGTCGGTGCTCATCAGCTGCATTATCCCCGGGGCGAACCAGGCCATGAAGATGGCCAGGAAGGTCATCATCGAAGCTCCGGTGATTATCGTGACCTTGGCGAAGCTGCGTGCCATGTCCCTGCGCCCCGCCCCCAGGCTCTGCCCGACGAGCGAGGTCGCCGCGTCCTGCATGCCGTAGCCCGGCAGATAGCAGAATCCTTCTGCGATGACGGCGAAGGAGTTGGCTGCTATGGCCACGGTGCCGAGCGGCGCAACTATCACGGTTGCAGCGATATAGGCTCCTCGCGTGACGAGGTTCTGCAGCCAGAGCGGCCAGCTGATGCCGAGCGCGCGGCTATAGATTTCCCGGCTCTCCTCCCTGCCTATGCGGGTCCTGCGTCCCGTGAGCTTGAGTTCCGGCGACGCCGTAAAAATATATATGAGCAGGAACACCCCGGCGCAGATGGTGGCGAGGCCCGTGCCTATCGCGGCGCCCTTGACTCCGAGCCCCAGCACATATATGAATATGTAGTTGAAGCCCACATCCAGCAGGCACATCGCCATGCTCGTGATGCTCGGCACCTTGAGGTTGCCGCTGGCGATGAGTGCCGATTCGCAGAACACCGCGAGCTGCAGTCCCGGAAGCAGGAAAGCGTAAATCTTGAAATACGCGGCCGCATCCTCCAGAATCTCCGGCGTGCCGCCCAGCCAGCGGGGTAGGGCGTCGCCTATGGAGAATCCCAGCACGGCAATCAGCACGCTGAGCAGCAGGACGGTGGAGAGTCCCTTGCGGAAAATCCGCCTCGCCCCTTCGAAGTCGCGCGCGCCGCATCGGTGGGCGATCTGGACGCTGAAGCCGGAGTTGTTGGCGTAGCAGAATCCGCCCAGAATCCAGGTGGAGGTGCTGACGAGCCCGACGGCCGCCGCCTGCGCTGAGCCGAGCCGTCCGACCATGGAGGCGTCTATGTAGCTCATCAGGCACATCGAGAGCTGGGCTAGTATGGCGGGCAGCGAGAGGAGCAGGGTCAGCGTGAGCTGCTCCCGTCCGCTCATCGGCTCGCCGCTGCGGAGCCTGCCGAGAAGTATGTCCTTGCGTGATGCCGCCATTTCCTTGAAAACCGCCGCGAATTTAGCAAAAATATTCATACTCAGGGAGGCTGCCGGGATTGTTGATAACTTTGTTGATAACTTGCTCCGCCCGGTCGGGGGAGCGTTATGCAATATTCCTAAATTTGTCCACAGGACGAAAGTCGCCCGAGGGGATCGCCCCCTGCGAAAGGGAGCGAGAGCGGGTGATTTCTCTCTATAAGTTATTGAATGATTTTAATTTAAATAATAACGCTATGGATGTACGTAAAACCAACGGATCGTTTGAGGAGTTTGACAAGGCCAAGCTTGCACGCGGAATACATCAGGCATACAAGTCGGCCAAGGAGTACTGCGACGATGCCATAGTTGTATCCATAATAAATAATCTCTATGTCTATGAAGGCATAGCCAGTTCGGAAATCCGCCGTCAGGTGGTGGATTCGCTGATGTCCATCAACAAGAGGGTGGCCCTGGCATATATCGAGAAGTTCGACGCCGACGTGGACCTGAGGCGCAAGCGCGACTTCATCAAGGACTACATCGCCGCCTCCAACGCGGCGACGGGCTCCAAGTTCGACGCCAACGCCAATGTGACGCGCAAGAACATCGTGACCCTCGGCAACGAGCTCTACAAGGAGAACAACATCAAGCAGAACCGCTACATAATGTGCGACAAGATCAAGACCCTCTACGGAAGGTCCCTTGCCGACCAGTACCTCAAGGACCTCAATTCGCACGTGCTCTACAAGCACGACGAGAGCGGCACGCCGGGCTTCCCTTACTGCGTGGCCATCTCCATGTACCCGTTCCTTGTGAGCGGTCTGCGCGAGCTGGGCGGAGTGTCCATAGCCCCGACCGACCTCAAGTCCTTCTGCGGCGAGTTCATCAACCTCGTGTATTCAGTGTCTTCACAGTTCATGGGCGCGGTGGCGACCCCGGAGTTCCTGATGTACCTCGACTACTTCATCCGCAAGGACTACGGCGAGGACTACCTCAGCAGGCTCGACGAGGTCGTGGAGCTCAACTCCAAGAAGCGCACTCTCGTCAAGGTGATAGACAACTACTTCCAGCAGGTGGTCCACTCCATGAACATGCCTGCCGGCAACCGCGGCTACCAGACCGTGTTCTGGAACATCAGCTACTTCGACCGCAACTACTTCGATGGCGTCTTCGGGGAGTTCCGCTTCCCTGACGGCAGCGCGCCGAAGTGGGAGACCCTCGACTGGCTGCAGAAGCACTTCATGAACTGGTTCAACGAGGAGCGCACCCGCTATGTCCTCACCTTCCCGGTGGAGACTATGGCCCTGCTGACCGACGGCGGTGACGACTACCTCGACAAGGACTACGCCGACTTCACCGCCGAGATGTGGTCCAAGGGACACAGCTTCTTCTGCTACATCTCCAACAGCCCTGACTCGCTGGCGAGCTGCTGCCGTCTGCGCAACAGCCTGACCGACCTCGAGGACAGGGAGGACAAGGCCCACAACCACACCACGCACCAGTACTCCATGGGTACGGCTTCAGTCGCCACCGGCTCCAAGTCCGTGATGACCATCAATCTCAACCGTCTCATCCAGGACTCCGTGCGCCGCTACTTTCTGGAGCGCAGGGGAGTCGTCCTCCCGGAGGGCAAGCCGCTCGACCCGGTGTCCAACTTCTACGACAAGGATGACCTCTTCACCAACTTCATCGACAAGGACCTCACCGAGATGACGGAGCGCGTCCATAAGTATCAGATCGCCTTCAACGAGATCATCAAGGACTTCCTCAAGGCCGACATGCTCGATGTCTATAAGGCCGGCTTCATCGACATGCGCAAGCAGTACCTTACCGTGGGCGTCAACGGACTTACGGAGGCCGCCGAGTTCCTCGGACTCAAGGTGTCCCCGAACCCTGAATACGGTGACTTCGTCAACACCGTGCTCGAGACCATCAACATCTCCAACCGCAAGGACCGCACCCCTGAGGCCATGTTCAACACCGAGTTCGTGCCTGCCGAGAACCTCGCCGCCAAGAACTACAAGTGGGACAAGAAGGACGGCTACTTCGTCTCTTCCAAGCACAACCTCTACAGCTCATACTTCTACAATCCTGAGGATACGGAAGTTACGATGATCGACAAGTTCAAGCTGCACGGCGAGGACTTCGTGAAGTACCTTGACGGAGGCTCTGCTCTCCATATGAACCTTGCGGAGCACCTCAGCAAGGAGCAGTACCGCCAGCTTCTCAACGTGGCCGCGCACTACGGGACCAATTACTTTACCTTCAATGTGCGCAATACAGTCTGCAACGACTGCGGCTTCATCAGCAAGGACACGCTGACCAAGTGCCCTAAGTGCGGCAGCACCAACATCGACTACCTCACGCGCGTCATCGGCTACCTCAAGAGGGTTTCCTCCTTCGCCGAGCCGCGCCAGATCGAAGCCCATCACAGGTACTACGATGCCGAGAAGGAAATCTAGCAGATGATCAAGTACTTACCGGGACTTACCGACATAGTCCTTGAAGAAATACCCGACAAAGTAACCCTGGCAGTTGAAATCACGAACTGCCAGGGTTCTTGTCCCGGATGCCACTCTCCTTTCCTGCGCAAGGACATAGGGGAGGAACTGACGGAAAAGGCCCTTGACGCCATGCTGGATGACAATTTCGGCGTCAACTGCCTGCTCTTCCTCGGTGAGGGCAATGACCGCGGCGCGCTGCTCCGCCTGGCCGCATACATAAGGACCCACCGTCCCGGACTCGAGCTCGCTCTCTATTCGGGCCGGACCTCCGTGGAGAAAGAAATCACGGAAATGTTTGATTATGTCAAAATCGGTCCTTATATTGCGGAGCGCGGGCCTTTGAACGAACGCACGACCAACCAGAGGCTCTACCGCAGGGGCGTGGATATAACCTCCCGCTTCTGGCACAAAACTGACAACTAATTTTACCGAAAATATGAAGAAGTTACCCGTACTTCTCGCGACAGTCATCCTGGCCGCTTCATGCGGGCAGAAGATTGACAGGCACGCTCTTGTAGAGCGCAACAATCCGCATCTGAGCGCCATTGACAGCCTTGCTTCCCTCTCCGTAGGCAACGGACGCTTCGCCTTCACGGTCGATGTGACCGGACTGCAGACCTTCCCGGAGCTCTATTCGGCCGGCGTGCCACTCGGTACCCAGAGCCAGTGGGGCTGGCATTCCTTCGACAACCCGGACAAGCTCCGCTTCGACGAGACCCTCAAGGCCTACGACTTCGGCCGCGGGCACGAGGAACTCTATTCCTGCCAGCTCAAGGAGGGCCGCGGCAAGGCGGCTTCCGACTGGTACAGGGTCAACCCGCACCGCCTGCATCTCGGAGTTATCGGTTTTGCCGGGCTGAAGCCGGAGGACATTTCCGACATTGACCAGACCCTCGACATGTGGGACGGCGTGGTCCGCTCCTCCTTCAGGGCCCGCGGCTCCGATGTTAGCGTGCTGACTTCCTGCGACCCGGAGGCCGACAGGGTGGCCGTGTCCATAAAGTCGGAGGGCCAGATCCCGGTGGAGCTGCGCTTCCCTTACCCGACTGGTGGACATTCAGATGACGCCTGTGACTGGAGCAAGGATGAGCTGCACTGCATAGATGTGGTGGGAGTGCTGGACAGCGTCGCCGTTCTCCGCCATACCATAGGCTATACTTCCTACTGCATCAAGCTCTGCTTCGACTCCGCCGAGTTCTCCCGGACGGGACGCAACTCCGTGACGCTCAGCCCTACAGATGATGAGTGGAGCTTCACGGCCGAGTTCTCCGAGATGACCCCGTCCTCCGTTTACAGCGCAGCCGCAAAGTCCAGGGAGGCTTCCGCCGAGTACTGGCACTCGTATTGGCAGGACGGCGGCGTGGTTGACTTCAGCCGCTGCACCGACCCGCGTGCCGCCGAGCTGGAGCGCAGGGTGGTGCTGAGCCAGTATCTGCTCGCCATACAGTGCTGCGGCGATGTGCCTCCGCAGGAGACCGGTCTGACCTACAATTCCTGGTTCGGCAAGCACCATATGGAGATGATCTGGTGGCATCAGGCGCATTTCGCGCTCTGGGGTCATGAGGACCTGCTTGCCAGGACCCTTCCGTGGTACGGCAAGGTCGAGCCTGTGGCCCGCGAGATTGCCTTCCGCCAGGGTTTCAAGGGCCTGCGCTGGATGAAGATGACCGACCCTTCCGGGCTTGAAGCCCCGTCGAATGTGGGCTCCTTCCTCATCTGGCAGCAGCCTCACCTCATCTACCTCGCGGAGCTTCTCTACAGGGCCAATCCTTCGCAGGAGGTGCTCGACAGCTACGGCGAGCTCATCGAGGGCACGGCCGAGTTTATGGCGGATTTCGTCAGCTATGACGCCGCGAACGACAGATTTATCCTGAAAGGCTGCATCCCGGCCCAGGAGACCCTGCAGGCCTCCAAGACCGTCAATCCGCCTTTCGAACTGTCCTACTGGCACTTCGGCCTCAGCACCGCACAGCTCTGGAGGGAACGCCGCGGGCTGGAGCGCAACCCGCAGTGGGACGAAATCATCTCCAAGCTCTCGCACCTCGCCTCAAAGGACGGACTTTACCTCGCCGCCGAGAGCGAGCCGGACACATACTCCGACATAAAGATGTACTCCGACCACATGGCGGTGCTCGCCGCCGTGGGAGTGCTCCCGCAGACCGAGCAGGTGGACCCGGAACTGATGAAGAATACCTTCGACTGGGTATATGACAATTGGAACTGGGACCAGACCTGGGGCTGGGACTTCCCGACCACCTGCATGAACGCCGTGCGGGTAGGGGAGCCGGAGAAGGCGATAAACGCCCTGCTGATGGACCAGAGGACCAATACCTACCTGCCTAACGGGCACAATTACCAGGATTCCAGGCTGCGCATCTACCTTCCCGGCAACGGAGGCCTGCTTACCGCGGTGGCTCTGATGTGCGCCGGCTGGGACGGATGCACCGTGCAGAATCCGGGCTTCCCTAAGGACGGCCGCTGGAATGTGCGCTGGGAAGGATTGAAACCAATGCCATAAAAGATATGAACACTAAAATTGTCATAGCGGCGGCAATCGCCGTTTCGCTCGGCTTCAGCGCCGCAGCCCAGACCGCGACCAGTCTTTTCTGGCGCTCCGACAGCCTGGAAGTGGGTGAGATAGTATCCGAGAAGGCCGTGCAGTACAGCTTCGTCGGACATCATGGCCCGGCAATCGAGAACTCTCACTGCGCTCTGCGCATCTACTTCAATGACAGCGGCTCCATCGACGTCTATTCCAAGAGCGGCAAGCAGATGGAGCTCGCCAAATATCTCTGGTACCCGACCGAGAAGCAGCAGGCCGAAGAAGGCGCGGGCTGCGACGAGTACCTGGTGGGCCGCACCGTCGGGCTCGGGGGCATAGCCCTCTGGGACGGGGAGAATGAAGTCAAACTCAAGGCCACCAAGGGTCGCACCGCCCGCGTGGGGCAGATCAGGGGAGGCTCCTATGCCGAGATGGTCGCTTACGGAGTGGAATATATGGGCGAAAGCGTGGATGTGCTTATCCGCATCGAGATGAGGGACGACAGCCGCGTGGCGAAAATCATCGCCAGGGAGCTGAACGGAAAGAAGGTGCAGTTCCTGACCGGAGTCAATTTCCAGAAGGACGAGACCGTCGAATACGGGCGCAACTGGATTGCCGTCTGGGGCGTGCATCCTGCCGACGTGTCCAAGGACCCTTCCCCGCTCGGCGCCGGCATGTGGTTCAGGTCGTGGAAGTTCGCCAGGATGGACAAGACCGAGAACATGGTCCGCGTGATTTCCAGGCCGACCGCCGAAATCAGCACCCAGGTGGTGGCCGCATCTACGAAAGAAGACGAACTTAACACCGAGGCCAAGTTCGTCTCCTATATGCGCAAGAACGCCAAGTCGCTGAAAATCCAGCGCGGCTTCTGATTATTGTCTCAGGATTATTACCGCTCCGTCGTCCTTGGGGATGAGGAGCGGTTTTTTGTATTTGGCTATGCGCGCGAGTCCGCCCTTCACGGTGCCGAGCACTTCAGGGGTGCCGCCGCCGAGTTTGGCTGATACCGCATTGACATCCAGCTTGAAAGGCTCCTCGGATGCGTTGACTGCGCCCACATACCAGGTGCTGCCCTTGCGGCGGGCAATGACTGCATTGTAGCCCGGCTCGCCGTCTATGTACCTGGTCTCGTCCCATGTGGTAGGCACTTCGCGGAGGAAGTCCAGGGCCAGCGCAGGAGCATCGGTAAGGTTGTTCGGAGCAAGGGCGAAGTTCTGGATAGGATTCTGGAAGAGCACTGCGGTGGCGAGCTCGAAAGCGTCGCTGGTGCGCCTCTGCGTGCCGCGTACCGAGCCGTCAGGATAAGGCTTGCCGTTGTTGCGCTCCAGGCGGGTGTTGAGGAAGGTGCCGCCGAACTCCATGCAGCCCAGGGAGTTGCGGATGAACGGGTGGAAGGTGGCGTTCTGGGACTCCAGGTCACATTCGTGCTGCATGAATACCAGATTCTCGGAAGCCCTCACAGCCTCGCTGCCCACATAGTTAGGGTACATCCTCTCCCAGCCGCGCGGGATGGTGCAGCCGTGGAAGATTACCATCAGCCCGAAGTCGTCGGCGTCGCTGAGGATGCCTTCGTAGATTCTCATGGTCTCCTGCTTGTCGCCGCCGAAGAAGTCCACCTTGATGCCCTTGACGCCGATGCTCTGCAGCCAGCGCATCTCGCGCTTGCGGGCGATAGGCTCGCACATTACATTGGTCGGGCTCTGGACGATGTCGTTCCACCAGCCGCTTGAGGAGTACCACAGGAAGAGTTCCACACCCTTGCTGCGGGCGTATTCTGCGAGCGCAGCAGTGCCTTCACGGCCGAGATTCCTGTCCCAGCCGGCGTCCACGAGGCTGTAAGGCCAGCCCATAGCCGCGGAGAGGTCGATATACTGGCGAAGGTCGCTGTCGTTGATGCTCGGGTCCTGCCATACTATCCAGCTCCAGCTGCTCTTGCCGAACTTGTATTCGTGACTGCTTTCGTAGAGCGGCTCCACCACGTCGAACGCCACGGTGGTCTCGACTATCGGGGCGAGATCCGTGCCCACGGTAATGGTCCTCCAAGGGGTGCTTCCCGGCAGGGCGAAGGCCGGCTCGACCGTGCCGTTGCCGTTGTTCTCCTCGGCCATCGGGAATTCAAGCTTGAACCCTTCGCCGCGGGTGTAGTCGCCCAGACGGGAGGCGCAGTAGCGGCTGTCCACGCCGGTCTCGCTGACCAGCACCCAGCCGTCGCCGCCTACCTTGAAGAGGCAGGGGAAGGTGAATCCGTGCCCGAACTCGGACTGCGTGCTGAGCAGGGCTCCCGGGACATAGTATTCCTCGTAGCTCGGCTTGCTGCGCTTCCAGCCCACCATCGCGTCGCTCTGCGGGCAGAGGTAGGTGGTGGTGTATTCAGGGAAATTGAACCATGTCTCCTCTTTCATTACCCTTACGCTGCCCTCGGCCGTGTCGTGCGGGATGCAGTAGCGGAACGCTATGTCGTGGCCGCTGACCCTCCACTCGATGTCGATGAGCCGGCCTTCCGGGGTCTTGAAGTGCATAAGGGAGCGGGTGGCGTCGTGGCTTACATGGCTCGCCTTGATGCGGTCGAGGGTGTAGTCCACCTTGATGACGGAAGTCTCCGCGCCGAGGAATTCGAGCCGGGTGTAGTCGGTGCTGCCTGTTACAAGTCCCAGCCTTGAAGGCGTGAGGAAGGTCGTGCCGTCGTAGCTGACGGTGTAGCTGATGCTCCGGTCTTCGGCGGCGTCAATCGACACCTTGAGCCTGGAGTCGGGGCTGCTGACCGCCGTGACGGCGGCGAGCGCCAGGGTAAGTAAGAGTGAATTCATCTTTTATTTGAGATTGTTTAGCATCCAGTCGAGATGCCCGCGCTCCGTGGCCTCGGAAGTCCAGTGCTCGTTGACCGGGGTGATGAGGGCTTCCTTGGGGCAGTTGAGGCTGTTCCAGACCGCGTAGGAGGTGGTCGGAGGGCAGACATTGTCGTTGTAGCCCCAGGTCATGCGGACTTTGCAGCTTATGTGGCGGGCGAAGTTCACCACATCGTAATACGCCAGGTTGCGGATTATGTTGTCGGTGAAGAAGCCGGGTATGCGGTTGAAGTGAGGATATCCGCCGGTGCGGCCTTTCTCGCTGTAGCCGGCCATGTCGGAGAGGGCCGGGTGGTTGGCGATGCAGAGGGTGACGCGCCTGTCGAGCCCGGCGGCCACGAGGGACAGAGCTCCGCCCTGGCTGCCGCCCTGCACGACTACATTCTTCCCGTCCCATTCAGGGAGCGAGGTAAGCAGGTCGATTGCGCGCACAAGGCTGATATAGACCCTCCTCATATAATATCTGTCGCGGTCTTCGATGCCGTTGGAGAGGTAGCCGTTCTCCTTGCCGTTGAAGGCTGCGGTGATTTCGGAGAAGGTCTCTGAAGGGATGCGCGGGTCGAGTCCGTGGATTTCCATCTCCATCCGGATGCATCCCGCCTCGGCGTAGTACTTGTGGCGGAGCGGCTCCTTGATGGTCTTGATGCCGGCTCCCGGAGGGCAGAGCACTGCCGGGCAGGAGCCCTTCTGCGCGTTCTTTGGGAAGAAGAGGTAGGCATATACGGACTGGGTGCGGTTGAGCATCAGCTTCACGAGCCAGCAGTCAATCTTGTCGGTGCAGTATTCCGGGGCGAGTTCGCGGGTGTAGGTGAGAGGGAACTGCTCGGCCTCCTTTATCGTATTGTCCCAGTATTCGCTGAAGTCCTTGGGCTCGCGGGTGAACGGCTCGATTTTGTCCACGGAGAAGCCGAGCTTGATGTGGTGCTCGTATTTAACCCCGTCCACCTCGGTGCTGAGCTGCAGGTCGCGGAAGCCCGGAGTCTTGCGGCTGCCCATATTGAGCTTGCCCCTGCCGCCCTTGAGGACCAGGCTGCCGCTCTTGTCGGGCTCGAGCATATCGTCGGCGAGCTTGTATTCCACGGTGCAGTCGCGCGGAATGCCGTATTTGTAGAACTGTATCTCCACTGTGGCGTTCTCCCCGGTCCTGTAGAGCCAGTCGGCGTGGTCGGGAACGGTGACCCAGAGGTAGTCAACCCTGTCAGGGTAGTTGCCTGCATTGGCGCAAAGCGCTATCAGCGCGGCAATTAGGATGGTAAGTGCTCTTTTCATGATGATGAATTGGTTTTTAGTGAGTCAAATTTAGTCTATTTTTAGTAATTTTGCGAACACCCGCATGGATTATGACACACAGCAAATCTTATTTGAAACATTTTGCGGCGGCGGCATCGCTGCTGCTGCTCTGCACCGGGCTCCTCGCGCAGCCTCTTATCCGCAGCCAGTGGGAGGGGCGAAGGGTCGCCTTCCTCGGCGACAGCATCACCGACGCGCGCCAGATCGGGAGTACCAACAACATTTTCTGGAACGACCTCAAGGACATCCTGGGCATCGAGCCTTATGTCTATGGCATCAGCGGCCACAGGATGAACCAGATAATCGGCCAGGGCGAGAAACTCGAAGCCGAGCACGGCCAGGGAGTGGACGCGATAATAGTATTCGTCGGGACGAATGACTACAACGGCGGCATCCCTCTGGGAGAATGGTACAGTTACTCCACCGGCAAGACATTGGAAGACAACGGGATAGAAGTGGAGCGCAGGCAGCGCCAGCTGGTCTATGCCGACTCTACCTTCCGCGGCAGGGCAAATGTGACCATGCGCTGGCTCAAGACCCATTATCCCGACAAGCAGATCATATTCCTGACCCCTCTGCACCGCGGCTACGCCACCTTCGGGCCGCACAATGTGCAGCCGGACGAGTCCTTTGCCAACGCCCGCGGCAGCTTTATCGAGGAGTATGTGCAGGCCGTGAAGGAGATTTCGAATGTATGGGGAGTGCCTGTGATCGATCTCAACAGCATCAGCGGGCTCTACCCGATGCTCGACGAGCAGGCTTCCTACTACCGCAAGCCCGACACCGACCGCCTGCATCCGAATACCCCGGGCCAGCTGAGGATGGCGTATGCGCTGGCATATCAGCTTCTCGGCTATCCTGCATATTTCCCTAAATATGTGGCTCTCAGCTTCGATGACGGCCCCAATACCACCACCACTCCAAAGCTGCTCGACCTGCTGGAGGAGAACGGCGTGAGGGCTTCGTTCTTCGTGATAGGGAACAATATCGACAAAGCTTCAGTCAAGGTGATGAAGCGCGCCCACGACCTGGGCTGCGACATCGAGAACCATTCATATACCCACTCGCACATGTCCTCCCTAGACGAGTCGCAGATCCGGGAAGAACTCTCCAAAACCAGCGCCCTCGTGGAGAAGGCGGTAGGGGAGGCCCCGCGCTTCTTCCGTCCTCCTTACATCGACCACAACGAGCTGATGCACAAGACTATAGATCTGACGTTCATAAGCGGCCGCGGCTGCCTTGACTGGGAGGCTTCAGTCTCCGCCGAGGCCCGTGCGCAGAGCATCCTCGACAATGTGCGTGACGGAGACATACTTCTGCTGCATGACTTCAAGGGTAACGAGGCTACCATCGAGGCCCTCAGAACCGTGATTCCGGAGCTCAAGCGCCGGGGCTTCGAGTTCGTGACCGTGCCGGAGCTCTTCGACAAGGTGAGGGGAGCGGTGCCGCCGGCACACAACGGAAAGATTTACACTAATGTATATTGATATGAAGAGACTTGCATTATTGCTTACTGCCGCTCTGCTCGCGCTGGGCACGACCCTCAGGGCTGACCCCTTCTCCGAAGGGCGCCTGCTGGAGCAGACGCTGAGGCTGGACTACATATTCTCCGGCACCGACCATAGCTGCGACATCGCCGTGGCAGGCTTGCACAAGGCCGATTTCTGGGTGGGAAGGAGAGTCAATCTGAAGTCCCTGGCGCTGCGCGGCAATACCCAGGTGACCATGACCGACAAGGCCAGCGGCGACACCCTCTACAGGCTGTCGTTCAACACCCTGTTCCAGGAGTGGCAGGCCACAGAAGAGGCCACCCGCGTGCGCAGGAGCTTCGAGAATACGGTGCTCCTCCCCATGCCTGCTGCCCAGGCGGAAATCTGCGTGCAGCTCTTTGATTTCCATAACAATGTAGTCGCATCCCTCACGCATCCCGTGGACCCTTCCGACATATTGATAAAGCCTCTCGAGCGCAGCGGTTCCGGCCCTGCCTACCGCGTGCTTTACCGCAGCGGCGACTCCAGGGACAAGATTGATGTGGTGATAGTTCCTGAAGGCTATGCCGCCCGGGATATGGAAACCTTCTGGCGCGATGCCCGGGCCGTGGTGGACAACCTCTTCTCCCACAAGGCCTTCGCCGAGATGAAGGACCGTTTCAATATCATCGCCGTGGATGCACCGTCGGAGGACAGCGGAGTCAGCGTGCCTCGCGAGGGAGTGTGGAAGAAGACGCTTGTCGATTCCAATTTCGACACCTTCTATATGGACAGGTATCTTACCACCACGCATGTTTTCCAGATGCACGACGCCCTTGCCGGGGTGCCGTATGAGCATATAATAGTTCTCGCAAACACAGAGACTTACGGCGGTGGCGGCATCTACAACGCCTACACCCTCACTGCCTCCCACCACGCCATGTTCGGACCTGTGGTGGTGCACGAGTTCGGACACAGCTTCGCCGGCCTCGCTGACGAGTATGCCTACGACGACCAGTATGTCGAGTATTACTATCCTGACCTCGAGCCGTGGGAGAAGAACATCACCACCAAGGCGGATTTCGCTTCCAAGTGGCAGGATATGATGGGCAAGGACGGAGTCGGCCTTGTGGAGGGCGGCGGATATCAGACCAAGGGTGTCTGGAGGCCTTGCGAGAACTGCCGGATGCGCACCAACGCGGCGCCGGATTTCTGCCCGGTCTGCACCCGCGCGATAGAGGATGTGATCCGATATAACACGGAAGAGCTTTAAGATTTAAGGGGCTGACTAAAAAGTATTTTAGCCAGCCCCTTTCGGGCTTCTTAACCCCCGCAGACGGCAGTCTGCGACCCCTATCAGGGGTATTTCGCTCCTACGTCGCGGTCCCTGCGGGACTTATTAGTCACCCTCTTAAATTTTTGTCCCGGTTGGGAGCTATTTGGCCTTTACAAGCTGAATCTCGTAGAGCCGCGGCCAGTTCTTGCCGGTGAGCCAGATGCGGCCGGTGGCCGGGTCGCAGGCTATGCCGTTCAGCACATCGGTGTCCGGTTTGCGGAGCTTCCTGGGGAGCAGGCCGCTGCAGTCGATCTGGGCCTCCACATTTCCGCTCTCCGGGTTTATAATCACTATCATATCGGTAAGATAGACATTCGCCCAGATTTTCCCGTCTATCCACTCGAGCTCGTTGAGATTGCGCAGCGGGCGCCCGTTCATCTTGACATTCAGCGACTTCTGCAGTTTGAAGTCGGTGTTCAGGAAGTAGAGCTTCGATGAGCCGTCGGAGGTAATCAGAGACCTGCCGTCGGTGGTGATGCCCCAGCCCTCGCGCGGGTAGGAGTAGCTCTTCTCGTAGGCGAGGGTCTCCGCGTCATAGACGAAGGCCACCTTGTTGGTCCAGGTAAGGATGTAGATTTTGCCGTCGAGAGCCACCGAACCCTCGCCGAAATACTTGCGGGCGAAGTCCAGCTTGCGCTCAGGCTTGCCGCTCGCGATGTCCACGAGCCGGAGAGTCGATTCCCCGAACTGTCCTGTCGTCTCGACCAGTTTGCCGTCCTTGTAGAAGAGTCCCTGGGTGTAGGCCTTGGTGTCGTGCGGATACTCTTTGATTATCTTGACTTTATATTGCGTGACGCCGGCCTTGCATCCCGCGCAGGCAAGGCTTGCGAGGGCCGAAAGCAGAAAAAATGACAAAATTGAGCGTTTCATAACTGCAAATTTATAAACTTATTGTTACTTTTGCATCCCGTTATGAACACGAAGTATATTTTTGTAACGGGAGGAGTGGCATCGTCACTCGGTAAAGGCATTATCGCCGCTTCGCTGGCTAAGCTCCTGCAAGCCAGAGGATTAAGAGTCACAATCCAGAAGTTTGACCCCTATATCAACATAGACCCCGGAACGCTCAATCCCTATGAGCACGGAGAGTGCTATGTCACGGAAGACGGCGCCGAGACCGATCTCGACCTCGGACACTACGAGCGCTTCCTCGGAGTCCACACTTCCAAGGCCAACAATGTCACCACCGGCAAGATATACTACACCGTCATCACCAAGGAGAGGGAGGGCGCGTATCTGGGCAAGACAGTGCAGATAGTCCCTCACATCACCGACGAAATCAAGCGCCGCATGCTCCTGCTCGGCAAAACGGGCAAATATGATGTGATCATCACCGAGATCGGAGGCACCGTCGGCGATATGGAGTCCCAGCCTTTCGTGGAGGCCGTGCGCCAGCTCCAGTGGGAGCTCCCGGAGGAGGACTGCATGTCCATTCACCTTACTCTGGTACCATATCTCAGCGCCGCCAAGGAGCTTAAGACCAAGCCTACGCAGCATTCAGTGCAGATGCTCCAGCAGTCCGGAGTACAGCCGGACGTGATAGTCTGCCGCACCGAGCACCCGCTTACCGCCGAGCTCCGCAAGAAGGTCGCGCTCTTCTGCAACGTCAAGCCCGGCCACGTCATCCAGTCAATCGATGCGTGGAGCATCTATCAGGTGCCGCTCAATATGCACGAGGAGCATCTCGACGAGCTGGTGGTGCGCCATCTGCAGATCGAGAACTTCACCCAGCCGGACCTCTCCGACTGGAACGCCTTCCTGAGCCGTCTCAAGCATCCTAAATCCGAGGTTGACATAGCCCTCGTGGGCAAATATGTCGAGCTCCAGGACGCCTACAAGTCCATACTTGAATCCTTCGTGCACGCCGGCGCAGCCAACGAGTGCAAGGTCAAGGTGCACACCGTCCACAGCGAGCACATAGACGAGAGCAACGCTGAAGAGATTCTCGGCAAGATGGACGGAATCCTCGTGGCCCCCGGCTTCGGCGAGAGGGGACTGGAGGGCAAGATAGTAGCCATCAAATACGCCCGCGAGCACAATGTGCCGTTCTTCGGCATCTGCCTCGGAATGCAGATGTGCGTCGTGGAGTTTGCCCGCAATGTGCTGGGATTCAAGGACGCGGCTTCCGCAGAAGTCAATCCGAAATCCACCCACGCCGTCATAGCCCTTATGGAGGACCAGAAGTCCACGACCATCAAGGGAGGCACCATGAGGCTCGGGGCCTATGACTGCGAACTCAAGGAGGGCTCGCTCGCCCACAAGATCTACGGCAGCACCCTTATCTCCGAGAGGCACCGTCACCGCTACGAGTTCAACTCCGAGTTCCTCGAGGATTTCGAGAAGGCGGGTCTCGTAGCCACCGGACGCAACCCGCAGACCGGACTCGTGGAAGTTGTGGAACTTCCTAAGCACCCGTTCTTTATCGGCGTGCAGTTCCATCCGGAATTCAAGAGCACCCCTGAGCACCCGCAGCCTATCTTCACCGCCTTCGTCAAGGCGGCGATGGAGCGCAAGGCCAAGGCATAAGCCATTACAGGACATATTTATACGACAAATCCCCGCTGTCTCAGCGGGGATTTACGGTTAGTTAGTAGTGTATTACCTTATAGAAGGTTAATTATTGTTGGTTAGATGGCTCCAGTCGAAACCGGAGCTAGAGTTGTTTCATTTCCGATGACAAAGGTACGCACTATTTTTGGATATGCAATACTTTTTCAAAATTTTTTCAAAGAGTTTTGCTTTGTTATTAAAAATATTTAAAAACTCAAGTCGCGAAAAAGCAGCAAAACGGCATTACAGAGCTATTTGTCCGCGTTTTTGAGCAATTCCGGCCGGAGCAGTCTGGTACGTTCCAGGGCCTGTTCGTCCTGCCAGGCGCGGATCAGCTTGGGGTTGCCGCTGAGCAGCACGTCCGGCACCTTCCATCCGTTGAACTCCGCCGGCCTCGTATAGACGGGAGGGGAGAGCAGATTGTCCTGGAAGCTGTCGGAGAGGGCGGAGGTCTCGTCGGTGAGCGCCCCCGGTATCAGCCGCACTATGGAGTCCGCGAGCAGCGCCGCAGGGATTTCACCTCCGCTCACCACATAGTCCCCGACGGAGATTTCGCGGGTGATCAGGTGCTCGCGGATGCGGTGGTCGATGCCCTTGTAATGGCCGCAGAGTATCATTATGTTCTCCTTAAGGGACAGGGAGTTGGAGATGCCCTGGTTGAGCCTCTCGCCGTCGGGCGACATATAGATTATTTCATCGTAGCTCCGCTGCGCCTTGAGCTCCTCCATCATCCTGAAGACCGGCTCGATGGTCATCACCATCCCGGCGTCCCCGCCGTAGCTGTAGTCGTCCACGTTCTTCCTCGGCCCGAGCCCGTATTTGCGCAGGTCGTGCACCTCGATTTCGACGAGTCCCTTCTTTATCGCGCGTCCCACGATGGAGTGGGAAAGGGGGCTGTCGAGGAGTTCCGGCACTACCGTAAGTATGTCAATTCTCATAAATACTATATTTTCTGCAAAGTTAGTGACTCTTTCGGGGTTTTTCCAATCAAAATTAGTATATTTGTGAGTTATAACAAACCATTAACTCTGATATTATGAGCGAAAACATCATCCCTGAAAAGATCCAAGAGGTCGTTTCAGATGTAGCCGAAAAGCTTGCCGACAAGGTTGACGAACTCTCCGACAAGGCCGAAGAGCTCTCTGACAAGCTTAGCGATAAGGTCGAAGAAATCTCCGACAAACTTAGCGACAAAGCCGAAGAGCTCAGCGACAAGCTGGGTGACAAGGCCGAAGAAGTCTCCGACAAGGCCGAAGACCTGTCAGACAAGTCGCTTGCCGAGCTTTCCGACCTCTTTGTCAAACTGAAGTCCGGCGCGGACAGCATGACGCGCTCCAAGGAGGCCGAAGCCATCAAATCGGCTTTCTACAAGCTCCTCGCCAAACTCAAGGGGGAGAGCGGAGCCGAGTCCGAGAGCAGCATCGACAACCCGTTCGAGGCTGTGGAGCAGAACTTCAAGGCAATGTATGCCGACTACAAGAAGGAGCGTGCCGAGTTCAACAGGCAGCAGGATGAGCAGCGCGAGGCCAACAAGCAGAAGAAGGAGGCCATCATCGAGGAGCTCAAGACTCTTGTCGAGGGCCAGGAGGATGTCAGCGCCCGGTTCCCTCTGTTCAGAGATATCCAGAACCGTTGGAGAGAGGCAGGCCCGGTGCCTGTCAAGGACTACCGCGATATCAACGACAGATATCAGCTCTATGTAGAGAAGTTCTACGACCTGGTCAAGATCAACCGCGACCTGCGCGACCTTGACTTCCGCAAGAACCTCGAGGCCAAGGAGGCGTTCTGCGAGGCGGCGGAGAAGCTTGCCGAGAACGAGAATGTCGTAGCCGCATTCCACGAGCTCCAGAAGCTGCACGAGCAGTGGAAGGAGTACGGTCCGGTGGCCAAGGAGAAGAGGGATGACATCTGGAACCGCTTCAAGGCGGCCACGGCCGTCATAAACAAGAAATATCAGGCTCACTTCGAAGGCCTCAAGGAGCAGCAGGAGGAGAACCTCGAGAAGAAGAAGGCCCTCTGCGAGAAGCTTGAGGAGATTGCCGCCAGGGAGGTGACTTCCTCCTCCGAGTGGAACGCCCTCTCCAAGGAGATTGAGGACCTGCAGGCCGAGTGGCGCAAGATCGGCTTCGCCACCAAGAAGGAGAACCAGAAGATATACGACCGCTTCCGTGCCGCGTGCGACGCGTTCTTCGGCAAGAAGAGGGAGTTCTATTCTTCAATAAAGGACAATATGACCGCCAACCTCGAGAAGAAGCAGGCTCTCATCGAGCAGGCCGAGGCTCTCAAGGACAGCACCGAGTGGAAGAAGACCACCGACCAGTTCATCGCCCTGCAGAAGCAGTGGAAGGAAATCGGGGCGGTGCCTCGCAAGAAGTCCGACCAGCTCTGGAAGAAGTTCCGCGCCGCCTGCGATGAGTTCTTCGCAAACCGTGACGCCAACGCCGCCCCTGAGAACGACTTCTACTCCAACCTCAAGGCGAAGAAGAAGCTTGTCGAGGAAATCCTCGCCTTTGAGCCGGGTAATGACGAGACAGCAAATGCAGAGGCTATGCGCGGCTTCAGCGAGCGCTGGCAGGGTATAGGCCATGTGCCGTTCAAGGAGAAGGACAAGCTCAACGACGAATACCGCGAGGCGATGCAGCAGAAGTTCCCTCTCTTCGCCACAAGGCAGAGGGGCTCAGGTCAGGGCCGCAGCTCAGCTCCGGCAAGCGCCAGAGATACTCTCATCAGCAAGTATCGCGCTCTGCAGCAGAACATTACTACCTACGAGAACAATATAGGATTTTTCTCTGCTTCCAAGAACAGTGAACCGCTCATTAAGCAGATGCAGCAGAAGATAGATCAGGCGAAGGAGGAGCTTCGTGAGCTTGAGGCCAAGATTCGTAAAGCAGAGGAGGAAGAGAAATAATGGACAAGAATTCGGTTATCGGATTTATTCTCATTGCCCTGATATTCATAGGTTTCACTGCATTCCAGTCCAACCGTGCACGCAAATATGCGGAGCTTCAGGCCCAGCAGGACTCCATAGCGCTCGCCCAGATGCCGCAGCAGATAATGGATGCTGTGGATTCGCTGAATGCGCTTGAGGCTTCTCCGGCAACGGACGCCCTCTCCGCTTCTCAGGCAATCTACAAGGATTCGCTCCTCGAGGCGGCTTCCAAGTCAGAGGGCAGCATCGTTACCCTCGAGAACGATGTGCTCGAGTTCAAGCTCACGACCAAGGGCGCGCAGCCTTACTCCGTGAGGCTCAAGGACTACCGCAATTACGACAGCACCGACCTCTACCTTTTCAGGCCTGGCAAGGCTGACTATTCCGTCAGCGTATATGCGGGCGAATACATCCAGACCAAGGACTTCAATTTCGAGGTCGCCTCTCTGACGGACTCATCCGTGGTGATGAGGCTTCCGTTCGCGGGCGGCGGATATATCGAGCAGAAATACACCCTTCTTGCTGACAGCTACCGCGTTGACAACCAGCTCTCCTTCGTGGGGATGCAGGGCGTCATACCGCGCAATGTCAGCTCCGTGGACATAGATTTCGGCATGACCATGCCGCGCATGGAGAAGGGCTACAAGAACGAGACCCAGTACTCCAAGCTCGACTACTATTTCGACGGCGACAAGAAGCCTGTCGAGATCGGTCGCGGCCGCAGCGCATCCAAGAGGGTGGAGTCCAAGCTCAGCTGGTTCGCTTTCCAGCAGCAGTTCTTCTCCGCGATCGTGCGCGCCCCGCAGCAGTTCTCGTCCGGCGAAGTCAGCGTCGATTTCTTCAAGCAGGATGACCCTGAGCGCAACCTCATGACCTGCAGCGCCCTGATGCGCGCCGAGCTGGGCAGGGGAGACACCGTGATTCCGCTGGAGTTCTACTTCGGCCCGAACCACTTCCAGACGCTCAAGAGCTATGGCCAGAAATACGAGAAGATCATCCCTCTGGGAGGCTGGCTTGTGGGCTGGTTTACGAAGTATGCCATCATTCCGATGTTCAACTTCTTCAACCGCTTCATCAGCAACTTCGGCATCATCATCCTTCTGATGACCATCGTCATCAAGCTGGTTGTGTTCCCGCTGACCTACAAGTCCTACGCTTCATCGGCCAAGATGAGCGCGCTGAAGCCTGAGCTGGACAAGCTCAACGCCAAGTTCCCTCACACCGACAACCAGCAGGAGATGCTCAAGAAGCAGCAGGCCACGATGGACCTCTACAAGAGGGCGGGAGTCAGCCCGATGGGCGGATGTCTGCCTATGCTGCTGACCTTCCCTATACTCTGGGCGATGTTCCGCTTCTTCCCTGCGTCCATCGAGCTGCGTCAGCAGTCCTTCCTCTGGTGCCATGACCTCTCCGCCTACGATTCCATCATCGACTACGGCACGAGGATTCCGATCTTCGGAGACCACCTCTCCCTCTTCGCCCTGCTGATGGCCGTGACCATGTGGATTTACTCCAAGTTCACAATGTCCACCCAGCCTAACGCCAACGACCCGAGCGCGGCTTCGATGAGGTTCATGACGCTGTGGATGATGCCTATAATGATGTTCTTCATCTGCAACAGCCTCTCCGCAGCCCTCAGCTACTACTACCTGCTCTCCCAGCTGATCTCCATACTTCAGACCTGGCTGATCCGCAAGTCCATCAACAAGGACGCCATCCTCGAGAAAGTGCGCGCCTCCGAGGGCAAGCCTCTGCCTAAGAGCAAGTGGCAGCAGCGCCTCGAGGAAGCGCAGAAGCTCCAGGAGCAGCAGATGCGTCAGCAGCAGAAGCGCCGCTAACTCTATGATTAAGGAGAATATAGATAAAATTTTATGCGAACTGCCACCGGAGGTAAAACTGGTGGCAGTTTCCAAATTCCACCCTCTCGACTCCATAATGGAGGCGTACCGGGGCGGGCAACGCCGCTTTGCTGAGAACAGGCCGCAGGAGTTTGCGAAGAAATTCGAGACCCTGCACGGCGAGATGGGGGTGCCGCGCTCGGAGATAGAGTGGCATTTCATCGGACATCTCCAGACCAATAAGCTTAAACTCGTCCTGCCTTATGCCGACCTTGTGCAGTCGGTTGACAGTCAGCATCTTCTGGATGCCATAAACGATTGGGGCAAGGCGAATGACAAGATTGTTAACATCCTGCTGGAGCTCCACATCGGCGCGGAGGAGACCAAGCAGGGCTTCGTGGAGGAGGAGATTCTGGACCTTCTCTTCAGGGCCGACTCCTACCGCAATGTCCGCTTCTGCGGGCTGATGGGGATGGCGACCCACACCGACAACGAGGAGGATATCCGCGCCGATTTCGGACGTATCAAGGCTTTCTTCGATTATCTCCGCGACCTCTTCCCCGAGCTGGAGGACTTCCGCGAACTCTCCATCGGCATGTCCGAGGACTGGCGCATCGCCGTAGAATACGGCGCCACCATAGTCCGCATCGGCACCGCCATCTTCGGTCCGAGGGAGTATTAACCCTTCATCTCTGCGATCATAGCAGCGGCGACTTTGCGGGAGGCGCCGCTGCCGCCGAGGGACTCGCGGATGAGGGAGTAGTCGGAGAGCATCTGAGTGCGGTAGGTCTCGTCTTCGAGCAGGCGCCTCACTTCGGCGGTGAGGCCTGTAGGGTTGAAGTCGTCCTGGATCATTTCCCTGAAGGCCATCTTGCCGAGGCAGAGGTTACCGAGCGAGATGTATGAGATATGGCTCATTACCCTGAGGATATACTTGGCCGCGAGGTAGGTGAGGCGGGAGGTGTTCCAGCCCACCACCTGAGGGGTGCCGATTAGGGCCGCTTCCAGGGAGGCGGTGCCGGAGTTGATGACGGCGGCGTCAGCGTATTTGAGTATGTCGTAGGTGCGTCCGAAGATGAGCTTCATATTGCTCCTGCCGGCTATGAAAGCACTGTAGTCGCTCTCGGAGCGGGCCGGGGCGCCTGCAATAACGAATTGATAATCTGTGTATTGCGGCAGGGCGGAGAGATTGTCCGCAAGGGCTGTAAGCACCGGCATCATCCTCGAAATCTCAGCCTTGCGCGAGCCGGCGAGCAGGGCTATGTACTTCCCCTCGACAGGGCGGCTGAACTCGTGGGCATCGACCGCATCGACGAGAGGGTTGCCCTCATATATGAAAGGTATGCCCTTCCGGGTGAAATACGGGATTTCGAACGGGAAGACTATGAAGAGCTTGTCCACCCAGGCCTTGAGCTTGCGGTTGCGTCCCTCGCGGGAGGCCCAGGTCTTGGGGGCGATGTAGTAGAATACCTTTATATGGTGAGTGTGGCAGAACCGGGCAATCTTCATATTGAAGCCCGGGTAGTCGATGAGAATCACAACATCAGGCTTCCACGCGAGGATGTCCTCCTTGCAGCGGCGGATATTGCCGAGCAGCCTGAAGCCCTTGGAGAGCACTTCGGTGAGGCCCATCACGGCGCCGTCGCGGTAGTCCTGCACCAGGGTGGCGGGGGAGTGCGACTCCTCTGCGGCCGCGGACATCATCCCGCCTCCCCAAAATCGGAACTCCGCTTCCGGGTCTTCGGCGGCGAGGCCGCGCATCAGATTGCTGCCGTGCAGGTCGCCGGAGGCTTCTCCCGCTATAAGATAGTATCGCATAGGCTGTTGAGCGCTTGCCTGTCGGTGTTGTCGATGTTCTGCGGGGTCACGGTGATGTAGCCCTCCTCCAGCAGATGGTGGTCGGCCGGATAGACATTGTCCCCGTTGTCGGTAAAGTCGCCCGCCATTACATAGACCTCTTCTCCCGGCTGGATATTGTCAAGGTAGGCCTGAGCCTCGCTGTCGGGAGTCCTGCCTTTCTCTTCGAGGAATTCGCTGTAAACCTTGTATTCCCGCTCCCAGTGCCCGTAGCCCATATGGCAGAACTTGACGCCCTTGATTTCGCTAGCCGGGACGGCCGGGAAGTTGATGTTGTAGAAGAGCCCGTAATGCCACTCGCTGCCGAGCAATTTCTCCAGGATGCCGGGCAGCAGGGCTTCCACTGCCGAAAAGTCGGCGTCGGGGTTGAAAGTGTCGAGGCTCACTCCGATGGACGGGATGCCGTTGACCGCGCCCTCCATCGCCGCTCCGATGGTTCCGGAATAAACTGAAGCTGTGGCGGCGTTGCTGCCGTGGTTGACCCCGCTGACCACCAGGTCGGCCTTCTCCGGCCAGAGGATGTTGTCCACCGCATACTTGACGCAGCTGGCCGGGGTGCCGTCGAGGTACCAGCGGCTCTCTGTATCGGAGGAGGATAGTTTCTTGACCGCAATCGGCTTGTATCCCATAGTAACGGCCATCGACATCCCGCTCTGCGGTTTCTTGGGCGCGACCACCGTCAGGGTGCCGAATCTGCGCATTACGCGCACCAGAGCCTGCAGTCCGCGGGCCTCGAAACCGTCATCGTTGGTTATGATTATTCGCATATTGAAGTATCTGATTTATTTTTTACAAAGATAATTGATTTTCAAGAGAATTTTTGATAAATTTGCACCGCTTTTTGAAAGGAAGCTTACGGTTAGGAAGTTTAGAATAACGATATAACAACTTTTATAATTTAAAAACAATGGTAAAACTTGGTATTAACGGATTTGGCCGTATCGGACGTATGGTTTTCCGTGCAGCAGTCGAGAACTTCTCAAACGACATCGAGGTCGTAGGTATCAATGACCTTCTCGATCCTGAGTATCTTGCTTACATGCTGAAGTTTGATTCAGTTCATGGACACTTCCAGGGTGAGGTTTCAGTTGACAACGGCGCTCTCGTAGTCAACGGAAAGAAGATCCGCATCACGGCTGAGATGGATCCTGCAAACCTCAAGTGGAATGAGGTAGGCGCAGAGGTCGTAGTTGAGTCAACAGGCTTCTTCCTTACCGACGAGACCGCTCGCAAGCACATCACCGCCGGCGCAAAGAAGGTCATCATGTCAGCTCCTTCAAAGGACGCTACCCCAATGTTCGTCTATGGTGTTAACCACGAGACCTACGCTGGCCAGGACATCATCTCCAACGCTTCCTGCACCACCAACTGCCTCGCTCCTATCTCCAAGGTTCTCAACGACACCTTCGGAATCAAGAGGGGCCTCATGACCACCGTACACGCTGCTACAGCTACCCAGAAGACCGTTGACGGACCTTCCAAGAAGGACTGGAGAGGCGGCCGCGGTATCCTCGAGAACATCATCCCTTCATCTACCGGCGCTGCAAAGGCTGTAGGTAAGGTTCTCCCTGTTCTCAACGGCAAGCTCACCGGTATGTCACTCCGCGTGCCTACTTCCGATGTAAGCTTCGTTGACCTCACCGCAGAGCTCGAGAAGCCTTGCACCTATGAGGAGATCTGCGCAGCCATGAAGAAGGCTTCTGAGGGCGAGCTCAAGGGCGTTCTCGGATACACCGACGAGGCTGTCGTTTCCACCGACTTCCGCAACGACTCCCACACTTCCATCTTCGACGTCAAGGCCGGTATCCAGCTCGACCCTACCTTCGTAAAGGTTTGCGCTTGGTACGACAACGAGTGGGGCTACTCAAACAAGGTCCTCGAGATGGCAAAGGTCATCATGAAGTAATTTCCGCTTCATTGCGACAACTTAAAGAGCCGGCTGATTTCAGCCGGCTCTTTTTGTATGTATTTTCGTGATTTACAGCATCTCCTTCAGCCTCTTGAGGGCCTCGAGGAAGTAGTAGTCGGCGTAGGTAAGAGGCACATCGACCTCGGAATTGTTCTTGAGGTAGCCGACGCTGTGCTTGAGAAGGAAACCTCCGTTGGTGCCCGGCTCTGCCATGTACTCCGGACCGGAGAGGGTTCGCAGCTGGCGGATGGCAAGAGCCTTCCAGCGCTCGGCGTCAGCGCCCGTATCATAAGTGCTCAGCTCCAGGAAGCCTGAAGCCATGATGGCGGCGGCGGAAGCGTCGCGAGGCACATTCGGAATGTCGGGGTCATCGAAATCCCAGTAAGGGACTCCGTCCTCCGGAAGCCTCGGGTGGTTCGCGATGAAGGCGGCGATATGCTTGGCCTGCTCGAGGAACTCCTCTTTGCCTGTCATCCTGTACATCATGGTGTATCCGTAGAGGCCCCATGCCTGTCCGCGGGCCCAGGCGGAGTCATCGGAGTAGCCCTGAAGGGTCTGGCGGTATTCCACCTCTCCGGTCTCGGGATTGTAGGATACAACATGGTAGGTGCTGTAGTCCGGGCGGAAATGGTTGCGGATCGTGGTCTCGGCATGGCTGAGGGCGATATTGATGAGGCTGCTGTCGGCGGTCTCCTTGCCCGCCCACATCAGCATCTCGAGATTCATCATATTGTCGATGATGACAGGGTACTTCCAGTTGTCGCGCGGGTTCCAGGACATTATCGTGCCGGTCTTCCCGTTGAAGCGGGTGGCGAGGGAGTGCGCGGCATTTACGACCATGGTCTTGTATTTCTCGTCTCCGGTGAGCCTGTAGGCGTTGCCGGCGCTGCAGAACACCATGAATCCGAGGTCGTGGGTGCTGGTGAGCCACTGGGCCGGGGCGACCCTTTCGGTGAACTGCTCCGCGTAGCTGCGGATTTCCTGATCTTCAGGATAATATTCGCTGAGCTCCCAGAGCGTGCCCGGGAAGAATCCGCATATCCAGGAGCCGTAGCCGGCGGTCTTGAGCTCTCCGTTCTCGTAGGTGCGCGGAAGCTTGCCCTCCACCGGGAGAGCGTCCTTGGCAAGGATCATGTATTGTCCGCGGGCCCTCTCGAAAGAGCTGTCAATCATTTGATTGAGTTCGGCTGTTTCGCTTTTGCAGGCGGACAGGGCAGCCAGTGCGGCTGCAAACAGGATGGTAAGTTTGCTTGGTTTCATTATTGATTAAGTATATTTTTCACGATGCCCGAGATGACGCGGCCCTCGGCAAGACCTGCGAGCTCCCTGGTCGCCACGCCCATCACCTTGCCCATATCGGACGGCTTGGACGCGCCCACGCGGGCGATGATTTCACGGACCTTGTCTTCGACTTCGGCCTCGCTGAGCTGCTTTGGCAGATAGGTGTCGAGCACTGCGGCCTCGTTCAGCTCATTGTCCGCAAGCTCCTGCCTGCCCGCCGCCACATACTGTTCGGCGGCTTCCTTGCGCTGCTTGGCGAGTTTCTGGATGAGCTTCACTATATCGCTGTCGGTGAGTTCCTTGCTCCCGCCTTCGGAGGTCTTGGCCAGCAGAATAGCTGACTTGATGGAACGGACCGCGTTCAGACGGACGGTGTCCTTGGCCTTCATAGCGGCCATGATGTCTTTTTGAATCTGTGCTTCAAGTGCCATGGTAAAGAGATTTTTGAGAAACACAAATATACGAGAAAAATGACGATTGTTAAAGACTAAATCACTATATTTGTAACTGCGGCCCGAGCGGGCCGTGCCGTTATTTGTCAGATAAAGTACTATATATGAAGAAAATCATCATCGCGGCGGCAATACTTTGCGCCAGCCTGAGCGCCTTCGCTCAGATGAAGTCCCCGGTAGCGGACCTCGACTACACCTTCACCACCGTCAAGGCCAACCCTATCACCTCGGTCAAGAACCAGGCTTCCAGCGGCACCTGCTGGGCCTTCTCGACCATCAGTTTCTTCGAGTCTGAGGCCATCCGTCTCGGAAACATCAAGGACACCCTCAAATATCCTGATTTCTCCGAATTCTTCGTGGTTTCCCACTCCTATATGGACAGGGCGGTGAAATATGTGCAGCTAGACGGCAACCTCACCTTCAGCGCAGGCTCTGAGGCCGATGACGTGCTGGACGTGATCAGGGACTACGGCATCGTGCCGAACGAGGAGATGACCGGCATGAACTACGGCACTCCGCTCCCTAGGCAGAGCGAGCTCGACGCAGTGCTTCTCGGATACATCTCAGCCGTTGCGAAGAACCCTAACAGGACTCTCACCACCGCGTGGAAGCCGGGCTTCAAGGCCATCCTCGACACCTATCTCGGAGCATGGCCGGAGAAGTTTACCGTTGACGGAAAGGAATATACCCCTGAGAGCTACCGTGACGCGATGAAGATTGTGCCTGAGGACTATGTGACCCTCACTTCATTCACCCACCATCCGTTCTACACCTGGTTCCCTATCGAAGTCTGCGACAACTGGCGCTGGGATCAGGTATTCAACGTGCCTATAGACGAATTCATGTCAATCCTTGACAAAGCCATAATGGACGGTTATACCGTAGCCTGGGGCGCTGATGTAAGCCACGCCGGATTTACCCGTAACGGCCTCGGCATCCTCGTGGACGTAAAGGCCAGCACAGCCGGTTCCGACCAGGAGCACTGGGTAGGCAAGGAGGAGGGCAAACCTGCTCCTGTCACCATCGTTGAGAGCGTGCCGACCCAGGAGAGCCGTCAGGCAGAGTTCGACAACAAGACCATCACCGATGACCACGGAATGCAGATTTTCGGTATCGCCAGGGACCAGGACGGCAAGAAATATTATATGGTGAAGAACTCCTGGGGCGAGACCGGCAAATACAAGGGCATCTGGTATGTAACCGAGGCCTTCGTCAAGAACCAGAGCATGGACTATATGATTCACAAGTCCGCGCTGCCTAAGGATCTCCGCAAGAAACTCGGCAAGTAATGGCCATAAGGAAATACATTCCCGACTTTATCACCTCGTTGAATATCGTCTGCGGTATCATCGGGGTGGTATTCGCGTTCAAGGGCAGGCTGGAGCCGGCCTTCCGGATGATGATCGCCGCGGCCGTCTTCGACTTCCTCGACGGGCTCTGCGCCAGGGCGCTGGGCGCCTATTCGGACTTCGGCAAGGAGCTCGATTCGCTCTGCGATCTCGTCAGCTTCGGGGTGCTCCCGTCCGTGATGTGCTACACCCTGATGAAGACTCTCGCCTTCGGGGAAAGCATCGTATGCTGGATTCCGCTGGTGATGACGCTCGCAGCCGCTCTGCGGCTCGCCAAATTCAATGTGGATACTGCCCAGGCGGATTCGTTCCTCGGACTGCCCGTGCCTGCAAGCGCCCTGCTCTGCGGCTCGCTCTGCTGCTATGTCTGCCACGACCCGGCCTGCTTCCTTGCTACCTGGGCTGCCGGCCCGATCTTCATCCCGATTCTTGCTCTCTGCCTCAGTGCGCTGATGCTCAGTAGGATACCGATGTTCTCATTCAAGTTCCACAAGGATGACGCACAGACGCTCCGCAGCAAGCGGCTCGCTTTCGTGTTCATCATTATCGCTGCCGTGCTCGTCTGCGTCCTCTGCCGTCTGCACTGGTCGCTCGCTGTGCTGCTGAGCTTCATCTGCTACATACTCAAGAATATAGTTTACGCAATAGCAAGGATATGAGGGCTGCGCATCTGAGTCTGACGCTTGTATGTATGGGAGCGGCGCTGCTGCTGGTTTCCTGCCGCAGGACGGCAGTGGAGCGCAGGCCGACCATCCCTTATGTGCGCACGATACTCGCTTCCAAGAACGGCCCCGAGCTGGCCGTGCTGAAGCGCTGCGCCGCGCCTCGCGTCACAGATGACATCTCCATAATAGGCCCTGTGGGGGTCTGCGAGCGCTTCTCCGAGAGGTTCGCCCTCTACGACCGCAGGGACAATGTTGACGGCAGGTACAGCTCCGACGGACTGCCGGACTTCGCGGGGGAGAGCCTCGTCTGCATAGAGGACGATGTGCTCGCGGCCGTCCCATCCGACAGCGCCGGCATCGCCAATCTCCGCGAGAAGACGGTCCGGGAGGTGCTCTGCGCCCTTGATACAGCCCTGCACATCAGCCCGTATGACCTGGAGGGGCTTAGCTCCAAGAAGTCATCCAAGATGATAGTGCTCGCAGGAGCCAACATCAGCCGCTACGGCCTCTTCGACGCGGATACGCTTTTCAGAAGCAGCGGCTGCGGCATCACACTTTTCTCGCCGCTTAACCTTGCTCTCGACAAGGTCCTCGCTTCGGAGCGCAGGCTCCTCAATGTGGGCATAATCTACGACAGTTCAGTGTCTTCCGGAGAGATTTATCAGGAGATTTTCGCGCTCAGGGCGGCAGAGACCGGCCACGCCGGCTCGCTCTGCTATGCTATGCCGTCTGAAGGCTGCGACAGCCTTATGCACTCTCTTGTCCGCTCCTACCTCGAGACGGGGCACGGCAGCGCACTCGATGCAGTCATCGTGGATGACCTCTCCGTGGATGTCGAGTCCCTGAAGAACGAGCTTGCCGGGATGGTCTCCATAATGAACGAAAGCTCAATGACCTACGGCCGTCTTATCTCCAAGGACTTCACGGTAGTGGACTCCTTCGACGAGACTGCTGTGGCGCTTTACGAAATGCTCAGAAAGCACAACCTTTTCACTCACAATATAGCAAAACCTCAGGTCGTGACCTGCAAACCGGTGGCGAAGCCGGAAGCGGGGGACGCTTCAATCATCCTGATACCAGGTTCTTATGTTCAAAATTAGCATACTTCCGGAAGAAATAGAGAAATTGCCTGCAGGGTCTTTCCCGGGCGAAATACATATAATAGAAAAGACAGGGCTGGAATATGCCAAGGCGATAGCCTACCTTATGACCCAGAAGGTCATCGGTTTCGATACCGAGACCCGGCCGGTCTTCTCGGCCAATATGCCGCACCACCATGTGGCGCTGCTTCAGCTCTCTGGCGCGGACAAGGCTTACCTCTTCAGAGTCAATAAATTGGGTATGCGCCGCCTGATGTGCGCCGTGCTCTCCAACCCGAATATAATCAAGGTCGGAGCAGCCGTCAAGGACGATGTGCGCGGACTCCAGCACTACGCCAGGTTCGAGGGCCGCAACTTCGTCGATCTCCAGAAGATAGGCTGCGAGTGGGGCATACGCGACAAGAGCGTCAAGAAGATGTCGGCCATCATACTCGGCTGCCGCATCTCCAAGACCCAGCAGCTCTCCAACTGGGAAGCCGCCGAGCTCTCCGCAGCGCAGCAGATGTACGCCGCCACCGATGCGTGGATATGCCGCGAGATGTATCTCAAGCTCCTCAAGTCGGAGAAGAATCCTCTGACCCCTGAGCAGATGAACCCTAACCCTGTCCAAAACCCTCCGAAAAATGATAAGAGTAATACTGAAAAGAGGTAGGGACGAGTCGCTCCGCCGCTTCCATCCCTGGGTATTCAGCGGCGCAGTCGCCACCATCCAGGGTAGTCCCGCCGAAGGGGATGTTGTGGCTGTGTATAGCGCTGAGGGACAATATCTTGCCGCCGGTCACTACCAGATTGGCTCCATTGCTGTGAGGATACTTTCCTTTGACGAGGACCCTACGGCTCCGGATTTCTGGAAAAATTCTCTCGCCAAGGCCGTGGAGATGCGCCGCGCAGTGGGTCTGGACTGCTTCGCTGAGTCCGATACCAACTGCTTCCGACTCGTGCACGGGGAGGGGGACGGACTGCCGGGCCTCATAATCGACTGGTACGACGGAGTCTGCGTGCTTCAGGCACATTCGGTCGGGATGTTCCGCTCCAAGGCTCAGATATGCTCCGCCCTCAAGGAAGTGCTTGGAGATGCTCTCAAGGCAGTATATGACAAGAGTTCAGGTACGGCTCCGTTCAAGGCAGGGCTCGAACTGGTGGACGGTTACCTCTACCGCCGGGAGGGCTTTGAAGCGTCCGAGACTGCCGTCTGCGAGAACGGAAGGAAATTCATAGTCAACTGGGAGGAGGGGCAGAAGACCGGCTTCTTCCTCGACCAGAGGGACAACCGCGCGCTCGTGGGCAAATATGCCGCAGGGCGCAGCGTACTCAATCTTTTCTGCTATACCGGTGGCTTTAGCGTCTATGCCCTGACGGGCGGGGCGAAGAGCGTGGATTCGGTGGATTCCTCCGCCAAGGCCATCGCCCTCGCCGACAGGAACCTAGCTCTCAACGGCTGCGACAGCGCCCTTTGGCACAACCACTGCACCGACGCCATAGAGTTCCTCGGCAAATGCGATGAGGGGAAGTATGACCTTATGATAGTGGATCCGCCTGCATTCGCGAAGCACCGTGATGCTCTGCGCAACGCTCTCCGAGCCTACCAGAGGCTCAACGCCGCCGCCATCTCCAAGGTGGCTCCCGGCGGGCTCGTGTTCACTTTCAGCTGCTCGCAGGTGGTGGACAAGATTACCTTCGCCAACACCGTATTCTCCGCCGCCGCCCAGAGCGGACGCCGTGTGCGGATAATAGACCGCTTCTGCCAGGGCTCGGATCACCCTGTCAGCATCTATCATCCTGAAGGAGAATATCTTAAAGGACTTCTGCTCTACGTGGAGTAGGGTTACTGCTCCGCGTTTATAAGCTCCAGCAGGCGGTCAATCGCCTCGCTGTCGGGCACATGCCTGAGCACCGGTTCTCCCTTTCTGTAGATGGAGACCCTGCCTCCGCCTTCGCCCACATAGCCCCAGTCGGCATCGGCCATCTCGCCGGGGCCGTTGACTATGCATCCCATCACGGCTATGACCATTCCCTTGAGGTGGGAGGTGCGCGCCTTGACTTCCTCGAATGTCTTCTGGAGGTCGTACATCGTGCGCCCGCAGCCCGGGCAGGCGATGTATTCCGGCTTGTAGAAGCGGCGTCGCGCGGCCTGCATTATCTCGTCCTTTAGGTATTCGGAGAGTCCGGCGCTGTCGGGGATGGAGTCTATCTCCCTGCGGAGAAGTTTCGGACCCCACTGCACCGCTGCCTTGAGGGTTTCGTCTCCGCCCTCGCCGGTAGCGAGGAAGCGTGCCACAGGAAGTTCGGCCACGGGCGGCTCGGTAAGGGATACGCGTATGGTGTCGCCGATGCCCTCCTGGAGCAGCGCGGCAATCCCGACGCAGGACTTGATGCGCCCGCTGTCGCCGTTGCCGGCTTCCGTAACTCCCAGGTGCAGAGGGAATACCGTACCGGCGCTCTGCATCATCGCCACGAGCTCCCGGTATGCCTCGGTCATCACTATGGTATTGCTCGCCTTGAGTGAAACCACCACATTGTAGAACTTGGCATCGGTGCACATCTTCACCCATTCCATAGCGGCCTGCGCCATCGCGTGCGGGGTGTTGCCGTAGAGGTTGGTGATGTAGGAGCCGAGCGAGCCGTGGTTAAGGCCTATGCGGATTGCAGTGCCGTGGGCACGGCATACTTCTATGAAGCGGGCGAATTCCTCGCGGGCCTTGGCGTGGTCAGGATGAAAGTTGCCCGGGTTGATGCGGACCTTCTCCACAACTTCTGCCGCGGCAATCGCGGTTTGGGAGGAGAAATGTATGTCGGCGACCAGGGGAGTGCTGCACCCTGCTGCGCGCAGCCTGGCCTTGATCTCCTTGAGATGGGGGATGTCCTGCAGGCCCGGCACCGTGATGCGTATCAGTTGCGAGCCCGCCGCGGCGAGTTCGAGGCACTGAGCCACCGTCGCCTCCACATCGGAGGTGTGGGTATTGCACATCGTCTGTATAACGATAGGGTTGTCGCCCCCGATGACGAGGGAATCACCTACTTTTACCGGAATCGTCCTGAGCCTTTCCATATACTATATTGTATGCTTCCTGTTTGATTTCTTTGCGGGTCTTGCCGTTGCGTTTGGAGAGCTGGAAATGCAGCCCCACCGTGGCGATGATGTCCAGAGGGTAGGCGTAGCGGTAGTAGTAGCTGCTGTTGTAGTCCGGGTCATACAGATTGGACCAGGACCAGCGCAGCAGGCAGTTGAAGTGTATCTCCACCGGGTCGAACATCAGCGCGAAGCCCACTCCGCCCTGGAATCCGTAGTCGAGCTGGTGCTCGTAGGTGCGGAATTTGTCGGTCCATTCCGGGTTGAGATTCGGGCCGGAACGCTTGATGCTGCGCCTGTAACCTCCATATACTCCGGCGTTTGCCATTATTTTGCCGGGGTCGAAGTCCGCGTGGATCTGCATCATGGCGGGGACTTCCACCACCTGCATAGAGCACCAGGTCGCCCCATCCACATCCGCTGAATTGCCGGTCTCCTTGTCGGCGCGGAAGGTGTATCCCTCGTTGCCCATTGCGGCACCCAGCACCAGAGCGAAGTACGGCAGGTTGTCGAAGAGCTTGCTGAATTTGGTGTAGGTCACGGAGATATAATTCGGCGCGAAGACATAGCTGCGGTTGTGCTTGCTCGGGCTGAAGTAGGTGTTGGAGAAGGTCACGCCGTAGTTGACCCCGATCAGGGAGTAGTCGTTGATGAGGCGCTTCTTGACCACGACCGTAGTGTCGAGGGTGAGCGCCGGGTCAGCGGTGGCGCTGTCCTGTGCCGATGCCGCAAGAACTGTGGCCAGGAGGCCGAAAATCAGTATGCAGAGTCTTTTCGCTTTCATTTGAAGAGTTCGCTGAGGTTGATGGTCTGGCTGAGTTCGGCTCCGGACGGGATGTCGAGGAACTTGTTTCCGTCCTGCTCGTAGAAGCGCACCTTCTCCGGCTGCTTATGGCCCAGTATCGAGCCCGAATCCACTATGGAGTTGCGGTTGCTGTCCTCCGTGATGCGGATGCAGTATTTGCCTTCGCTAAGGTAAGGGAAGGACAGAGTCCTGTCTGAATCAATCACATAGGAGCGGAGCACCTTGTCCCGCTTCTCGCCCATAAGGTCCACGATGTACTTCCCGTCCACGCCGGTCATCACCGCCTCGAGGGTGCTGAGCTTCTCGTCGGTAGGGAGCTTGCACTTGACTTCCAGGCTGTCGGACCAGAATCCGTTGATGTCGCGGAAGGCCCGGTAAGGCAGCTTGACTATGTATTCGTATCCCGGGAGGAGCTTGTCCTTCTGGCGGATTACATATTTTCGGAGATTGGTGCTGTCCCTTTCCACGCTGAACTCCATCTCCTGCTCGGTCTGGCGAGGGGTGATGGCGGTGAACTTGACGGAGTCGAATTCCTCCCGGATTATCGGGTTGCGGAATTCCAGCTCGAAGCCGTTCTGCTCCACTGTCTTAGGGTCGGCCTTGAGAGTGAGCACGCAGGTGGTGTCCTCCTGCTTGATGGACTTGCGGGAGCGCTTGGAATAGGTGCGCTTTTCGTTGGCGAGGGCCAGCTTGACCTGCTCGGTTTCGGGCCTGAGCACGCCGAGGGAGTCGGTCTTGAGATAGGTGACGGCTATCTTCATCGTGTCCGGCGCGGCGCGGCGGGAGTTGATCCAGAGCTCAAGGCTGTCCCGCTCGATGTTGAACTGGCTGATTATCTGTGACTGGCGGTAGTCATTGATGGTGATGGAGTCGATGACCGCGTCATGGGCCATGAAGGTGAGGTAGGCGGAGCGCTCGGAAGTGCGCTCCTTATTGACCATATACTGCTTGGACGGCTTCTCCCTGAAGAGGTTGAGCTCGTGCTCGCTGCGCCTCGCAAGGCAGGCCAGGGTGTCCTTCATGTCGTAGCGGAGGATTTCCTTGACGCTGTCGTTGGCAGTCAGCACCGGCTTTATCAGTGAATCTATGAATCCCACCAGCTCGGTCTCGGGGTTGAAGATATTGTCGTTGTCCTTGTCGGTGATGGCGTAGAGGCGGTAGGTCGTGTCCTTGATGAACGGCAGGGCGAAGAAGCCCCAGTCGTCGGTCTTGACGGCTGCGTAAGGGCGGCTGCGGTAGATGGCGGAGTCCGCGAGGTCGGTGTGCAGCAGCACCGTGGCCCCCTTGACCGGGGCGAGGGTGTTGCAGTCCTGCACCGTGCCCGTAATCATCATTGAGTCAATGCTTTCCCCGGTAGAGAACACATAGGTGTAGCCGGCGAACATATTGCCTTCGTTGGCGTCGGCGATGGCGTCGGTGAAGCTGATGGTGTAGGTGGTGTTCGGCTCAAGAGGCTCTTCGGCACTGACTATCAGGTTCTTGCCTCTAAGCCTGGACTTGAGCGGCTTCTGCTGCGGAGGGGAGAGGAAGATGTTGTTGCTCTGCTTGATGGTGACGTATTCGTTGAATTTGAACACGAACTTCGCCCCCTCCAGCGGCACTCCCACGGCGCCCGGAAGCGGATTGATGTCCACTATGTAAGGGGGAATGGTGTCCTTGTCGCCGCCGGTAGGGGACTGGGTGGTGTTGGCGCAGGAATGCGTGAACATCATCGGGACGAATACGGCGAGCACGGCCAGGCAGAGCGGTATAAATCTTTTCATCGCGTCAAATGTCTGTGCGGACGACATCCTGGATGCCGTCGATTTTCTTGAGTCCCCCGACCATGTCTTCCAGGATCTTCTTGTCCTTGACCAGCAGCTCGATGGTGCCTTCGAAGAGCCCGCCGTCCACATTGAGCACCAGCTTGCGCATATTGATGCCCAGGGTCTTGGAGATGAAGCCTGAGATGTCGTTGAGCAGACCTATGCGGTCCAGCCCCTTGAGGGAGATGCGTATAGGGTATTCCTGCTCGTTGGAAGTCCACTGCGGGGCGACGAGCCTGTTGCCGTAGCGGCTGGCGAGCCTCTGGGCCTCCTCGCAGGACTTCTTGTGCACGATGACGGTGTTGTCGTCGGTGAGGAAGCCTACCACAGGGTCGCCCGGGATAGGGTTGCAGCATTCCGCCATCCTGTAGCGGACATTGTCGCCGCCGGACTTGATGACGAATTCCTTTTTACGCTTGCCCTCGCCGGAAGAGAGGCTGTTCTCGTCGATGACGGCCTTGAACTGCTCCGGCCCCAGGATGCCAAGACCCACTCTGAACCAGAGCTCCTCGACATCGCGTATCTGGTTGAAGTCCAGGAACTTCTTGAGCAGGGCATGGGTGTTCTTGAATCCCATCATGTGGATGCGCTCCTCATAGAGCTTCTTGCCCTCGGCGGCGATGGCCTCCTTGTCGGAGCGGAAATACTCGATTACCTTGCTGCGGGCGGAGCGGGTCTGGAGGAACTGCAGCCACTCCTTCTTGGGCGATGCGCTGGCGGCGGTGATGATCTCGACCTGGTCTCCGGACTTGAGCGTCTGGGAGAGCGGGACGAGCTTCATGTTGACCTTGGCAGCAATCGCGGAGTTGCCGATGTGGGTGTGGATCATGTAGGCGAAGTCGAGGGCGGTGGCACCGTTGAGTATTGAGCGCTGCTCGCCCTTTGGGGTAAACACGACTATCACGGAGCTGACGAGGTCCTTGTGTATTATGTCGAGCAGCTCCAGCGCGCTCACATCGTCGCTCAGCAGGATGTCCTGCACCTGCTTGAGCCATTTGTCCATCTCGGAGTCATTCTCGGAGATGTATCCGTCCTTTTTGTAGGCCCAGTGGGCTGCGATGCCCTTCTCGGCTATGTCGTCCATCCTGCGGGAGCGGATCTGCACCTCCACCCAGAAGCCTGCGTGGCTCATAAGGGTGCAGTGCAGGGCCTCGTAGCCGTTGTTCTTGGGCTGGGATATCCAGTCACGGCGGCGGCTGACGTTCTCGCGGTAGAGGTTGGTGATGGCTGAGAATATGAGGTAGGCCTGGTCGCGCTCGCTCTGGGGCCCGTCAAGTTTAGGGGTGAATATTATGCGCACTGCGTAGAGGTCGAATATCTGCTCGAAGCCTACATGCTTGTTGTGCATCTTGTACCAGATCGAGTACGGGGTCTTGATGCGCTTCTTGATTGAGAAGTTGTATCCGGCGTCCCGGAGCGCCTTGTCAATCGGGGCTATGAACTCGTCTATGTCCTTTTCGCGGGCGGCGGCGTTGCTGTTGATTTTCTCTGTAATGCTCTGGTAGTCTTCGGGTTCCTTGTACTTGAGCCAGATGTTCTCCATCTCGGACTTGACGGCGTAGAGGCCGAGCCTGTGGGCGAGAGGGATGAATATGAACATGGTCTCGGAGAGAATCTTGTCCCGCTTGTGCTCCGGCATATATTCTATGGTGCGGCAGTTGTGCAGGCGGTCGGCGAGCTTGATGAGCACCACGCGCACATCGTCGTTGAGAGTCAGAAGGATGCGCTTGAAGTTCTCCGCCTGGAGGCTCTCAGTGCTGATGGCTTCGCCCTTGCGGTCCTCGTTGTCGAGCACCGTCTTGATCTTGGTCAGACCGTCCACGATCGAGGCTATCTTGTCGCCGAAGAGGTTGCGTATGTCTTCCACGGTGTAGCTGGTGTCCTCCACGACATCGTGAAGCAGCGCCGCGCAGATGGACTTGCATCCCAGGCCGATTTCCGACACCACTATCTTCGCCACCTCAATCGGGTGGATAATGTACGGCTCGCCGGAGCGGCGGCGCACGTTCTTGTGGGCCTGGTTGGCGAACTCAAACGCCTTCTGCACCGTCTCCACCTGCTCCTCGTTGCGGCAGCGCGAGCGCGCCACCTCCATCAGGGAAGCGTGTTCCTTCTCAATCAGCCTGTAATCGTCCTTTGTGAATTCTGAAAAACTCATTCTTTATATTATTGTCTCCGCCATCCTTGTCAGAACAGGCTGAGTTCGTTTACCGTTTCCTGCGTGCCACCCTTCGCCCCGGCGGGAAGCATCGCGAAAAATTCCTCCTCCGACTTTATCTCAATGCCGAGCTCCGCGCATTTCTTGAGCTTCTCGGGGCCCGGTTTGGTGCCGGCGAGCAGGAAGGAGGTGTTCCTGCTGACCGAGGAGGCGGCCTTGCCTCCGTGCTCGGCTATTATCTCCTTGATGCGGTCGCGGCTGAGGCTGAAATTGCCGGAAACCACCACCGTCATCCCCTTGAGACTTTCCGAGAGAGCGGCACCGGCGGTCTCCCCGCCGAAGCGGAGCCCCGCCTCGCGAAGCCTCTCTATCTCTTTGATATGTATCTGGTTATGGAGGAAATCATAGACGCTTCCGGCTATGACATCCCCCACATCTTCCACCTCGAGCAGCTGCTCTCTGCTGGCGGCAGTCAGCGAGTCGATGTCCCCGAAATGGCGGGCCAGGCTCTTCGCGGTGCTCTCCCCGACATAGCGTATGCCGAGGGCGAAGAGCACGCGGCCGAACGGAACTTCCCGCGACGCCGCGACGCTGTCCACGAAATTCTGCGCGGACTTGTCCTGCCAGCCCTCGAGGGAGACGAGCTGGAGTTTGCTTATCTTGTATAAATCAGCCGGGCTGAGAGCCAGGCCGCTGTCATAGAACTGCTCAATCGTGGCTTCGCCGGCGAGGATGTTCATCGCCTTGCGGGACACGAAGTGCAGCATGCGGCCCTTGATCTGCATAGGACAGCCGTCTGAGTTGGGACAGAACCACTTCGCTTCATCTTCGGCCCTGACGAGGGGAGTCCCGCAGTCCGGGCAGACTTTAGGGAATTCCGGCACTGGGGCGTCCTTCTGCCTTTTGGAGAAGTCTATGCCGGTGATTTTCGGGATGATTTCCCCGCCTTTCTCGACCAGAACCCAGTCGCCCACGCGGATGTCCATCTGGAGCATCTGCTCGGCGTTGTTGAGAGTCGCGCGCTTCACGACTGTGCCTCCGAGCTGCACCGGATCGAGGTTTGCAACAGGAGTGACGGCCCCGGTGCGGCCGACCTGGTAGTCGATGCTGAGAAGTTCGGTGCAGGCCTGCTCGGCCTTGAATTTGAAGGCCACGGCCCAGCGCGGAGACTTGGCTGTGGCTCCCAGGGCACGCTGGCTGGCGAGCTCGTTGATCTTGATGACTATGCCGTCGGTGGCGTAAGGGAGGTATTTGCGCTCTTTGTCCCAGTATTGTATATATTCTTCTATCTCGCTGATGTTGTGGCAGATGCGCCGCTTGTCGGAAACCGGCAGGCCCCAGGATGCGGCCGCGTCCAGGGCCTCGGCGTGCGAGGCGAAAGTTACGGATTCCGCCGGGATATGGTAGAGCGTGCACCAAAGGCCCCTGTGAGCAACTTCCTCGGGATCATTGAGTTTGAGCGAGCCGGAGGCGGCGTTGCGCGGGTTGGCGAAAGGCGCTTCTTCGTTCTCCTCGCGCTCTTCGTTAAGGCTGTCAAAGGCCTTGTATGGCATCAGCACCTCGCCGCGGATTTCGAATTCTTCCGGGAAGTCCCCGTGCAGGCGGTGGGGTATGTTGGAGATGCGGAGGGCGTTGGCGGTAATGTCGTCGCCCTTGACTCCGTCGCCTCGGGTGAGGGCGCGGTAAAGTTCTCCCTTCCTGTAGGTCAGGCAGATGGCGGTGCCGTCGAACTTGAGCTCGCAGCTGTAGCTGAACGTGCCGCCTCCGAGCGCCCTTTCGGCCCTCTGGACGAACTCCTCAATCTCGCCGATGGAGTAGGTGTTGCCGAGGGAGAGCATAGGGTAGCGGTGCGGCCTCTGGACGAATCCTCCGTGCTGCTCGGCATCGGGGCTGTCGGAGTCCGGCGTGCCGAGGTCGGAGCCGACCCTGTGGGTGGGGGAGTCGGGGCTGTCCAGCTCGGGCCATTCGGCCTCCAGCGCCTCCAGCTCGTGCATCAGCGCATCGAAGTCTAAGTCGCTCATCGTAGGGGCGTTATCGACATAGTATCGACGGCTGTTCTCTCTCAGAATTTCTCTGAGCTCCTGTATTCGTTCTGCTGCGGCGCTTTTGTCCATATCGTGTATATGCCCCGGAGGGTTTTTGTGCTAATAAACTACAAATTTAGTCAATCTTTTGGATATTTCCTTGCCTGCGGGGGGCGAGTTGCCGGGTCACGGGAAGGGAAGGCACGAACAGCGGCAAAAACCCGGCAAAAAGCATCGTTGCAGTTGTGAATTTGGCGGATAATCAGTAAATTTGCGAGATTTGTTTTGGAAGAAACTGTTTACTTTAGAAAGTAGTTATTATAAAAATATGAAAGATTCAATTATTATTCTCTGCGGCGGCGGCCCTGCTCCGGGAATGAACACTGTCGTTTGTTCTGTCGCCAAGACCTTTTTGAGCAACGGTTACAGGGTAATCGGCCTCCACGGCGGCTACAGCGGCCTTTTCTCCAAGAACCCGCGCACTGAGGACATCGACTTCCTCAAGGCGGACTACTATTTCAAGCGCGGCGGCTCCCATCTCCAGATGAGCCGTTTCAAGCCTACCGACGAGGATTTCGAGAAGAACTTCAACCTCGACCTCTTCAAGGACAACAACATCAAGCTGCTCGTTACCGTCGGCGGAGATGACACCGCTTCCACGGCCAACCGCATCGCCCTCTTCCTCGAGAGGAAGAAATATCCTATCCGCAACATCCATGTCCCTAAGACCATCGACAACGACCTTCCTCTGCCGGACAACGCTCCGACCTTCGGCTTCAATTCCGCCAAGAACGAGGGTGCGCACATCGCTTCCACCGTCTATGAGGACGCCCGCACTTCCGGCAACTGGCTGCTGATCTCCGCAATGGGACGCTCTGCAGGCCACCTTGCGCTCGGCATCGGCGAGGCTACCCACTGCCCGATGACCATCATCCCGGAGATGTTCAACAAGACCGACATCACCATCGACAAGATCATCCGCCTCTCCCTTTCCACCATCATCAGGCGCAAGATTCTCGGCATCGACTACGGTACCATCGTGGTCGCAGAGGGCGTGTTCCATGACCTCTCCGACGAGGACATCAAGTCGGCCGGCGTGCATATGACCTATGACGAGCACGGACACCCGGAGCTCGGCAAGATCTCAAAGTCAGTGCTCTTCGACGAGCTTCTCGAGAAGGCCATGAAGCAGACCCGTCTCAAGGTCAAGACCCGTCCGGTCGAGATCGGCTACGACGTGCGTTGCCAGGACCCTGTGGCATTCGACCTTACATACTGCACCGAACTCGCCATGGGAGTCTATGAGCTCTACGCCAAGGGCGAGACCGGCTGCATGGTGTATGTGGACAACTACGGCGAGGCCAAGCCTCTCTACCTGCACAACCTGCAGAATGAGGAGGGCAAGATTCCGCCGCGCCGCGTCGATATCAACTGCGGTACCGCGAAGAACTACTACGAGCACATCTGCCACTTCATCTCTCCGTCCGACTACGAGGCCGCCAAGGCTTATGTGGACAATCCGGAGTACTACGATTTCAAGAAAATCCTCGGCTGGGAGTAGAATTCTCCCCATGGAATCATATTGGGAGGCCGCCCTCAAAAAGGGGCGGTCTCTTTTTTGGTACAATATTTGTCTGAAGACCCAAACGAATGTTGATGCGGCGGCCTTCCGGCCTTGCCGGATACGATCTGTAAAAATTTTGCTTAATTCTAAAGTCCTGATTTGCAGGGCCTACAAAAATTATTAAAAATTTTTCAAAAAAAATTTGCAGAATTAATTTTTTGTAGTACCTTTGCATCCGGGTTGAGCAAGTGACCGTTCTGGCCCATCAACCTATTGGTTATTAGTTTTAGTGTTATTAATTATGTGGTTAGTATGAGTTGTTGCCGAGATGGTCACAACTCATTTCTTTTTTGTGTCTGCCCTGAAGCTTACCCTCTCACCTGTGCCCGGATGCCGGAAGGCTATGCTCTCCGCGTGAAGCCACAGCCGTCCATGGTCCGGACTGCCGTAGAGGCTGTCGCCCTTTATGGGGCGGCCCAGTCCGGCAGGATGGGCTGAATGTACGCGCAGCTGATGCGTGCGCCCGGTTTTAGGACGGAATAGCACTTCGATTTCTCCGTTCGGCAGTTCCTCAATGACTTCATATTCGGTGATGGCGAGCTTTCCGTGCTCATGGTCCACCATCTGCCTCGGCCGGTCGTACCAGTCGAGAGCGAGGGGGAGGGCGATGGTGCCCCTGCGGGCGTGGCGGAAGGGCCCTGCACCCACCACTAGCCTTGCGGTGTAGCTTTTCTCGACTTCTCCGGCGGCGAACTGCGCCTCCAGCGCCACCTTGGCGGCGAGGTCCCGCGCGAAGACCATCACTCCGGAGGTGTCCATGTCGAGCCGGTGGCAGGAATGTACCTCTCCGTAGCGCTCCTGCAGCCACTCGAGCAGCGAACGCTTGCGCGTCCTGCCGGGCACTGAGAGCATCCCGGAAGGCTTGTCCGCCACTATCAGGCGCTCGTCGATATATATAATATATGGTTCGCGGTGGATGAATTCGTCGTCGAGTGGATTCGGCTCCACTTCGAGGCCCTCCATCATGAAGCTGAGCAGCGGCCCGCACTTGCCGGTGCAGGAGGGGTAGAAGCGGCCCTGCTCACGGACTTCGGCGCGCGGGGAAGCACCGTACCAGAATTCTCCCATAGCCAGGGGCTTCATACCGTGGGAGTAGGCGTACTGCAGCAGTTTCGGTGCCGCGCAGTCGCCGGTGCCGCCCGGGGGAGTGAGTCCGCGCAGAGCGAATACCTCCTTGATGCTCAGGGTTTTGCCGCGGGCGTTGGAAACTTTGTACTGGGAGAACAGCCAGTTCTGGAGCTCGGCGGAGGCACGGCTCCGCTCCTGACCCGAAGGCATCGCTGAAATCTCGGCTTCGCGGCGCCTGAAATAGCCGTCCGGGGGAGTGAGGTCGAATATCGGGGGCACAAAGCCTTCCACATTGGCAAGGCCTCCCGCGAGGCCGCTGAAGGCGTAGAGAAAGCCGCGGTCGGTCTCCAGCACGCCCATCATCTTGCCTTCGCGGAAGAGGGAGTCCAGAGCGGGCTCGCCCGCGATGCGGGCAATCAATTCTCGGGAAGCCTGAACTATCTGTGGCTCAGGTACATAACGGAAAGGGTAGGTGAAGGGTCGGCCGGCGCTCATAGGGGGGCTAGAGGAATTTTTCCAGCTCCTGCGCCACCCTGTGAACCGGGAAGCCCATCACATTGTAGAACGATCCCTTGATGGAAGAAATCCCCACGTAGCCGATCCACTCCTGCACTCCGTAGGAGCCGGCCTTGTCGTAAGGCTTGTAGGTGTCGATGTAATAGTCTATCTGCGAGTCCTTCAGAGGCAGGAATTCCACCTCGGTGGAGTCGCTGAAGCTGACTTCGCGCTCAGAGTCGCGGATGGTCACCGCGGTGACGACTTCGTGGCTGCGGCCTGAGAGCAGGTGCAGCATATCAGCCGCCTCCTGCCTGGAGTGCGGTTTGCCGAGCACCTTGCCGTCGATTATCACCACCGTGTCGGCGGTGATGAGCACCTCGTCCTCCTCAAGCGGGCGGTGGAAGCCGTGGGACTTGCCCTGACACATGTCCATCGGCACCCTGTGCGGCTCCACGCCCGGTTCGCCGCTCTCGCAGAAGAGATTTTCCTTGTCAACGGTGAATTCCACATCCAGTCCGGCGAGGAGCTCCTTTCTGCGGGGCGAGCCGCTTCCGAGAATAATGCGCTTCATTCTAGTAAATCTGGTCGAATTTGTCCTCGTCGAACTTCCACTTGTCCTGTGCCTTGAGTATCATCTCGATGCCCTCGCGCAGGCAGCCGTGTCCCCCTGGACGCGTCGTGACGAAATCCGCTGCTTCGCGGGCTTCGGGCGCGGCGTCTGCCGGGGCGAAACCGGCTCCGCAGGCCCTCAGGACCTGGATGTCCGGGATGTCATCGCCGAAATATGCCACTTCTTCAGGCTTCAGTGAGTTGTCGCTGCAGAAGTTCTCGAATACCTTGAGCTTGCCTCTCACGCCGAGGTGCAGGTTCTCCGGCCTCGCCCCCATATGGCGGCAGCGGCTCTCCAGCGCGGCGGTTTCGCCTCCCGAGATTATTCCTATCGTGAATCCCTTTGCCGCGGCTACCCTCGATGCGAAGGAGTCCTTGGCGTCAACTATTCTCACGAGGTCTTCCGGCCTCGGCCCCATCGGGATGATGCACCCGTCGGTGAGCACGCCGTCTATGTCATAGACGATTGCGCGGATCTGCTTAAGATTTGGCACCATTCGGGTTGAAGTCTGCTATGTTGAAGGTGTCGCCCTGAGACCTGCGGGCTTCTGTCTGTATCTCTCCGTACTGTGCCTCGTACTTGCCTATGTTGTCGAGCAGCGCGTTGAGCAGCCTCTTGCAGTGCTCCGGAGCCATCACGATGCGGCTCTGCACGTCCGGCTTGGGGAGTCCCGGCAGGATGGTGGCGAAGTCGAGTATGAATTCGCTTCTGGAGTGGGTTATGATGGCGAGATTGGAGTACAGCCCCTTGGCTACTTCCGGTTTCAGCTCGATGTTGATCTGCTTTTCGTCTTTATCCATAATTAAAGGTATTTGTCAGTCTGCAAAGTTAGCAAAAAAATACCTACCTTTGTACGATATGGAAATTGAAGCGAAATACAATCCCTCCTCAGTGGAGGACAAATGGTACTCATACTGGATTGAGCACAGGTGCTTCCATTCGGAGCCGGACAGCCGTGAACCTTATACTGTAGTGATTCCGCCGCCTAACGTGACGGGCATCCTGCATATGGGCCACGTGCTCAACAATACTATAAACGATGTCCTGGTGCGCAAGGCCCGCATGGACGGCAAGAACGCATGCTGGGTGCCGGGAACGGACCACGCCAGCATAGCCACCGAGTCCAAGGTGGTCGCCCGTCTCAAGGAGAAGGGCATCTCCAAGGAGGACATCGGGCGCGAGGAGTTCCTGAAATACGCCTGGGAGTGGAAGGAGGAGCACGGAGGAATAATACTCCAGCAGCTCCGCAAACTCGGCGCTTCCTGCGACTGGGACCGCACCCGCTTCACTATGGAACCAGCTCTCTCAGAGGCGGTCATAGCGACATTCTGCTACTTCTACAAGAAGGGGATGATCTACCGCGGGGTGCGCATGGTCAACTGGGACCCTGTCGCCCTTACCGCCATCAGCGATGACGAGGTTATCCACCGCGACACCAAGAGCCATTTCTATCACCTTAAATATTATATCTCCGACGGCGCCGGTCACCCGACCGACAAGTATCTCGTGATTGCGACCACCCGTCCGGAGACCATCATGGCGGATGCCGCAATCTGCGTCAACCCTGCCGACGAGAGGCACCATTGGCTGAAGGGCAAGAAGGTGCTTATCCCGCTCATCAACAGGGAGATACCTGTCATCGAAGACAGCTATGTGGAGATGGATTTCGGTACGGGCTGCCTCAAGGTGACCCCGGCGCACGACGCGCACGACTACGAGATCGGTCTGCGTCACAATCTGCCGGTGCTCGACATAATCGACGACCACGGCCGTCTCAACGAGAAGTCCCAGATCCTCGTGGGCGAGGACCGCTTCGACGCCAGGAAGAAGATTGTGGAGATGCTCCGCGAGTCCGGCAACCTCGAGAAGGTGGAGGAATACACCTCTCCGGTGGGCTATTCCGAGCGCACCAACGCGGTCATCGAGCCTAAGCTCTCCGCGCAGTGGTTCCTCAAGATGGAATCCCTTGCGGCTATGGCGCTCGACAGCGTGGAGTCCGGCAAGATCAAGTTCATACCTGACAAATACCGCAACACCTACCGCCACTGGATGGAGAACGCGCACGACTGGTGCATCTCCCGCCAGCTCTGGTGGGGACAGCGCATACCTGCATATTATCTGCCTGACGGACAGATAGTTGTGGAGGAGACTGCAGAGAAGGCCCTTGCCGCAGCGCGGAAAATAAATCCTGCTCTCACTGCAGCTGACCTCAAGCAGGACGAGGATGTGCTCGACACCTGGTTCTCCAGCTGGCTCTGGCCTATCTCCGTCTTCGATCCTGAGATGCCGGGCCATCCGGACCACAAGCCGAACCGCGACCTGAGCTACTACTATCCGACCAACGACCTCGTGACCGGTCCGGACATCATATTCTTCTGGGTTGCCAGGATGATTATGGCGGGCGACGAGTTTATGAAGGATATTCCGTTCCACAATGTATATTTCACCGGCATCGTCCGCGACAAGCTGGGCCGCAAGATGAGCAAGACTCTCGGCAACAGCCCTAACCCGCTGGACCTCATCGAGAAATACGGTGCCGACGCAGTCCGTCTCGGAATGCTTCTCTGCTCATCTGCCGGCAACGACATCCTCTATGACGAATCCCAGGTAGAACAGGGACGCAACTTCTGCGGCAAGATCTGGAATTCATGGAGGCTCGTTAGCGGCTGGAACGTGGATGAGAAGGCCGCGCAGAGCGAGGAGGCGAGGGTGGCCGTCAAGTGGTTTGACAACCTGCTCTCCCGCACCATCGAGACAGTCGAGGACCACTACCGCAAGTTCCGTATCAGCGACGCCCTGATGGCAGTTTACAAGCTCTTCTGGGACGACTACTGCAGCTGGTACCTGGAGCTGGTGAAGCCGGCCTATGGCGCTGCAATAGACGGGATTACCTATAGCGCGACGCTTACCTTCTTCGAGAAGCTGCTCAAACTCATACACCCTGTGATGCCGTTCATCACCGAGGAGCTCTGGCAGGCCATGGAGCAGCGCGGCGACGGAGAAACCATTATGTATCAGCGCACTCCTGTGGCCGGACCGTACGACGCCGACTTCCTTGCAAGCTTCGACCTTGTCAGGGACGCAGTCGTGTCCATCCGCGGCATCCGCGCGCAGAAGCAGATTTCTCCCAAGCAGAGCCTCGAGGTCTATGCCGACGGCGCTCTCTCAGCGGAGCTGATACCTATACTCCGCAAGGCCGCCAATGTCTCCGAGGTCAAGTCCGGCAAGGCTGAAGGCGCTGCCGTATCGTTCATCAGCGGTACTGTCGGCTTCAGCGTGCCTCTCGACGGCTTCATCAATGCCGATGACGAGAGGGCCAAGCTGACCTCCGAGCTGGAGCACCAGCGCAAGTTCCTCGCCGGGGTGAGGGCCAAGCTCTCCAACGGGAAGTTCACCGCTCACGCACCTCAGGCCGTAATCGACGTCGAGCGCAAGAAGGAGGCTGACAGCCTCGCCCGCATCGAGGCCATCGAAGCATCGTTGAATTCACTTAAATAGTCCGCTTATGTTAACTTATCCTTTGGTTATAGGCATGTGGGAGGTGATAGTCATCGCCCTGGTAGTGCTTCTCCTCTTCGGAGGCAAGAAAGTCCCCGAACTTATGAAAGGTCTCGGCAAAGGTGTCCGGAGCTTCAAGGACGGTCTCAACGGGACCGATGACGAGGATAAGGGCGATACCAAGAAGCTGGACAGCGGTTCTTCAAAGCCTGAATAGCCGGTGGCGAAGGGCGGGGAAATGTCCTTCTGGGATCATCTTGAAGAGCTGAGGGGTAGCATTATCCGCTCGGCTCTTTATCTGTGTGCATTCTCCTGTCTGGGACTCTGTTTCAAGCACTTGCTCTTCGAGGGGATAATCCTCGCGCCGACCCGTCCCGACTTCTGCATCTACCGCCTGCTGGGCTGGGATTTCGGGGTCAATCTAATCAATATAGACCTGAGCGCCCAGTTTTTCGTGCATCTCAGGGCCTCTTTGGCGGCTGGTCTGATACTTTCTTTCCCGCTGATAGTGTGGGAGATATGGAAGTTCGTAGTCCCTGCGCTCTACGCTTCCGAGAAGAAGGCTCTGCGTTCCGCGTTCATGCTCTCCGGAGTGCTCTTCTATGTCGGCGTTGCAGTGGGCTATTTCCTTATACTCCCGCTCTGCCTGCAGTTCTTTATGAACTACACAGTCTCAGACGCGGTAGTCAACACAATCAGCCTCAATTCCTATATGGGCATGTTCACCTCGCTCGTCCTGCTGGACGGGGTGGTGTTCGAGTTCCCGACTGTGGTGCTGGCACTCTCACGCCTGGGGATTCTGGACAAGGCGATGCTCCGCAAGGGCAGGAGATACGCCTTCGTGATAATACTCATTTTCGCCGCCATCATCACGCCGGCCGATCCGGTGTCGATGTTTGTGCTGGCCATACCTCTTTTCCTGCTTTACGAATTTTCAATCCTGCTATGCTCATCTCGCAAACTCCCAGCTCCTACAGAATAGATTGCCTCAATTGGCCTGAAGCTTACCCGTACCGACCTGAAGTCTCGCTTGAGGTCTGGCACTCCTGCACGGAGCTGCACCTTCACTACCGTGTCCGGGAGGATGCGGTGATTGCCGCCAGTGCGGAGGACAGGGGACCGGTGTGGAAGGATTCCTGCGTGGAGTTTTTCTTCGCCCCGGGGGATGACGGACTGTATTACAATGTGGAGTGCAGCTGCATCGGCAAGCTGTATTTCTGCTGCGGCGCGGACAGGCACGAGCGGGAATTCATGCCGGAGGAGGCTTATGCGGCCATCCGCAGGCAGGGGAGTCTTGGCGGCGAGCCTTTTGCCCTGAGGGAAGGGCCGGTGGAATGGGAGATGAGGCTAGATATCCCAGCGTCCTGCTTTACCCGCCACAATATCAAGGATTTCCGTGGCCTCGAGGCACGGGGCAATTTCTACAAATGCGGGGATGCGCTCCCTACGAGGCACTACCTGAGCCTTTTCCCGATAGGGACGGAAAAGCCTGATTTTCACCGCCCTGAGTATTTTGACAAGATAGTATTTGATTAATTCAAGTTTCGCGTAAGTCTATTTAATAAATGGTTTCGATAGAAGACGTAACAGTGTCTTACGGCGGCTTCGTGCTGCTGGACAAGATAAATTTCCATATAAGCGAGACTGACAAAATCGGGCTCGTGGGGAAGAACGGTGCCGGCAAATCCACCATTCTCAAGATGATATGCGGGCTTCAGAGTCCGACTTCGGGTCGCATCGACCGTCCCAACGAGCTGAGCGTCGGCTATCTCCCGCAGATAATGGAGCATCACAAGGGGCTTTCCGTGCTGAACGAGACTATGACGGCCTTCGACGACATCTCCCGGATAGAGAGGGAGATCGAGGAGGTTACGCACGAACTGGAAACCCGTACTGACTATGAATCTGACTCGTATTCGGCTCTTATAGAGCATCTTAACAATCTCAATGACAGGCTCGAACTCAGCCATACCGAGCCGCCTGAGGTGCAGGCTCGAAGGACCCTGCTCGGCCTCGGCTTCCGAGACGAGGAGCTGGACCGCAATACGGAGACCTTCTCCCAGGGCTGGAACATGCGCATCGAGCTGGCCAAAATCCTGCTCCGCAAACCTCAGCTGCTGCTGCTCGACGAGCCGACCAACCACCTGGACATCGAGTCCATCGAGTGGCTGGAGGACTACCTCAAGTCGGTACGCTGCTCCCTGCTCCTGGTGAGCCACGACAAGAGGTTTCTGGACAATGTGACCAACCGCACCGTGGAGGTGATGCTGGGCCACATCAACGACTACAAGGTGCCGTACAGCCGCTATCTCGAGCTCCGCGCCGAGCGTCTGCAGCAGCAGGCCGCGGCCTACGAGAACCAGCAGAAGATGATACAGAAGACGCAGGAGTTCATCCAGGCGTTCCGATACAAGCCGACCAAGTCCAACCAGGTGCAGTCGCGCATCAAGGCGCTGGAGAAGCTGGACAGGATAGAGATAGATGAGACTGACAATGTGCGGCTTACGGTCAAATTCCCGCCTGCTCCGCGCTCCGGCGACGTGGTCTTCAAGGGCACCGACCTGACCGTGGGCTACCCGCAGAAAGTAGTCTTCCGCGGCGCGAACATCGAAATCCGTCGCGGGGAGAAGGTGGCGTTCATCGGCCGCAACGGCGAGGGCAAGACCACTATGATGAGGGTGATAATGGGGGAGTTGGAGCCCATCTCGGGCGAAGCGAAGATAGGGCACAATGTGGAAGTGGGCTACTTCGCTCAGAATCAGGAGGATGTGCTTGACAGGAACGAGACCGTATTCTCCACCCTGGACCGGATTGCCGTGGGCGACATCCGTACCAAACTGCGCGACCTGCTGGCACAGTTCCTCTTCCGCGGCGCGGACATCGACAAGAAGGTATCGGTGCTCTCCGGAGGCGAGAGGGCTAGGCTCGGAATGGCGCGCCTTATGCTTCAGAGCCACAATCTGCTGGCGCTCGACGAGCCTACCAACCATATGGACGTAAAGTCCAAGGATATACTGAAACAGGCTCTGGCGGCCTTTGACGGCACACTGATTGTAGTTTCCCACGACAGGGATTTCCTCGACGGCCTCGTGAACAAGATGTACGAGTTCCGCGACGGCAAGGTGACCGAGCATCTGGGCTCCGTGAGCGAGTTCCTGGAGAAGCGCAAGATCGAGAATCTGCAGGAGCTTGAGCGCAAATGCGCCCCTGCGCCACAGCCGGAGCATCCTCAGCAGAAGGAGGCCTTCGAGCAGAGCCGGCAGGCGACCCGCGAGGACCGCAAGAAGAAGAACCGCATCTCCTATCTGGAGAAGGAAATCTCTACCCTGGAGGGCAAGATGAAGGAGATCGAGCAGGTGCTTGCCGCTCCTAAGGAAAGTGATGATATAATGGAACTTACCCGCAGCTATCTGGAGCTCAAGCGCGACCTTGACGCCAAGACTGAAGAGTGGGGACAACTTATTGATTAGCAATGGTATTTTTGAATTTTCGCAGGGCGTTGTTGCCCTTGATTTTAATTTTCTCCGCCCTTGGAGCGGCGGCTCAGACCGCACATCAGGAAGTCTCTCCGGGACCTTTCACCGGGGTCTCCGTGTCCGGGGACTTCGAGCTCAGTCTGGTCTCCGGCGAGGACTACGGTCTCGTGATGGAGATCAGCGACGAGTTCGCCGAATTCGTCAGCACTGAGGTTGTGGACAGCGTGCTGGTAATCAAGGTGGAGGACAAAAAGGAGCTGAGCGACATCTGGAAGTCGTTCCGCGGCAAGAACGCCCCTTCTCCTGTATTCATGGCAAGGGTAAGCTCTCCTGCCGTGCTTAAGTCCATATCCATCTCCGGCGGCAGCTCCATCAAGGCTCTGGAAGCCGTCTGCGATACGGCGTCTGTGGCTTTCAACGTCAAAGACAACGCTTCCGTCGGGACGGTCAGCGTGGCTTCTTCGAGGGTGGAGCTCAACCTGAGCAAAAAGAGCAGCGGCGAATTCCGCCTGGACTGCGATACGCTCAAGGTCATCGCCGGCGGCAGCTCGGAATGTACGCTCCGCTGCAGCGCGGCCTCGCAGGTGGAGATGGAGCTGAGTTCCAACGCCTCCGTGGTATTCGCAGGGGAGAGCGAGCACATCTCCGTGGCCGCCAAGGGCACTTCCAAAGCTATATTCAACGGTACCGCTCCCTACGCGGTGTATAACCTTTCCGGTTCGGCCGATGTCAATGCGCTGAATATCAAGGTAAAGGAAGCCAATATAAGCATGAGCGGCATCTGCTCGCTTATGCAGGGCGCAAGCGACTGGATTTTCCTCAATCTCAGCAACGGCGCGACCCTTACCTACAGCGGCACGCCTCAGATCCATATTGGAAATATCAAGAATTCAAGCGTACAGCGCTACGAAGCCGGCAAAAGGAAATGATGACAGTATTCGATGCGCATTGTGACGCTCCGTCGCAGATGCTGCGGCTGAGGAATTTCGGGCTGGACAATGCCCGCGGGCAGGTGGATTTCCCCAAGATGCTTCGCGGCGGCGTCCGTGCCTCGTTCTTTGCCGCCTATGTGCCCGCCTCTCTCTCCGGCAATGCGGCTACGGATTATGCCGGCAGGCTGCTTGACGAGACCCGCAGGCAGGTCCTTGCCAACCCTGACAAGGCGGCTCTGGCCACTTCCGCCAGCGGTGTGCAGGACATAGTTCGGAGCGGCAGGGTCGCAGTGATGCAGGGCATAGAGAATGCCTCCGCGCTGGACGGGGGAGACCCCGTCGAACTGCTGGGCTCTTTTTTCAGGAGGGGAGTCCGCTACATTACCCTCACCCACAGCGCCGACAACGCCTATGCCGACAGCTGCACCGGAAGCGGACGCTGGGGCGGCCTAAGCCCGCTCGGGGAGCGGCTGGTGGGGGAGATGAACCGTATCGGAATGATGATTGACCTTGCCCACGCCTCCGACGGGACGATGAGGGATGTCATAAAGCGAACTTCGGCTCCGGTGGCATATACCCACGGCTGCTGCCGGGCGCTGGCATCGCACAGGCGCAATATTTCGGATGAACTGATGAAGGGTATAGCCGGGACCGGCGGGGTAGTCTGCATGAGCATCTATCCCTGCTTCCTCGACGACGGATTCGTGAAGATTCTGGGGGAGTCCGGTCTCGAAGAGAAATCCTATATCGAGGATGAATTCATACGCGACCCGTCCGACCCGGCGAAGCGCGAAGCCTGGTATGCGGTGACCGATGAACTCGCCGCGCTGCCCCGTCCTTCGGTCTCCAGGGTGGTGGACCATATCGAGCATGCCGTCTCCGTTGTCGGCGTGGAGCATGTGGGAATCGGCACCGATTATGACGGTATAGAAGTCACCGCCGATGGGCTTGAAGATGTCTCAAGATTCGGTCTCGTGACGGACGAAATGAGGCGCCGCGGCTTCAGCCGGAGAGACATTTCCATGATTGCCGGAGGGAATCTTCTGAGGGTGCTGAAAGAGGTCCGGAAAGCCTCAAAATAGGGCTATAAATTCCGATTATTGGTTACAAATGTGGCTTAACATTTTTGTTATAGTATAAAACTTTAATGTTATAAATACTATAAATCAAATAGTTAAGTCTTTACTTATGTAATCTTTCAAAGTTTCCAAAGCAATACGCGCAAAACGGCGGATATTGCCTTTTCTCCCCAGATTGCACTGGTAAATCCGGGTGATTGTGCCGCTCGGACCGCTCACTCCGATCCATACAGTGCCCTCCGGATAGCGCTCGTCTCCGCCTTCGGCAAGGCCTGTCGTGGCGACGGAATAGGTGCTGCCGCTAAGGGCTCTGACACCCTCTGCCATGGCCGCCGCAACCTGGCTGCTGACGACCCCGTTGCCCTCAATTACGGAGGCCGGGACTGAGAGAACTTTCTCCTTTATGCTGATTGCGTAGGAAGTCACGGAGCCGAGATAGTATTCCGATGAGCCGGAGACCATCGTAACCATATGTGAGATGTATCCGCCGGTGCAGGACTCGGCTACGCTGAGCGTCTTGCCGCTTCCCTTGAGGAGGGCGGCGATTCTATTTTGAACCGGTGCTTTCATTGTCCTTGAGAAGATGTTTGAGTGTCTTTCTTACTATGCCAGGGCCCTCCCTCAGCAGGCCGGTGCGCAGCTCCACCAGGGAGGCTCCGCAGCGGAGCGCCTCGGCAGCCTGCTCCGGGGTGTCGATGTGGCAGTTTGCTATGATAGGGAGCCGTCCGGAGGTGTGTTCCCGGACATGGCTTACCTGGGCGTTGGAGCGGAGTTCTATGCCATCTATGCTGTTCATAAGGCAGAAATCCGCAATTGTGTCGAGCTCGCCGTCGTTGATGTAGTCCGGGAGCTTGATGACTATAGGCTTGTATTCCTGCTCCGTGAGCCTGGATTCGAGCAGGGGATTGAGCTCTTCCGTGCTCGGGTCATCGGTAAGGTCAATCACGAAAAAGTCGCAGAAGTCGTAGGCCAGGGTAAATGAGGTCAGGTAGTCTTTGGATATGCAGAGGGCGAGGATATCATCCTGAGGGTCGGCCTGGAGGTGGTTTATGGCCCTGCGGACCCCTTCGGCGTCCATCGGACCGATTTCTACGAAGCTGAATCCGAGGTTATTGAGGTCGTTGTATAGCTCGCCGTGGATGTCGAGGCCGGCGCCAAGGCCCAGGGGATTGTAGAAATTGAGGCCGAAAACCTCCCGTTGGAGCCCTTCCGGACGGTTGTCGTGCAGCCAGCGGTTGATTTCCCTGCCAAACGGAATCTTGCCGATGAGCTGGAAATATCTCAAGCCGACCTTGGAGGCCCGCTCAAGGTCCATCTTGCGGGCAATCGGCTTTACTATTATATCATATAAGCTCATACTCCGCAAAAGTAGTCATAATTTCCGAATCAGAGCCCCTTTTGGTACTCCTGGAAGGTGTTGTCGTCGTAAAAAACCACAATTTTGGAGATATTCCGTTTGCTTTCAGTGTGTTGCACATGGTTAGCTGAAGCAATCGCTTTAGATGCGGGCGCTGCCTGGGCGGATTTGGCGCCTTCGTCGAGGGTCGCGAAAATGCCCGTGGGCACGGTTTCGCGCGTCTGCAGGCCATTCTCGGGGGCGGTGTCCTCCTCGGTCTCGAAGAGCGTGGAAGGGGCCTTTCCGGCGCTGTACATCCGTCCTTTGCCGGTGATCAGCCATTCCAGATTGAGGGTGGGGTAGGCTTTGGCCATGTTGAGCAGGAAATCGAAGCCCGGCCTGTTGCGTCCCGCGAGAATGTGGGAGACGCTGGCCCTGGCAACTCCGATGCTGTCGGCAAACTGCGACTGGCTGATGTTTTCAGCCTTCAAAAACTGTTCTAGACGCCTGTTCATTTTGTAACTTCGGTTTTTACAAAAATACACAAGATTTGTCAGTTATGCAAGTTTTACACTTGTTAACAAAAGGGGGCTGTTGGTAAATTGTTAATAAGTTTCGCTGAAGTTTCAATTAAGATAGTTTGGTTATAATTGCTGAACTTTAAGCATTTATTATTTATGGAAAGGCTAATTTGCCGACGTGTAGGGCCGGATAGGGGAGAAATCCGGAAACGGAGCACAACTACGGCTAAAGGTAATATCATATAAAGTATTGGGTTTCAGTTAGGTTGACCTTAAACGAAACTTATTATAAGTTTGGCTTATTTTACAAAAATTCATCCGGTTACAATTATGGTGTCAACAATTCAAAATTAACAAATCTTTGCAGTTGGATTTACAAAAGTTAACAAAACAAGCTCGATTATATTTCGTATCTTTGCACTCGAAATGATACCGGAAATTAGAATAGAAGATTTCAATTATCCCCTCCCGGACGAGAGGATTGCGAAGTATCCGCTCGCTGAGAGGGATTCTTCGAAGCTGCTTATATATAAAGGTGGAGAAATCCGCGAGAGAGTGTTCAGGGATATTACCGAAGAGATACCTTCAGATGCGGTTATGGTGTTCAACGACACCAAGGTCGTGCCTGCCAGGCTCTTTTTCAGGCGCGATTCCGGTGCTCACATCGAGGTTTTCTGCCTTGAACCGCACTTCCCTGCGGACTACAATGTCAATTTCGCCTGCACCGAGTCCTGCAGCTGGACCTGCGTAATCGGCAATGCGAAGCGCTGGAAGGACGATATTCTCAGTCTTGATGTGCATGAAGGCGAGCTCGCCGACATAGAGCTCAAGGCGCGACTCGAGTCTCGGGACGGTCAGACCGGAGTGGTTTCTTTCAGCTGGAAGGGCGGGATTCCGTTCTCCAGGGTGCTCGAACTCTGCGGCCAGATTCCTATCCCTCCGTATCTTAACCGAGCCACGGAAGATATTGATATCGAGCGCTATCAGACGCTTTATGCAAGGGTACGCGGCTCTGTCGCGGCGCCTACAGCAGGACTTCATTTCACCCAGAGGGTTCTAGACGGTCTGGCCGCGAAAGGCGTTGATATAGAGAAAGTTTGCCTCCATGTGGGGGCCGGTACCTTCCTCCCGGTAAAGAGTTCGCTGATTTCCGGGCATACGATGCACAGGGAGCCGTTCTCGGTTAGTCTGGATTTCCTCAAGGACCTGAGGGATTCCGGCAAGAAGGTGGTTGCGGTTGGCACGACATCCGTGCGTACGCTCGAATCGCTTTATTATGTGGGCGTTTCCTGCATCGAGAAGGGTGCTCCCGAGGATGTCGCGCAGTGGGATCCGTACACGAGAGAGTATCCATATACTTCAAGGGAAGCTTTAGATGCCATTATCAATTATCTCGAAGCCAATTCTTTGACTGAATTGAAAGTTGGCACAAGGATCATCATTGTCCCGGGCTTCCGCTTTAGGGCCGTGGATATGATGGTTACGAATTTCCACCAGCCTCAGAGTACTCTGCTGCTGCTTATTTCCGCTTTCGTGGGAGGCGACTGGCACAGCATCTATGATTATGCGCTCGGGCACGGTTTCCGCTTCCTGAGCTATGGCGACAGTTCTCTGCTTTACCGTGCTCAATGCGATGAGTGACAATAAGTTCGACAGCATAAGGCCGTATTCGGACGAGGAGGCAGTAAAGGCTCTTCGCCGTCTTTCGCACAATCCGTTTGTGCCGATAGCATCCAAATTCCTCTTTCCTGACGAGCCGTTCTACCGCCTCTCCAGGATGTTCCGCAAGGTCACTTCGATTGATGATTTTCAGCGTAATGTGGTCTCCAAGGTTGTGGAAGGGGTGCTGAAGCGCACTTCCAGCGGTTTCAGCTGCGACGGGCTGGAAAATCTAAAGCCCGGCAAGACTTTCGTCGCCATTTCCAACCACCGCGACATTTCCCTTGATGCCGCGCTCACGCAATGGGCGCTGTACAGCCACGGCTTGCCGATGATGGAGGTCTGCATTGGCAGCAATCTGATGGACGACAACCGCACGGCCTCGGCTCTGCTGCGCTCCGTGCGTATGGTCAGGGTCGTGCGCGGTCTGCCGGCCCGGGAGATGTATGAGTCTTCGAAGCTGCTGTCGGAATATATACGCGACGCGGTCTCGACTTCGCGCAGCTCTATATGGGTCGCGCAGAAGGAGGGCAGGGCTAAAAACGGCCTCGACAAGACGGCTCACGGGCTCGTCAAGATGCTGGATATGAGCGGGATGAAGGGCTTTTACGACAATTTCTCGGAGCTGAACATCACGCCTATGAGCATTTCGTACGAGTACGAGCCCTGCGATATCCTGAAGGCGCGCGAGCTGCTTATCGCATCCGGCGGCAAATATGTCAAGAAGCGCGGCGAGGATACGCGCAGCATCCTGGACGGAATACGCCTCTGGAAGGGCGGTATCCATCTCTCCGTCTGCCGTCCGCTGTCGGAGAACGAGCTCAGGATGGCCTCCGTCTGCGAGCGCGCCGAGAGGTACCAAACAGTGCGCACCCTGATTGACGGGCGGATTGTGGATGCCTATAAGCTTTGGAATACCAATTATATAGGCTATGACCTCATGACCGGCGGCGACATGTACGCGAGCCTTTATTCCGATGCCGAAAGGATGGCGTTCATCGAGTACGCCGAGAAACGCCTCGACAGCGTCGAGCACGATCTCGACCGCGACGCTCTCCGCAAAATCTTCTACCAGATTTACGGCAATCCCGTGCTCGCACGGGAACAGCTGTAAATTCTATAAAATATCAGCGTTCTCGAGATCGTCAATGATGTCAATGAGTTTTTCCCCGTCAATCGAAAAGTTCTTTACCATAACATTCGCATTTTCAAAGACTTCCAGATCCTGCTGAAAATTTTTGTCACACCTTGCCACATAATTTTCAGCCGATAGAAAGTAATATGTAACCCCTTTGTAATCAAACTTGAGGTCGTAGCCCATAACCGCAAAGTAGTACAAAACAGCTTCTTGGCTATTGTTCTTATAGCCATGATATCTGTCACCGTTTTTCGCGAAATCTGGCTTAAATTCGGAATTATACAGGTAACCTTCCGAATCTTCTAGAATGTAGTCTTTTGCCATAACTTAATTAATATAGTTCCTTACTTTAGCTAAAATGTCTTTCATTTCCTTTGTGAGCGGTTTCGGATCGCCTACCGGATGCCCATTCTTCCATTCATGATAGTGGTCTTTCAATTCATGGTGAGGGGTGGTATGGATTTCCCATATTTTTTTGCCGTCGGGGCCATATTTGGCAATTTTCCCGACATCTTTTCCATCAGAACGGATTTCTGCATAAACTCTCCCTGGTGTATGACTTTCTTCAGGAAGGCTATGAGATGCTTTAGGATTCTTTTTCTCCAAAATCTGAATATCACCGATTGTACCTACAGTCTTGTAGGCCCTTCCGGCTTCACTGTTAGTGGAGCCGGAAGCATAACTGCCATTACCGCCCATTTCTCAACATCTTTAAACGTTCATTCTCAAAGTAACAACTGATATCCTCCCGTTCGCCCGGCATCTTTGTCCCATACCTGATTATACATTTGGGCTCAAGACGGTTTAGGGCCTCATGATACCCCTTGTACCACAGAGATTTTGAAAAGTTATTTCCAATGATTGAGGTACAATTGATTGCAATAGTGCTGTGAGCAGGTATTCCGTCAAAGCAATAGTCAAAACTGTCAGGCAATGACCAAGTGACATTGGGAACAATTTTTACTCCCTTGTTTTGCAAGTACGCAGAAACGACCTTGTTTCTGAAGCAATTCCATATCCTCATTGGATATGACATGTCTCCAAACTGAGAAAAATCCGGACCTATTACGCAACCATATTGCCTCAGTTTGTCGTAGTATCTGTCGATATTCCGCCATATCCGTTCAAACTGGTAGTCATCGATATAGAAATGAACACCAACCTCATAGGAGGTTGTGCTCATAGCAGCATTGAAAGGTATGAACTGCCTGGGAACGTCCCCATTGAAAGGGGCAAGTACAGGCATTTCATACTTCCCGGTTGTTGATATCATCTTGCAGATATCCAGGTTGTTACAATGCATCTTGCGATGTTTGTGATTACCGTCCTTCTTTTGGACGACAGGGTCTGTGCTTATGCCGGGCACAAGATAGTCGTCAATAGGGAAAAGGACCCCTTCTTTGTAAAGATCTTCCATTGTATAACTTATTAGAAGACCCCCCGCCATTTCTTGTCGGAGCCTTTTGGCCGGGGATGCCTGGAGGACGACTCGGGTACAAAGCGATGGCCGAATTTGCATTTTGGGTAAATAATTCCTAAAATTGCAGAACTAAATGAATTGAGTGGGGAGGTCAACCCCTCCATCGCTTATTCCCTAGAGCCCGTCTTGTCGCATAAGATGGGCTCCTTTTGGAAGATAACCTCTTAAATGTCAATCATATATCTTTATTTTTGTTATTGAATCTTCCTGGTGGCATCGCTCTTGAACTTGTACATGCCTGTCTCATGTGAGATGCGTCCCAAGACAATCCATTTGTTCATATTATTGTCTTCCGCCCACTTAGTATACCGATTCTGTATAGTATATTGATTCATAGGGACTTCAGGAGCTGAATTCCATATGTTTGACGGTATTAGGGCTTCTGCCGCAAAATTGTTCGCTTCATCTTCGCAATAGTCTTCTGCATCGTCTGAAAGAGATAAAATAGGGAAATCCTCGATATTATGCAGTGCCAGATGCCCGACCTCGTGGAGTATGGCGAAAGCGAAGTTATCGATCCTTGGAATACGCTTTGTCACCACAATTGCAGGTATTCCATCCTCTCCGTAAAATGTGTAACCGTCTATTGATGCTCGCTCTACTTTAGGAACGACCTTAAACTTTATACCATACTTTGACAGAGTCTTGGCAACATTGGCTTCAGTGTCCACATTTCTGTGCAAAATAATACACAATTCTTTAGCCAATGACATCGACTGATTCTTGTCGAATAGGCCGTCAACAATTATGTCCTTTACCTCATATTTGGCCAAGATTGACCAAGTATTAATCATTCTCTTGTCCAGCCCCGTTTTCTCAGACTTATGGTATCTTCCAAATGTGCAATTTGTATATTGGAACTGCATCTCAGCTGGAGTAGTAAATCCCATTTCTGTCAAGCAAAAGTCCAATCGCTCCTTGCATGAATGGAATGTTCCGGCAACCCGTCTGAAAATGGTTTTCATGTCACAAAACTTATCATATTCAGAATATAATCTTTCAGCATTTTGTTCTTCAGCTGAAAGCGTCTCAAGCTCTTTGAGTGAACATTCATACCTTGACTGCTCCTTAAGCCAGAACATCTTGGGTATACCGAGCTTTTCTTCAAGCTTCTCTGCCATTTGCGTATTGATGGCGCGTGTTCCTTTGATAATCTCAGACAAATGAGATGCTTGCATCCCTAGTTGGAATGCAAAATCTTTTTGGCGTATTCCCCTGGCTTTGAGCTCTTCCTTGATTGTGTATCCTGGCGGCAATACGAGTATTGTTGTTTGATTCTCATTCATTGTTAGTTCCTGAAATTTTAAGTGAGAGTATGTCTATAACGTCTCCTTGGAGCAGAAATACCATCTTGATATTATCAGATCCGTCAAGCGGGATGTGGTAAATTCCCGAACTCTCTTCTTTGATTGTAATTGATTTGAAGTGTGTAAGGTCTTCAAACCCATTTATGTCTTGTAAAATGTTATATATGTATATAAGTTTGTTTCTGACTGCCGTTTTCCTCTGGATACAACTGTAAGTTCTGCTTTTTCCAGTCTCAAGCAGAAGTTTTACTTCTATGTCGGAAAAATTAATCTCCATACAGCAAAAGTACTATTATTTTTCTAATTCCCAAAAAATGGGAATTTATTTTGATGATTTTAGCGCATTTTTGTAATTGAAGTTAGAAGGGGAGACGCTTCATATAGTCAACTTAACATAATATAAATTGTGTAACTAAAGCGTCAGCGCAAAAGCAGTCAAATTGCTACAAATGCCTCGGGAAGTCCATCTTCTCGTGCAGAATGCGTACTATGCGGACTTTGTTTTGCGAAATCACTCTGTAGAATATGACGTGTTTGCCGCAGGTATAACCTCTCAATCCGGGACGCCACTGACTGTATGAACGGCCGGCCAACGCATGACGAGGCAGTTCGCGGCATTCAGCTATAAGCATTCTTATATATCGCTCCGCCTGTTGTCCGGACCATTTCTCCGCCGTATAATCGCCAATTTCTCTAAGGTCTTGGCGGGCGCGCTCGGATAATACGAAATCAGCCATTCTTCTTCCTCCAGCCCTCTTTCATCCCACTGATGAAACTTTCTTCATCAAAATCCTCCACATCCGGGCTGGCATCCCCTTCGTCAATCGCTGCGCAGAATGCGTTCAGTTTCGCTTCGTCTTCTTCCAGATGACGAAGTGCCGCGCGTACCATCTCGCTCACATTGTTGTATTTGCCGCTCTCGATGCCGTTTTTTACAAAGGCATCGTAGTGGGCGCCTAATGTTACTGTAACCGTTCGGGCCATTTTGTTATATCTTTACCGCAAATGTAAGAATAAGTCTTACAATTTGCAAGTCCTATGTCGCTGAAAAATGGTAAATTTGCAGGATTTAAATCGAGCGGAATTATGAGCAATTACGGAAAAATGCTTGCCGGAGAGGTTTACGATGCCAATGCTCCGGAGCTGGTGGCGGCGAGGGACAGAATAGCTGACCTGTGCTGGGAGTACAACAATATACGGCCTACCGCACTCGAAGAGAGAGCTTCCAAACTGCGCGAAATCCTCGGAGCCTGCGGTCCGGAAAGCGTTGTCGTACAGCCTTTTCACTGCGATTACGGACAGCAGATCAGGCTAGGAAAGAACTTTTTTTCGAACTTCGGCCTGACCGTTCTCGACGAGGCCGAGGTGACTTTCGGCGACAACTGCTTCATCGGCCCGAATGTCAGCATCTACACCGCCTGTCACAGCACCGACCCCGCTGAGCGCAACAGCGGCCGCGAATGGGCGCGCCCGGTGCATATCGGAAATGATTGCTGGATAGGCGGAAGCGTGACCATACTGCCGGGCGTCAGCATAGGCGACGGCAGCACGATAGGCGCAGGCAGCGTCGTCACGAAGGACATCCCTCCCCTCTCCGTTGCCGTCGGCAACCCCGCCAGAGTGGTAAAGACGCTGGGTTAGTATTGCAATTCCGGATTCTTTTGCATACATTTGCAATGCAACAGATACCGAGACCATATTTTTCCTGAGAAAGTAACACACATTAATTAATTTAATTTTTTCAGAAAATGAAAAAGGTATCAGTTGTGCTCGGCGCTGTCATTCTGACGGCCGGCCTGTGCTCAGCACAGGAGATCAAGGAGGATTTCAAACCTTCGAGCAAGAACCAGCCGCAGCAGGAGTATCCTATGGTCAACTCTCAGGGCTATGCCCGTTTCCGCATCGTCGCACCGGATGCAAAGGCTGTATCCGTAGGTCTTGGACTGGGCGGCACCCACGGCGGCACCGACCTTGTCAAGGATGAGAACGGCGTATGGACCGGAACGACCTCCACTCCTCTGGACGAGGGCTTCCACTACTATCATCTGACCATTGACGGCGGCACTTTCAATGACCCTGGCACCAACAACTACTACGGCTCAACCCGTTGGGAGAGCGGCATAGAAATCCCTGCACACGACCAGGCTTTCTATGAGGAGCGTGATGTTCCGCACGGCTTCGTGCAGCAGATCATGGTCTGGTCAGAGAGCACGAAGAGCCTGCGCCGCGCCTTCGTCTATACCCCTCCTACCTACCATTCCGACAAGGCGAAAGTCCGCTATCCGGTGCTCTACCTGCAGCACGGCTGGGGTGAGGACGAGACTGCCTGGATGAGCCAGGGGCACGCTAACCTCATTATGGACAACCTGATTGCCGAGGGCAAGATCAAGCCTTTCATCATCGTCTGCACCTACGGCATGACCAACGACTTCCGCTTCGGCGACCATCGCCGTCCGGGCGGCTTCGGCGGCTTCAATGAGTTCCAGACCTTCCTCTGCGACGAGCTCGTCCCTTATGTAGATGCTCACTTCCGCACTATCGCCAAGAAGGAGAGCCGCGCCATGGCAGGCCTGTCAATGGGCGGCATGGAGACCCACACCATCACTCTGGCGCGTCCTGAGATGTTCGGCTATTATGGTCTGCTGTCCGGCGGCGTATATACCCCGCAGGAGATTCAGGACAAGGCTCAGGTCAAGAAGATATTCGTCAGCTGCGGCAGCAAGGAGAATCCTGACCGCGTGCTCGAGTCCGCCACATCCCTCAAGGACGCCGGCTTCGATGCGATGGGATTCGTATCTGAGGGCACGGCCCACGAATTCCTCACCTGGAGACGTTCCCTCTACCACATGGCCCAGTTCTTCTGGGGCAGCGGAAAATAAGATTGATAAACGGTCGGCTTTCAAGCCGGCCGTTTTTTACATGGCAGCGCGCTTGCCGATATAGAAATATCCGAAAACTATGACTAACTTTGCCCTGATATGGCGAAAAGAAACAGAGAAGAGCAGATTCTCGAGAATCTGAAGATAGAAAGCATTGCCGCAGAGGGCAAGTGCATAGCGCATGTGGACGGGATGGTGGTGTTCGTGGAGTATGCCGTGCCCGGCGATGTGGTCAATGCGCGCGTGATGCGCAAGAAGAAGAATTTTGCGGAGGCCCGCATAATAGAGATAGTAAAGCCTTCCGAATACAGGCAGAAGCCGTTTTGCGGGCATTTCGGAATATGCGGAGGCTGCCGCTGGCAGCTGATTCCCTATCAGATGCAGCTCGATTCGAAGCGCCAGCAGGTTGCCGACCAGTTCAAGCACATAGGGCACCTGAGCTTCCCGGAGGTCTCCCCCACCATCGGCTCCGACAAGACCGAATTTTACCGCAACAAGCTGGAATTCACCGCCTCCGACAAGAGGTGGATACTCCCTGACGAAGACCCTGAAGGGCTGCCTGAGGACAGCCGGCAGGGACTGGGCTTCCATGTGGGCAAGTTCTTCGACAAGGTGCTGGACATCCGCAAGTGCTACCTGCAGCCCGAGCCGTCCAACGCTATCCGTCTCTATATCAAGCAGTACGCCATAGAGCACGGCATTCCGTTCTACAATATAAGGGAGAATACCGGCATCTTCCGCAACATGTTCGTCCGCACCACGGACGACGGGCAGGTGATGCTGATAGTATGCTTCGCCGCGGATTTCGAGGGACGCGAGGCGATGCTCGACGCGATTGCCGAGGAGTTCCCTCAGATTACTTCGCTCTACTACATCATCAACAGCAAACTCAACGACAGCATAGGCGACCAGGAGTGCATACTCTACCGCGGCGACGAAGCCATCTACGAGACGATGGAAGGCCTGCGCTTCCGCATCGGGCCAAAGTCATTCTACCAGACCAACAACGGCCAGGCCCTGAAGCTCTACAGCGTGGCGCGCGAGTTTGCGGCGCTCAGCGGCAGCGAGGTCGTCTATGACCTTTACACCGGCACTGGCACCATCGCCCAGTTTGTCAGCCGCCGCGCCTCCAAGGTAATAGGCATCGAATATGTGCCCGAGGCGATCGAGGACGCCAAGATCAACGCCCGCGGCAACGGTATCGACAACTGCGAGTTCTTCGCCGGCGACATGAAGGACATCCTCACGGACGAATTCATCGCCGAACACGGGCATCCGGATGTGATAATCGCCGATCCGCCGCGTGCCGGGATGCACCCGGACGTGATTGCAACCATTCTCAATGCCGCCCCGGAGCGCATTGTCTATGTCAGCTGCAACCCTGCCTCCCAAGCCAGGGATCTCGAGGCGCTGTGCGCGAAATATGAAATCACGGCAGTGCAGCCGGTGGACATGTTCCCTCACACCACCCATGTGGAGAATGTCTGCCGCCTCGTGCTCAAAACCCCTACGAACGCGTAAATCATACATTTTATGGCAATTGATATTCTTCTCGTATTGGTAGGTCTGGCTCTGGTGGTATTCGGCGCGGACTGGCTGGTGGACGGCGCTTCCGCAGTGGCGCGCAAGGCCGGCATCAGCGAATTCGTAATCGGACTTACCATAGTCGGATTCGGAACCAGCTGCCCTGAACTCGTGGTCAGCCTTACCGGCGCCATCCAGGGCAACGCCGACATTTCCATAGGCAATGTGGTCGGCTCCAACATCTTCAATACCCTGCTCATACTCGGCCTCACGGCGGCTCTCATACCGGTTGCGGTGTCGAAGGAGAACACGAAGAGGGACATCCCGATCACTCTGCTGGTGACCCTCATATTCATCGGAGCAGCTCTTACAAATGGTGGTATCAGCAGAATAGAAGGTATTGTATTTCTGCTGATATTTGCCGCTTACCTCTACTACTGCTTCAAGTTTGACTCCGGCAATGACGGCGGTGAAGAGGAACACAAGGCAATGAATGTCTGGGTTGCAGTCCTGCTTATCGCTGCCGGTCTTGCCGGACTAATATTCGGCGGCCAGCTCTTTGTCAACCACGCCACCTCCATCGCCCACTCCATCGGAGTCTCCGACAAGGTGATAGCGCTCACCCTGCTCGCAGGCGGCACTTCCCTGCCGGAACTTGCGACCAGCATCGTTGCCGCGACCAAGCACAAGGCCCAGCTCGCCCTCGGCAATATCCTGGGTTCCAATGTGTTCAATATACTTCTCATTCTTGGCTGCTCCTCCATCATCACCCCGCTCTCAACGGCTTCGATGACTGCCTTCGACTACGGCGTGCTCGCGCTAAGTGCCGCGATGCTGCTGCTTTGGTCCTTAGTGGGCGGGAAGAACAAGATTGACCGCTGGGAAGGCATCGTGATGCTGCTGACCTACGCCGCCTATATGGTGGTCCTTTTCCTTAACTAAATGAGCAGAAGACTCTTCCTCTTCGCCGCCTACACCCCCTCCGGCTCTGTCGGGGACGCGCTCCTTTATTATCTGCGCGCCCTTGCCGCCCTTGGGGATGTGGTATTCTGTGACGATGCCCCGCTTGGTCCGGGCGAGGAAGAGCGCCTGAAACCCTTTGTCCTGCACTGCGAAGCGCTGAAACACGGGGAATACGACTTCGGCTCCTACAAGCGGGATTTCGTCTGGGCCTCGGCCAATCTGAAGCTGGAATGGTACGACTTCGTCTATCTGGTCAACGACTCGGTATTCGGCCCCCTCTCCGACCTCAAACCTCTGCTGGAGGGGCTGGAAGCAGGCCCCCACGGCGCATTCGGGCTTGTCTATAAGCCCGGAAGACACGGCTCCCATATCCAGTCATGGTTCGTGGGGCTGGGTCGGGAAGTATTCCTTAGCGCTTATTTCAGGGAATTTATCCTCGGCGTCGGCGCTGCCGGCGACAAGGGCGCCGTCTGTGAACTATACGAGACCGGCTTGAGCAGGCTGCTCGTCTCGCACGGGGTTGAACTGGGCTATGCATTCACGGCCCCTCACAAGACCATATACAACAATCCCCGCCGCCTGGTGCGCAGTGGCCTGCCATTCATCAAGAAATCGGCCTTCACGAGGCACAACGGCTGCCTTGGCAGGGAGATAGCACGAATCCTCCGCGACTGTCCTTTCGAAGCCTCTGAGGCCATACTCTCGGAAGCTGCGGCGCTTTGGGGCGAGGACTTCACCCATAGGCTCACGACAATGTCCTGGCTCCAGTCCAAGAGCCTCTATCTCAAGTATTTGCTCGGCAAGCTCAGAAGCTGAGAGCAATTGAGAAATTGAGGGAATAATATTCAGCCACATTGCTGCGGATATTCTCCGGCAGCACATAACCCTCCCCTTCCGGATTGTCTATGGCCGGCCGGTCATAAACCGCGCGGATGCTGACCATCAGGTCGAGGCTGCTGTAGGGCATCAGGCAGATGCGGTAACCCAGACCCAAGTCCCCCATTACCACCGCTGTCCAGTCATATTCGGCGGGCTTTGTCCTGAATCCGGGACCCGCGTCGAGGAAGGTAAAGATACCCTCGCTATATTGCCCCTTAGGGGCGAAACTTATCCGCAGCAGCGCCGGATAGACTCTCGTGCCCTCTGAAATCCCTGCGTAGCCCAAATGCACGGAACCGCGGAATTGTTCGCTGAAATCGTATCCGACTCCCGCCATGATGGTGCCGCCGGAGAGCGCGCTGAAACCGGAGAAATTCTCGTTGATGCGCGAGCCCTCCTGACTTATTATGTTGATATGGCGGAACTTGTAGAAATTCTGGCAATAGCCCCATTCCAGGCCGAAACTGACTCTGCCCCGGAATGTCTCCTGCCCCCCGCAGACCAGTGCGGGCAGCAGCAGAGAGATGAGCGTGATGACAATTGACTTCTTCATAGGCTCAGAAACGGTAATATATGCACAGCTGCGGGCAAAGGCTGTAGTAGATTCCGCGCTTGTAGAGCGACAGGAGCACCGCTCCGTCGCCGCTGTCGCGCCTTATGTGCATGCCAGGGTCGATGCGGAAGACGATGTCGATGCTGATGCGGTGGCTGTAGAAGTCGGTAAGAAGTCCGATATTCCCGGACAGCGCAGCCACAAAGCCCATATTCTTGTCTGTACTGCCCTCCGAGGTGAAATAGTGGCGCTCGTAGTCGTGGACATAGCCAGTGAGGAAGCCCGGCCCGCCGTGGAGGGTGACCGAGCAGAACTCGTAGTCTTCCGAGATTATAACATAATCCCTCGAATAGCTCAGGACCGCCCCGACATCCCTCGTCCTGCCGGAAAATACCCCGAACATGTCGGCGTACAAGTTGATGACATTGAAGCAGTTGTCGGACGATGAGCCGAACAGCAGCGACGCTCCCAGACCCTTGGGGGATTGGAAGCTGCCGAGGTAGCGCTCCCCCGCCGACGCGCTGCTGCAGAAGGCGAGCGTCGCGGCGAGCAGAAGGGATATGTGTCTGAGGCCTCTCATCGTGAGGGCTAAGTTAGGCAATTATTTGCTTATTTATCCTCTATGAGGTATCTTTGTTAGAAATCACTTGCAAAATGAACTACAGGCTGGAACTGGAAATAGCGCTCTTCGGGCATCTGCTCAATCCCCTTTGGAAATCCCGTATTGAGCGCAGGCGTAGGCGTGGCGAAGTGACAGCCAGAGCCGTCAGCAGGCATCTTGACGCCTACACGGATTTCATCAGGGACTTGAAACCCGAGACGCAGCAATCCTCTGCCGGGCCGGAGCGGATATTCAGCATCTGGCTTCAGGGCGAGCAGGCCGCGCCGGAGCTCGTCAAGGCCTGTTGGCGCAGCGTCAGGGCCCACTGCCCTCAGGAACTGGTGGTTCTCGACTCTGAGAGCATCTTCCAATGGATTGACCTTCCGGAACATATAGTCCGCAAATGGCGCGAGGGCAAGATGCGCCCGGCGCACTTCTCCGACATCTGCCGCCTTGCGCTCCTTTCCCGCTACGGAGGTCTCTGGCTCGACGCCACCGACTACATTCCCTCTCCCCTGCCGGAGTGGCTGTGGCAGAGCGACTTCTTCGTATATATGAGCGGCAGCGAGCAGACCGGCGGATGGTATGCGTTCATCCAGAACTGCTTCATCCGTGCCAAGGCCGGCAATTTCCTTGCAAGTGCCTGGTTCAGACTTATATGCGAATACTGGAGGCGCGAAGACAAGCAGGTGGATTACCTTATCCATCAGCTGCTCTTCAAAAAACTTGTGGAGAATAATGCCCTCGCCTCAGAGCTCTTCAGCGCAATGCCCAAAATCAGTCAGGAGCCTACTCACGAACTCTGGTTCGGCTCAGGCGACCGGGAATACCGCAAGGAAGAGTGGGATGCGATATGCGCAGGAGCGATGTTCCAGAAGACCGAATACAAGTCCTCCAGAGCCCTCTCGCCTATTCCGGGAAGCAATGCTTATCACTTGATACACAACGAATAACACAATATTCCAATGCCTACGATATCAGTAATTGTGCCAGTATATAAGGTCGAAAAATATCTTCGCCGCTGCCTTGACTGCCTCGCCGGTCAGACCTTCCCCGACTGGGAGGCCGTATGCGTCAATGACGGCAGTCCCGACGGCAGCCGGGCGATAATAGAAGAATATGCCTCGCACGACTCCCGCTTCCGCCTTCTGGACAAGGAGAACGGAGGCCTGTCCGATGCCCGCAATGCCGGGCTCGCAGCCGCCAGAGGGGAGTTCGTCGTCTATCTCGACTCGGACGATTTCATTCATCCTCAGACACTTGAACTCGCCCTTGGTCTCGCCCGCCGGCACGGCACCGACATAGTCTCCTGGTACAAGGACCCCAATTACCGCAACCTGACCATACTCCGCCACAAGCTGGGGCTCGACACCATAGACTACCGGCCGCGCGGCTTCAGACGGCGCTACAGTCTGGACAAGGTGAAATGCTGCGTCACTGACGACATCTTCTCCCATGTCACCGAACGCTCCCATCCCAAGGGCATGGACTGGCCGCTCAAGCACTTCTATGTCTGGCGGCATCTGATTCGAAGGGAGCTGCTGGAAGGCGTGGAGTTCCTTCGGGGCATCACTTTCGAGGATTTCCCGTGGTGGAGCGAGCTGCTGCTGAAGAACCCGTCCGTCACCATCACCTACCTGCCGTTCTACTATTATTATCCCAATTTCGGCTCTATAGATCTCGGCTCGTCGAGGCTAAAGAAGATGCGCAACTGGTGCACCGGGCTCGAATATGCGGCTGCCCTGTACCGCGAGAGGGCCGACCGGAGGCAGGCAGAGCTTTGGTCGCGCAATTGCAAATGGCCTGTAATTCAGTACCATATAGCGGGGAGGCTGGAGCGTTTCAGCCCTGAGGCACCCGAATGTGCCGATATGCTCGCAACTCTCCGCAGGATGTGGGATGACGGGGTATTCGCCGATCCCCTGACACCTAAGGAGGTCCGCAGCCGCGACGCGGTAGCCCGTTTCATAGGAAAGTAAAAATACTTATATTTGCATCGCAGTATATTAAAACCTTGACCGATAATGTCAGTAGAAATCAAAGAAGTAAGCACGCGCAAGCAGCTGCGTGAGTTTGTCAATTTCCCGGAGAAGCTATACAGGAACAACCCCTATTATGTACCGCCGCTCGAGTTCGACCAGATGGACACGCTCGACCAGAAGAAGGGCGCGGCCCAGGAATTCTGCAATTCCAAGCTCTATCTCGCCTACAAGGACGGGGAGCTGGTCGGCAGAGTCGCCGCTATCGTCAATAACCTGGCCAACGAGCAGTGGAACCACAAGGAGGTCCGCTTCGGCTGGTATGACTTCATCGACGACAGGGAGGTCTCAGGCGCGCTGATGGCCAAGGTCGAGGAGTTCGGCCGCCAGTACGGGATGGAGTCCGTCGTGGGCCCGCTCGGATTCACCGACTTCGACCCTGAAGGCCTGCTCGTGGAGGGCTATGACGCCATGAACACGATGGCGCTCATCTACAACGACCCTTACTATGTGGACCACATAGACGCAATGGGCTTCCAGAAGGACGCGGATTGGATTGAGTATAAAGTATATATCCCTGAAGAGCTCCCCAGCCGCGTGGGCAGGATGGCCAATATAATCCAGGAGAGGGCCAATGTGCACATTAGGCCGCTTACCCGCAAGCTCGTCAAGAAGGGCGACTACGGCCACAAGCTCCTCAAGCTCATCAACCTCTGCTACAAGGACCTCTACAACTTCACCGTCCTCCCGGACAAGATGGCCGACAAATATCTAGGCTTCTACCTCAGCATCCTCGACCTCAATTATGTCAGCGTCGTAGAGAACGAGAAGAACGAAATCGTAGCCTTCGGCATCACGATGCCGTCGCTCAACAAGGCTCTGCAGAAGAGCCGCGGCAAGCTCTTCCCGTTCGGCTGGTGGTACCTTGTGAAGTCGCTTTATCTCAAGAGGGAGGAGGGAGTCGAGATGCTGCTCGTCGGAGTGCATCCTGACTACCGCAACTCCGGAGTCAACACTCTCGTGCAGGCCGACATGTTCCGCAAATACTCCGCCGCCGGCGTAAAATGGGCCGAAACCAACGCGATTCTCGAGACCAACATCAAGAATCAAGGCCAGTTCAAGGAGTTTGAGCACGAATGCCGCAAGCGTCGCAGGTCATACATCAAAAAGCTTGAATATTAAGCAATAAAACAAAAGTGTCAGAATCATTAACAAAAATGTTACCGCCCCTTCCGGAGCGAATGAGGCCTAAAAATCTATCCGAATACGTCGGACAGAAGCACCTCGTCGGGGAAGGCTGCATCCTGAGAAGGATGATTGATTCCGGCAGCTTGAGTTCATTCATTTTATGGGGTCCTCCGGGCGTGGGCAAGACCACTCTCGCCCGGATTATCTCCAACACTCTCGACCGCGAGTTCTACACCCTCTCCGCCATCAGCTCCGGAGTCAAGGACGTGCGGGAGGTAATAGATTCCGCGAAGTCCAAGTCGCTCTTCTCGAACGCGGCTGCCCCGATACTTTTCATCGACGAGATACACCGCTTCAACAAGGCTCAGCAGGATGCCCTGCTCGGCGCAGTCGAGGCCGGTACCGTGGTGCTGATCGGCGCCACGACCGAGAACCCTTCCTTCGAGGTCATCACTCCCCTTCTGTCCCGCTGCCAGGTCTTCGTGCTGAAGAGCCTGGAGGTGGAGGACCTGCAGACCCTGCTTGACCGCGCTCTCCGCGAGGACGAGATACTCAAGACCCGCAATATCCGCGTCACGCAGACCGGCGCGCTCTTCCGCCACAGCGGAGGCGACGCCCGCAAGCTGCTGAATATCCTTGAGCTGGTGGTCGATTCCCAGGCCGGCAAGGATGAGGTGCTGATTGACGATGCGGCTGTGACTTCCTGCCTGCAGGACAGCGTGGCCATCTACGACAAGGACGGCGAGATGCACTATGATATAATCTCAGCCTTCATAAAGAGCATTCGCGGCTCCGACCCGAACGCTGCGGTCTATTGGATGGCAAGGATGCTGGAGGGAGGCGAAGACCCGCTCTTCATTGCCCGCAGGCTCTGCATTTCGGCTGCCGAAGATGTCGGTCTAGCCAATCCCAATGCCCTGCTGCTCGCCGAGGCCACCTTCAGAATAGTTCACGAAATCGGCATGCCGGAGGCGCGTATCCCGCTGAGCGAGTGCGCGATATACCTTGCGAGCTCGCCCAAGAGCAACTCCGCCTATATGGCAGTCAACTCGGCGCTTGAGGCCGCCAAGAGCAATACGCTTGCCGCCGTGCCGCTCTATCTTCGCAACGCCCCGACCAAACTTATGTCAGATCTCGGATACTCCGACGGCTACAAATACGCCCACGACTTCCCGGGACACTTCGTCGACCAGGAATTCATGCCGCGCGAATTCGCCGGCAAGGTATTCTACGAACCGCAGCCAAACCGCCACGAGGACAGCCTCAAGGCCTATCTCCTGTCCTGCTGGCCGAAATACTACTCGAAATGACAATCCACGATACAGTACTTGCGCAGCGGGAATATTTCCTTTCCGCCGCGACTTTGGGCATTGACTTCCGCAAACGGATGCTCCAGTCTCTTCTGGAGGCCCTGGAGAAATACGAGGAGCAGCTTTACGCCGCGCTCTGGACTGATCTCCACAAGTCGCGGGAAGAGGCGTACATGACCGAAATCAGCATCGTCAAGGGCGAAATCCGCGACGCCCTCAAGAATATAGGGCGCTGGACCGCCCGCAAGAAGGTGCGTACTCCCCTGACCTGCCTGCCGTCGCGAAGCTATATCGTGACCGAGCCGCTCGGAGTGGCGCTCATAGTTGCGCCATGGAACTACCCTGTACAGCTTCTGCTGAACCCTCTCGTGGGTGCGATTGCTGCGGGCTGTACCGCTGTACTCAAGACTTCCCCTGCTGTGCCGGCGGTCGCCGAAGTCCTGCGCAAGCTGGTAGAGGACACTTTCGAGCCACGATATGTCGCTCTGTTCCAGGGACATAGAGATGTCAATGAAGCCCTCTTCAAGGAGAAATACGACCTTATCTTCCTTACCGGAAGTCCGTCACTGGGCAAAGTGGCGATGCGCGCTGCGTCGGAGGACCTGACCCCGGTGGTGCTGGAGCTCGGAGGCAAGAGCCCCTGCATAGTTGACAGGGACGCCGACATCGCCCTCGCCGCCAGGCGGATTGCGTGGGGCAAGAGCCTCAATTGCGGTCAGACCTGCATCGCTCCCGACTATCTGCTGCTCTCGCAAGAAATCAAGCGACAGTTCATTGAAGAATTCGCCAAGGCCGTCTCGGAGCTGTATGCCGGCGGAGTCAGGGAAAGTCCCCATTATGTCCGTATAGTCAGTGACAAGGCCTTCGACAGGCTGGAAAACTATCTCGGGGACGGCAAGATTGTTTATGGCGGCGAGCGCGACAGGGCGACCCGCTTCTTCGGCCCTACCCTGCTCGACGAAGTCTCCCCGGACGCCCCCGTGATGACGGAGGAAATCTTCGGCCCGATATTCCCGATAATGACCTTCTCCAGCCGCGAGGAGGCGATAAATTTCATAAACGCGCGGCCTAAGCCGCTGGCGCTCTACTATTTCGGAAAGCGCAGCGCGGGGCGGGAAATCCTGCGCCGCACCAGCTCCGGCGGAGCCTGCATCAACGATACGATAATGCACATAGCCAACTCCGGCCTGCCTTTCGGCGGAGTCGGCAATTCAGGTATGGGACGCTATCACGGAAAGGAAAGCCTGCTCGCCTTCTCGCACCGCAGGTCGGTTCTCGATACACCGAGCTGCATCGACCTGCCTCTAAGGTATATGCCTTACAAGCTTTTCCCGCTGATTAAGAAACTGTTACGGTAGAGGAATCTTGAGCCTCTGTCCCGGGCGGATATTGTCATTCTTCAAGCCGTTGGCCGCCTTGATGTCCTCGGCGCTCACGCCCGGATAGAGCTTCGCTATATTGTAGAGCGAATCGCCCTGCTTTACGACATAAACCCTTGATGATGACGAACTTGAACTGCCGCTCTTCGTGCCTGAAGAGCTGCCGCCGCCCTTGTATGATTTGCTGTAGATGTAGAGTATCTGCCCCTCGCGGATGTTGGACGACTTGAGGTTGTTCCACTTCTTGAGCTGGTTTACGGTCACTCCGTGGCGGGATGCGATCCGTCCGAGGTAGTCTCCGCTCTTGACACGGTATCTGATGCGCTGCTGCCCGTTGACGGTGGAATTCTTTACCCCTTCAAGCACTTTCTTGCTCATCAGGGAGTCCGCCTTGAAGGCGTAGAGCGAGTCGCGGTCTGTCTCCAGGAAAGCATTGGTCCAGGTGTAAGGCAGCTTGAGTATGCAGGTCTTGGTGTCGCCCGGGATGATTTCGTGGATATACTGCGGATTGAGGTTCTTCAGGATGTCCATAGGCACTCCGACCACCGAGTTGACCTGCTTGAAGTGTAGGTTCCTGTGGATTTCGAAGGTGTCGGTCTGTGCCGGCATGCCCACATTCTGAGGCACGATTCCGTATTCCCTGTAATAGGTCATCGCGTACATTGCTCCCACGAACGCCGGCACATAGCCTCTCGTCTCGCGCGGCAGGTACGGATATATGCTCCAGAAATCGCGGCTGCCGCCTGCCCTGCGGATGGCCTTGGACACGTTGCCGGCCCCGCAGTTGTAGGAACTGATGGCCAGCGCCCAGTCGCCGAAGATCTTGTAGGCGTCGCGAAGGTAGCGGGCCGCCGCGTCCATCGCCTTCTCCACATCGAGCCTCTCGTCCACAAAGGAATTGATTTCCAGGCCGTAATTGCGGGCTGTGCCGTACATGAACTGCCACATTCCCTTGGCCCCGGCGCGCGAAGTGGCCACCGGATTGAGCATGGACTCGATTACAGCCATATACTTGAGCTCCAGAGGCAGGCCGTAGCGGTTGAGAACCTCCTCAAACATAGGGAAATAATAGCTGCTCAGGCCCATCACTCTGCCCATCCTGCTCGGCATCCTTTCGGAATAGAGGATTATGTAGTTCTTGACATTCTCGTTGAACGGGAGAGTGATGAAGGAGTTCATCGCCTTGATGCGCCTCAGCATCTCCGCATCCGAAATGTTGGAGGAGAACTTCACGGAGTCCATATCGTACTCGGAGACGGCGTCGAAGTCCCCGGTAAAGGAATTCTTGTACCAGAGGTGCAGCAGGGAGTCGCTTACCTCGGGGGTATATTCCAGTTCCTCCTCGCCTTCGGAGCCCTCGTTGCCCTCAATCACGGCGCGGAGCTCATCGTCTTCCAGATAGCGGCGCTCCTCGAGGCTGTCCACCAGGGCCTGAAGCGAATCCAGGCTGGCCTTGAGCTGGTCGTTCTCGGTCTGGAGAGCCTTGCGCGTAGGGCGCTTGAAGAATTCGGTAATCTTGTTTTGCGCCTGCAGAGGGAAGGCCAGTGAAAAAGCGGTAAGGAATATGATTAATTTTCTCATTGTCAAAAGTTTACACCAAGTCTCAGACCCAGCGCCGGGTAGCCTGTGCCGCTCGAGGCGAGCTGCATCTCGGGCATCATCACGGTCGGCTCCATCCTCAGCGAGATGTCGTCATCGACTTCGAAATTGTGCATATAGGAGAACACGTTGGCGTCCATCACCTGAAGCAGGTAGATGGCGGCGACGGCCAGCAGGGCGTAGTCCCTGTAGCGGCGGTAGATGTTGCGGTAATAGACCGCCTGGTCGGCGGTAATGGGACCGGAGTAGTCGCTGTTCTCCGTGGCCTCCTTGTATATGTTGCGGAAACGTTCGAAATTGCGGGCGCAGTCGGAATAATAATGTATGCCGAAGCCCATTGCTCCCAGATACAGAGGGAGTTTCCAGTATTCCCGGTTGTATATCTGACCGAGTCCCGGCACGAGAAGCGAATACATCGTGGCCTTGCCCGCGTGCGGGTAGTCGGCCGGCTTGTAGTTGACCACGCCGTCCATCATGGCGCCCCAGTATGCGACTCCGGCACCCACGAAGCACCATTTGGCGGCATCGTGATTGCCATGCGTGTTGAGATAGATTCCGGTGCCGAGGCTGCCACCTATGGCCGTATAGACTATCGGCAACTTCCAGTAGTCTCTGTTGTAGATCTGGCAGCCGCCGACGAACACGGCGGAGCCGATGGCCATGGTGCCTATCTTGATCTCCCGCTGGTGCTTCAGACCGGCCATATACTCCTTGAGGGAGAATATCCTGTCGGTGGTATCGACCGCCGAAGCCGGGTCGTCGTTGTACTGCTGGGAGAAGGCTTCATCCCTGAACTGCGCGGATGCGGTCGCGGCGGACAGGAGCAGTCCCGCCGCCAGCGCAAACAATCTGAGATATCCGCTCAGTCTCATTAGAACTGCTTCTCCTCCAGAGCTTTAACGAATGCCTTGACCTCGTCGTCGGAATTGAAGCGTATGGTCATCGTCCCCTTGCCGGAGGCGCTGCGCTTCATCGAGATGCTGCTGGAGAAATACTTCCCGACATGCTCGAGCACGCGGTAGTATTCGTCCGGGAGGTTCTGCTCCCTGGTGCCGCCGGCGGTCTTGCCGCTCTTGGGCTCGAGGGAAATCTTGCGTGCGAGGGACTCCAGCTCGCGCACGGACAGACCGTCCCTGATCACGAGGTCGCAGAGCTTCTCCTGCAGCTGCGGGTCGTCCACTGAAAGTATAGCCTTGGCGTGCCCGGCGCTGAGCAGTCCGACCTTGATGTCGTGCTGCACCTTTGCAGGGAGCTTGAGGAGGCGTATTGTATTGGCGACGGTGGCGCGCTTCTTCCCCACCCTGTCGGCCAGCATGTCCTGGGTGAGCGAGCATTCGTCGATGAGCCTCTGGTAGCTGAGGGCCAGCTCGATAGGGTCGAGATTCTCCCTCTGCACATTCTCCACGATCGCCATTTCCAGCATTCCCTGGTCGTTGGCGTCGCGGATGTAGGCCGGCACGGTGGTCATCCCGGCGAGGCGGCACGCCTTGTAGCGGCGCTCACCGCTGATGATTTGATAACGGTTGTCGGTGATGCGGCGTACGGTGATAGGCTGTATCAGGCCGAGCGTCCGGATGGATGAGGCGAGCTCTTCCAGAGCCGTCTGGTCAAACGACATTCGCGGCTGGAACGGGTTCGGCTCAATCATATCGACCGGTATCCTGAGGATGTCGGCGGTATTCTCCTGGCTTCCGCGCGCTCCTACCACTTCCTTGTTGACATAGCCCACAGGCTTGCGGAGCTGGTCTGCGTTCGGCACTTCGCCGAGCAGCGCGCTCAGTCCCTTCCCGAGGCCTCTTGGCTCTTTGCTCATAGCTGTTCTCCGTTATGCTCCATCACTTCCTTCGCGAGGCTGAGGTAGTTGTTGGAGCCGTTGCACATAATATCGTAGAGGATGATAGGCTTGCCGTGCGAAGGCGCTTCGCTGAGGCGTATGTTGCGCTGTATCACTGTCTTGAACACCATCTCGCGGAAGTGTTCGCGAAGCTCGGCGAGCACCTGGCTGTGCACCTTGGTGCGCCCGTCGAACATGGTCACGACGAAGCCCTCGATGGACAGCGACGGGTTGTAGCCGCCCTGCACGAGGCGGATGGTCTGCAGCAGCTTGCCCAGGCCCTCCAGCGCGAAGAACTCCGGCTGCACCGGAATCATCACGGAGTCGGCGGCGGTCAGCGAGTTGATGGTGATCAGCCCGAGCGACGGCGAGCAGTCGATGATGATGTAGTCGTAGTTGTCCCTGATCGGATCCAGCACCTTCTTGAGTACGGACTCCCTGTGCTCGGTCTCGAGCAGCTCTATCTCCGCTCCGACAAGGTTGATGTGGGACGGAATCATGTGCAGGCGCTCGATTTCGGTCTGGATGAGGGCGTCGGAGATGTCAATCTTGCCGATCATCACCTCGTAGAGGGTGCGGTGCTCGTCGTTGTCCGGAGAGAAGTTGAGTCCGGAGGTCGTATTGGCCTGAGGGTCAGCGTCGATGATCAGGACGCGCTTCTCGAGGACCGCGAGCGACGCGGCGAGGTTGATGGCGGTGGTGGTTTTGCCCACGCCGCCCTTCTGGTTCGCTATTGCAATGACTTTTCCCATGTTCGTGTTGTCGAAGAATACAAAAGTAATAATTTATTCCTACATTTGCGGTATGTCTGAAACAAAAACCGACTGTTATTTCATAGTCAATCCTCGTGCCGGATCCGGCAAGACGATGTACGAATGGCTGCCTGCCGAACGCAGGCTCGAGAAGGCTGGTTTCCCCTTCGTCACGGCCCTCACCGACCACAGGCAGCACGCCACGGCTCTCGCCTACGAGGCCGCAGACGCGGGCTACCGCAAGATTTTCGCAGTCGGAGGAGACGGCTCCCTGCACGAGATGTTCAACGGCGTATGCGCCTGGTGCTCAGAGCATAAGGTCTCCATGGACAAGTTCACGATCGGGGTCGTTCCGATAGGTTCCGGCAACGACTGGATCAAGTCCTTCGGCATCCCCTGCGACGCGTCCGACGCCGTGGACCTCATCCGCCGCGGCAGCACCGCCCGTATGGATGTCATCAAGGTCACCTGTGACGGGGGAAAAGTCTCATACATGGCGAATATCGGCGGCGTGGGCTTTGACTCGCATGTCTGTCAGAGGGTCAACTCGCAGAAGGAGAGCGGCAGGCGCAGCCAGCTGATATATCTCAACTCGCTCCGCTATACTATGCTGAATCTCAAGTCGATAGACCTCTGCCTCCTGGCTGACGGCAATGTGGTATTCTCCGGCCCCTGCTTCTCTGTAGCCTTCGGCAACGGCCGCTATTCCGGAGGCGGGATGCGTCAGGTGCCACTTGCCGACCCGGGTGACGGGCTGCTGGACTACACCATCATCCCCAAACTGCCGCTTGCCTATGTGGTGCGCGAGCTTCCCAAGCTGTACAAGGGCAATCTCAACGAGTCCAAATACATCCTCAGCGGCAAATGCCGCACTCTGCAGGTAATGCCGATGAACAAGAACTCCGCCGACATCATCGAACTGGACGGAGAAATCGAGGGCAGACTGCCCCTAACCATGGAAGTTACGGGCGAGAAGATAAACGTTATCTCAGCTTCAGCTTTACTATAGCAAGCTTTGCCAAAGAGGCTATTCCCCAGGCGAATAGCGAGCCTACGGCAAATCCGACGAGCACATCCCCGAGGAAGTGCTTGCCCACGAAAATGCGGCTGAATCCCACCAGCAGAGCCCAGACCACAATGAACCAGCAGTATTCCTTGTGGACAATAGGCTTGACATTGTGGGCATTGGCGAAACCCAGAGCCGAGCATACTGCGAATCCGATGGCGTTGGCCGCATGCGCGGAATAGAAGCCGTAATAATTGCCTCTGCCTTCGAGCAGATGCAGTCCGTTTCCTGCCATAAATGCGTCCCAGCATGGACGATGCCTTTCGAAGAACTCCTTGGTAAAGTTGGCGAACTGGTCGCAGGCTACGATTGTGAGCACGCAGGCCAGCATTACCACTATGGCCTTCTTCCATCCGAGCCGGATGAAGAGGAACACCAGCACGATGAAGTAGAGCGGATACCATATCTCCTTGTCGGAGAAGACTACCCAGATAGCATCGCTTAAAGCGCTGTGCAGCGAGTTTATGGCGAGAGTCGCCGTCTTGTCGGCCTGCTCCAGGGTTTCCAGGAGCGCTATTCTTGCAATGCCTTCCATAATTCGTCCTTTAATTTGTCAATGCCCTGTCCGGTGCTTGAAGATATGAATACGTGAGGCACGCCCTTAGGCAGGTGTCTGCGGATCCGGGACTCTATCTCTGAGTCGATGAGGTCGCACTTGGTGACCGCGAGTATGCGGCGCTTGCTCAGGAGCTCGGGATTGTACATCTTGAGCTCGTTGAGCAGGGTCTTGTAGCCCTTCGCTATGTCTTCCTCCTCCACGCTTACCATGAAGAGCAGCACGGAATTGCGCTCGATGTGGCGCAGGAAGCGTATGCCTAGCCCACGGCCCTCGTGCGCGCCCTCGATTATGCCCGGGATGTCCGCCATCACGAAGGAGCGTCCGTCGTGGTAGCGCACTATGCCGAGGTTCGGCTCGAGGGTGGTGAAGGCGTAGGATGCGATTTTCGGTTTTGCGGCGGTGACCGTGCTGAGCAGGGTCGATTTGCCGGCATTCGGGAAGCCTACCAGCCCGACATCTGCAAGCAGCTTGAGCTCAAGTATATAGATTCCTTCCTGCCCGTCCTCGCCGCTCTGCGCGAAGCGGGGCGTCTGCAGGGTGGAGGACTTGAAGTTGCTGTTGCCGAGACCGCCCCTGCCGCCTTTGCAGAGGATGCGCTCCTCACCCGCCTCCATCATCTCGAAGAGCACTTCCCCGCTCTCCGCGTCCTTAGCCACGGTCCCGACCGGGACGTCGAGGATTATGTCCTCCCCGTTCTTGCCGCTGCGGTTGGCCGAGCCGCCCTTCTCGCCGTCGTCGGCCTTGATGTGCTTGCGGTATTTGAGGTGGATGAGCGTCCAGAACTGCGGGTTGGCCTTCAGTATTATGTGGCCTCCCCTGCCTCCGTCGCCGCCGTCAGGGCCTCCCTTGGGGATGTACTTCGCCCTGTGCAGGTGCACCGACCCCGCGCCCCCGTGCCCGGAAGCGCAGTATATCTTGACATAATCAATGAAATTGCTGTCTGGCATAAATGAGCTTTTTGTATTATTCGCTACAATTTTACAAAGATAGCAATTCTTTTCGAACAATCGCTCCCGTCCGTCCGGATGCCTTAATTGGACGCGGACGGCCCCTCGATGCTTCGACAAGCTCAGCAACCGCAGCGGTCCGAGCCTGTCGAGGGGCAAAGCGCCGAAGACCTCCTAACCTATATTTTGTTTTTATTTCCGAAATGCACTATATTTGCAGCGTTTCGGAAACGGATTTGTATGAATTATCTTGAGTTCAGGGAGAGGCTGCTGCCTGACGGATGTTTCTCCATCCATCAAGTGAGGGCGTATTTCCCCGCATTTGACAGAAACAACCTCACCCGCTGGACCGGGAAGGGGCTGCTGGTTAAATTGCGGCAGGGCTGGTACGCCTTCTCTGAGCTGAAGCAACGCCCTGATTACCAGCGTTATGTGGCCGGCCGTATCTATCGTCCGTCATATATCAGCCTGCACACTGCTCTAAGCATCTACGGTCTTATCCCCGAGGCTGTCACGGATATCACATCGGTTACTACACTCAAGACGGCGAGTTTCGACAACAGCTTCGGTCATTACAGCTACCAGAGCGTCAAGCCCGAGCTGTTCTTCGGCTACAGGCCGGTGGAACTTCCGACAGGCGCCGCCGCAGGTGCTCCACGTCAGACCTGGATGATTTCCGATGCCGAAAAAGCCCTGCTTGACCTGCTCTACCTCTACCCGTTCTACGACAGCGAAGCGGAGCTGGAGCAGCTGAGACTGGACGAAGACTATATGACATCGGAGCTTGACCTCCCCCGCCTGCAGGACTACCTGCAGAGAATCGGCAGCGCGGCGCTGGACGCCAGGGTCAGAAAACTGTTGAAAATCTATGGCTTATGATAGACCTCAATTACATCAACTCCTACTTCCCGCCGCAGCTTGTTTCTAACACGGCATTTCAGAAACATATTCTGAAAGAATACATACAGCTTATGGTGCTGGATTATCTCTCTACCGGCAGCCATATATCCAAGCTCGCATTTATCGGTGGTACCAACCTTCGGCTGCTCAAGGGTATAGACCGATTTTCCGAAGATCTGGATTTCGACTGCAAGGGCCTGTCCGAAGAGGAATTCACCGGGATGACAGACGGCGTAATCGCCTTCCTCAAGCGATCCGGGCTCAAGATTGAAGCACGCGACAAGGCCAATTCCCGGCTGACGGCGTTCCGGAGAAACCTATATTTCCCGGAATTCCTCTTTGACCTTGGTCTGACCGGCCACCGCGATGAGCGTTTTCTGCTTAAAATCGAAGTCCAGGACCAGGGCGTGGCTTATCCTGTAGAGATGCGTCATGTGGAGCGATGCGGCTTTTTCTTTTCCGTCCCCGTGCCTCCGGACTCAGTCTTGCTGAGCATGAAGCTCTCGGCCCTGCTTGCAAGGGCGAAGGGCCGAGATTTCTATGACTGCATGTTCCTGATGCAGCAGACAAGCCCTGCTTATGACTTCCTGGCGCAGAGGACAGGACTGTCAGGGCCGGAGCCGTTGAAGGCCGCAATCCGTGAGAAACTGTCGTCCGTTGACCTTGATGTCAAGAAGCGCGACTTCGAGCATCTGCTCTTCGATTCCCGCAATGCCGGGCGGATCCTCGAGTTCGGCGACTTCGTCGAGAGGAATTTAGCATAAAACAGATAAGCCGATTTTCCCCATTTGTCTCCCGGGAAAACAAATCCGCAACACAGGCAAATACAGGCACGCTGAACTTTTGTTACATTTGCACATAACACAAACACTGAAATTATGTCAACCATTGTAAGTCTTTTGCTCTGCGCGGCATTGGCCGCCCCCGCTTCGGCAGGGCCCAGGGACGGAGCATACCGGACTGAAGTGTCCGGTCAGAAAGTCAGCGTCGAGTTCTATTCCCCGGAAATCGTGCGCGTCGTGAAGTACGACTCTGCTGCGGCACTGACGGAGAAGAAGAGCTATTCAGTCATCCTGAAACCACAGAAACCGGAGAATCTTGCAGTCAGCGAGCACGGCGACATTACCTCCCTGAGCTCATCGAGCATTACCGTAGAACTCAACCGCGCGACGGGAGAGATTGATTTCCTCTCCGCCGACGGAAAACCGCTCCTGAGCGACATCAGGACCACCTTCGAAGCCAGAAATGACGAGGCCAACAAGGGCAGGTGGCGCATAGGCCAGAGCTTCCGGCTGGACGGCGACGAGGCCATCTACGGACTCGGCCAGCTCAACGACGGCCAGATGAACCAGCGCGGAAAGCATATGCGCATCTGGACCGGCAACACCTACATCTCCATCCCTTATTTTACCTCCGAAAAGGGCTACGGCCTCTATTGGGACAACGCCGGCGACACGCACTTCGACGACAATCCTGACGCCACCTGCTTCACCAGTGAGGTCGGGGTTTGCGCCGACTACTATTTCATCTACCGCGACGGGACGCAGGACGGAGTCATTGCCGGCATCCGCTCCCTTACAGGTCAGGCCACGATGTTCCCGCTCTGGTCAATGGGCTTCTGGCAGTGCCGCGAGCGCTACAAGACCAGCGACGAACTCGCCGGAGTGCTCGACCGCTACCGTGAGCTCAGAATCCCTCTCGACGGCATCGTGCAGGACTGGCAGTACTGGGGCTGCGACAGCAACTGGAACGCGATGCGCTTCCAGAACCCGTACTATATCAACAAGGTAGGCGACCCTGCCTACGACAAATACCTCCCGAGCGATATGCGGGGCCTCAGGGCTCAGAGCGAGCCGCGCCTCAAGAGTCCGGAGGAGATGGTAAAATACGTGCACGACAACAACGCGCACCTTATGATTACCCTTTGGGCGAATTTCGGCCCCTGGACGCAGCAGTACAAGGAGCTCGAGAAGATGGGCGCGCTCCTTCCGTTCGACACCTGGCCGCGCAACGCCGGAGTGCACCCGTACGATGTCTTTAACCCTAAGGCGCGCGACCTCTACTGGCGCTACCTTACGAATCTGTACAATATGGGATTCGACGCGTGGTGGACCGATTCCACCGAGCCGGACCATTTCGAGAAGCCGGGCGACTCCGACTACCAGACCCACGACGGCTCCTGGCTCAGCGTCAAGAACGCCTTTGCGCTTATGCACAACAAGGGCATCTACGAGCATCAGCGCGCGATGAAGGGCAACTCCAGGCGCTCCCTGCAGATGACCCGCTGCGGCACCTTCGGCATCCAGCACTACGGCACCTTCTCCTGGAGCGGCGATATCGTATCTTCCTGGGAGACAATGAAAAATCAGATATCCTCCGGGCTCAACTACACCCTCTGCGGCATTCCGTTCTGGAACACCGACCTCGGCGGATTCTTCTATTGGCAGTACGAGCAGAGCCCTAAGAACCCCGCCCTGCAGGAGCTTCAGACCCGCTGGGTGCAGTGGGGCACTTTCATGCCGCTGATGCGCAACCACTGCTCGTCGCCGATGGTCAGCGAATTTTATGAGTTCGGCTCCGAGGGAGACTGGTGCTACGACGCCATGGTTGAAGCCGTAAAGCTCCGCTACCGTCTGCTGCCTTACATCTACAGCACCGCCGGCGACTGCGTGCAGCGCAGCGGGAGCATGATGAGGGCCCTCGTAATGGACTATGCCGCCGACAGGAAGGCCTCCCGCCTGAATGACGAATATCTCTTCGGCCGCAGCCTGCTCGTGAAGCCGGTGACCGAGCCTCTCTACACCTGGAAGGACGCCGAAAGGAAGGGCCACACCATCTACCCGGATGTCAAGCAGGCCGCCGCTCCCGTCAGCGTCTATCTGCCTGAAGGCAACCGGTGGTACGACTTCTGGGACAACAGCGTCTATGAAGGAGGCCGCGAAATCCAGCGCCTCTGTCCTATCGACGTAATGCCGGTATTCGTCAGGGCCGGCAGCATCCTGCCGTTCGGGCCGGAGGTGCAGTACAGCAGCGAGAAGCCATGGAACGAGCTGGAAATCAGGGTTTATCCGGGAGCGGACGGCGAGTTCATCCTCTACGAAGACGAGGGCGACAACTACAACTACGAGAAGGGCAAGTTCACGGAAATCATCTTCAGCTGGGACGATGCCTCCCGCAGCCTGAGCATCTCCCCACGCAAGGGCAGCTTCAAGGGAATGCTCGCGACGCGCAAATTCAACATCGTGCTGGTCGGTCCAGACAGCGGCCAGGGCAATCTGCCGATGAAGACCGACCGCAGCGTCGACTATGACGGCACGGCTATTACGGTGCAGCTTTAGAATCGGTCCCCGAGCCTGTCGAGGGGCCGCAAAAATAAAAGCCGCGGGAAGCTCAGCTTCCCGCGGCTTTTGGGTAATAAACTAAATGATTACTATTCCTTGACGCACCTTACGGAGAAGGCGTCGGCACGGCTGGCGACTCCGTTCGGAGAGGTGGAAGTGCCGGCAGTAATCTTCTGGAACGCAAGCACGCAGAACGCCGTGCCGGCTGCAGTGCTGGCGCTGGTAGAGGCCGGGCAGTTGCCCCAGTAATTGCCCCAAATTCCGCTCACTGAGCCGTAAAGCATGGCATAAGTGCCGTCATAGCGGGCTGCGGCAGGGAAATACAGGTAGCCTTCCTTCATGTTGAAGCACCAGCCGTAATTGAAGTCATTCGTATCTGCGACACCGTCTCCGTTGGAGTCGGCGATGTCATAGGTGCTGATGTCCTCGGAATATCCGCCGGAAGTTGTGAAGTAGTCGAAGACATTTGCAGGCGGTACGCGGTAGCCAACCGGGCACGGGTCATAATAGGACTTGGCTCCCATGTTGACGAAATTGTTCTCGGAGTCTTTCTCGCTTCCCTTGGGATTGCCCCAAAGCGCATCGTTGCTCTCCGCCTCGGCAAGCCAGTCCCTGCTGGACACATACTGTGGGTAGTTTGAGAGGCAGACGGTAGGGTTTGCTATGGAGTATGCGATATTATTGTTGCTGATGTCAGTCCAGGAAGAATTCTTGATGCTGACCTCATTGCCGTCAGCGTCATAGAGCGGAGCGCCTACGGTGGTTGTGGTGCCGGTTACGGTCGGAGATGCAGGGAACGGATCCTTGCGGCCCCACTGGTAAAGCATGCCGTAAGGCTTGGCATCGCCGGTGGCCGCTGACTTCATGGCGCCGAGGTTCATATTTGCAAGCTGGTAGCCGTTCTTGGTCTCTACGGATGCGAGAGAATCTTCCGGTGCCCAGATGTGCCAGCTCCAGATGATTGCGCCGCTCTTGTCGGTGGCTGCGATAAGAGCGTTACCCTTCTTCTCTGAAACGGTAAAGGAAATCTTTCCGTCCTCGAGGGCGATGTCGGAAATAAGGCCCTTCTCGGTCTCCCAGACGAGCTTCGCGCCGGCCGGCTTGATGGCTTCAGGAGCCGCGAGGCCCTCTGTGGCTGCGCCGTTGCCCTTTACGCTGGCGTTGAATGAATACCACTCAGCCTTGGAAACGAAGTAGCAGTTGGCAGTACCGTTGGCGCTGAGGTCCACAGGCTTGACTTCCGGTTCTGGTTCCGGTTCCGGTTCCGGGTCTGGAGTCGTGTTGTTTTTGTTGCACGAGGCGGCCGCGAATACTATTGCGAGGCCGCATAAAAGCAGATTAACCTTCTTCATAATACTTGAATTTTAACTAACCGTCACAAAGTTAGCAGTCCGTGCGACAAAAGCAAGAAAAATCCAAAAAAAATGTCCCCGCGGCAGGCGGGGACATCATTTCAACAATTATTTCGCTCTCGTGATCCTTGCGACCCAGCCGCCGCCGGGTGCAAGGTGAACATTGACGCTGCCGCCGCCCTGGACGCTAACGCTCTGATGCTTGTAGTCGCGTCCCGCGCGGTGTGCATTGACTCCGTCGCGGAACACATCCATCGTCCATTCTCCCTCCGGGAGGAAGTCCAGGCTGAGCTCGAGGTCCCTTGAATCCCAGTTGTTGAGCGAACCGAGATACCAGACCTCCCCGCTGCGGCGCGCAAGGCTTATGTATTTGCCCATCTCGCCGTTTACCGGCACGCTCTCGTCCCATACGGTCGGGCAGGCGGCGATGAATGCCGTACACTCGGCCTCCTTCATATAGTTGGAAGGAGAGTCGCAGAGCATATTGAGCGGAGAATCGAAGATCACATACTCGGCAAGCTGGTGGCACCTCGTTCCCTGGCTCATAGGCTCGCTGCCGCAAGGGGCGTAGTTGCCCTTGGAAGCGTTGCGCATCGCGCCCTGTGTATAATCCATGCTTCCGGCTGCCATTCTGATGTAAGGCACTGTCACGTCGTAGGTTACCTGATCCGTATCGGCGGAGTCCCACTTCATCTGCTCCAGACCGTGCACGCCCTCGTAGTTGATGACGTTAGGCCAGGTGCGGCTGAGGCCGGTCGGCTTGTAGGCACCGTGGAAGTCGATGAGCATGTGGTACTTGGCGGTCATTTCGGAGGCGCGCCAGTAGAAGCGCACGGTCTCCTGGTTGTCGCTGTCCATGAAGTCCACCTTGAAGCCCTTGACGCCCATCTCGGCGTAATGGCGGCATACATTCTCCATATCGCGGTCGAAGGCGTAGTAGCCGGCCCAGAGAATCAGGCCCACACCGCGCTCGGAGGCGTATTTGCAGAGCATAGGGAGGTCAATCTCCGGCACTACCTGCATCAGGTCGGCCTTGAGGTTGACTGCCCAGCCCTCGTCGAGGATCACATACTCGATGCCGTGAGCCGCAGCGAAGTCGATATAATATTTATATGTATCGTTGTTGATGCCGGAGACGAAGTCCACGCCGTAAACATTCCAGTTGTTCCACCAGTCCCAGGCCACCTTGCCCGGCTTCACCCAGGAGAAGTCAATCTCAGGGTTCTGAGGCGTGGCGAGCTTCCAGACCATATCGTTGACCGCGAGCTGGGCGTCGTTGGAGCTGACTATCAGGACCCTCCATGGGAAGGTCTCTCCTGCAGCAGCCTCGGCGATGTAGTCCTTGCGGGAGGTCACGACCTTCTGCAGCATATTGTGGCCACCGATCTTGTAGCTGTCAGGCACCGGCGCGAACTCTCCCCTGACTCCGGTCTTGCCCTCATTCGGGCGGAGGAACATTCCCGGGTAGTCGGTGAGGTCGGCCTCGGTCACGAGCACCTTGACTCCGTTGTCGGCAGCGACTGCGACAGGCATAAAGGCGATTCTGCCCTCCTGCCAGCCGGAGATGGGATGCACTGCATAGGTGTTCTCAAACGAGCAGGTGTATTGCGACTCGATGGTGCGGTAATCGGCGTTGGCGTAAGGCACATAGGCCGTCCAGTCCTTGTCGAAGTTGAACTCGGCAAGCTCGCCGAGCACCTTTGTCTCCTTCTTGAGCGAACTCTTGAAGCGGTAGGCCAGGCCCTCGTCGTAGGCGCGGAAAGTGAGGGTGAACTCCTTGAACACAAGAGTCATCTCGTTGTAGTTGTCCCTTACCTCGGAGCGCCTGTAGGCTATTGCAGGCAGCACTTCGTCCTTGCTGGTCCTGCGCACGCGGCGGACCTTGTCGCCCTCGCCGAAGACCACTCCGTCGGAGAGGGTCATCGCTATGGAAGAAGGGGCGATGAGCTGGGCGCCGTCCTTGCTGACGGTGTAGCTGATGCCGGTCCCGACGCTGACGCTCACGCAGAGGCTTCCGTCAGGGGACTTGAGGTCGATGGTGCCGTCTTTGGCACTCAACGGCATAGCAGCGCCCAGTACGAGCGCCGCAATGCTTAGTAATGCTTTGATATTCATAATCTTATCCTATGCTTTCCACGAGGGCGAGAACCCTGCGGCGGTTGTCGTCGATGGTGCCGTTGTCGCCGTCGCACTCATAGTACTTGCCGGCCTTCTTGTAGTAGTCGATAAGCGGCTCTGTCTGAGCGTGGTAAGTGCGGATACGGTTGGCGATTGTGGCCTCTGAAGCATCGTCGGCGCGGCCTTCGATGGCGGCCCTGTGTGCAATCCTCGCCTTGATGGTCTCGTCTGAAATCATCAGCGACACCACTGCGGTCACGCTCTCTCCCCTCTTCTCGAGTATCTTGTCGAGGTCGCGGGCCTGGGCGATGTTGCGCGGGAAGCCGTCGAGCAGGAAGCCGTTGACGTCCTTGATGTTGTTGAATGCGGACTCGATCATACCCTCCACGACCTCGTCAGGCACGAGAGAACCCGCGTCGATGAGGGACTTGGCCTGCTTGCCGAGTTCGGTGCCGGCGGCTATTTCCGCGCGCAGCAGCTCCCCGGTGGAGATATGCTTGAGATTGTATTTTTCCGCGATGGCTCCGGCGTGAGTGCCCTTGCCGGCTCCCGGAGGGCCGAAGAGAATGTAGTACTTCATTGTATTGTCGATTACGTAAATATCCTTGGTATTGCGTCCCAACTCATTGTAATCCAGGCCGAAGCCGACGATGAACGCGTTAGGGATCTCCATCCCCGCATAGTCGATCTTCTCGGGCTTGTTGTAAACCTCCGGCTTCAGGAGCATCGTGCAGATCTTGACGTCAGCAGCGCCCTTGGAGAGCAGCATCTCCTTGAGGGCCACGATGGTATTGCCAGTATCCACGATATCCTCGCAGATGATGATCCTCCTGCCGCGCACATCGGCGGTAAGCCCCATCACATTGAGCACTGTGCCCGTGGACTTGGTGCCCTGGTAGGAGGACATCTTGATGGAGACGAGCTGGCAGTTGAAATCGAGCCTCTGGAGAAGTTCTCCGGTGAACGGGATGGCCCCGTTGAGCACGCACAGCACGATAGGTACATCGGTGCATCCGTTGAAGTCGGCGTTGACCTTGGCGGCGACTTCATCTATGGCCTTGATTATCCTCTCGTTAGGGATGAACGGCCTGAAAGTCTTGTCCTGCAGGACTAATCTGTCTGTCATAAAAAATCAGAGAATTGAAACTTATCCACGAATTTACGGATTTTTTTTCGTATTTTCGCCAAGAACAAACTTTATGGGACTATGAAATCGCTTCTTTTGCTTCTCGCGCTGCTCGCGCCCGGCTTCAACGAAGCCGTACTCACCATCAGCGGAGCCTCCTGCACGGAGGAGCTTTCCGAAGAGGAACTCCAGCACTATCAGACACTTGCGCAGCATCCCCTCGAGCTGAACATCGCGGGTGCGAGCCGTCTGCGATCCAGCGGACTCTTCTCCCCCTACCAGGTCGCATCGCTGCTGGACTACCGCCGCGAATCCGGCGACATCCTCTCCATCCGCGAACTCGGGCTGGTGGACGGCTTCTCCCCCGCCCTCGCCGAGGCCCTCTCGCTCTTCGTCAGCCTCCGCAGCTCCTCTCCGCCGGGGCACAGGGAGGTGCTCGATTTCCGTAACAGCCTAACTGTCAAAGGTTCTGCGCGCACTCCGGGACAATATGCCGGCAGCCTGCGCTACGAGGCGGCCCTGGGAGAAAGGGCGGAATTCAGATGGACCTCCAGGACCACCTATTCCGAGCCGGAACTGAGCCTCGGTACCGTCAGCGCCGCCTGGTACGGCAAGGGCGTGCTGGGCAAGGCGGTGGCCGGCCATTTCAACGCCCGATTCGGGCAGGGGCTCGTAAGCTGGAGCGGATTCTCGCTGAGCAGTTTCAGCTCCGCGGCATCGTTCTACCGCAACCCGAGCGGCATCACTGTCACCGGGGCGGCGGGCGCGGAGATGTGCGGGGCCGGAGCCGAGCTGAACTTCGGCCGATACACCCTCAGCGGGGCCTGGGATGCCCTTGGAAAAGGAGGAATAGTGAATCTGAGCCGCCTTGGGCGTTATTCGACCATAGGAATGACGGCGAATATGGAAGCGGCATCCCTCGACTGGAGGATTTCCCTGCCGCAGACCAGCCTCTTCGGGGAGGTCGCCTGCAGCTATGGGGGCAGATTCTCGGCTCTCGCCGGGGTGCTCTGGGTGCCTCAGTACGCGAGGAAATTCACCCTGCAGGCAAGGTGGTACGACAAGAGCGTCAACAAATACAGCGGGCTCGCCCTGGGCCTCGACACTCCCCTCTGCGTGATGACTGCCGACATTTCGATGCGGCGCGACAAGTCCCGGGCAAGACACAAACTGCTACTGCAGCTCCGCAAGGAATACCTCTCCAAAGATTCTCTCCTGCTCAAGCCCGCGCTGCGCCTGAGCGCACGCTACCAGCCCTCTGAGGCGAGTCCTCTGCGGGCGGACCTTCGTGCCGACCTGTCGGCGCAGAAGCGGGGCTGGACCCTTGGCGGCAGGTTCAACGCCCTGTGGTGCAAGGCTTTCGCCTGGCTCAGCTACATTGAGGGAGGATACGGAGGGGAGAAATTCAGGCTCTGGCTGCGCGGCGGCCTCTTCCGCATCGACAACTGGGACGACCGCATCTATGTCTATGAGCGGGATGCTCCGGGGAGCTTCAATGTCCCTGCCTATTACGGCCGCGGCTGGAACGCCTCGATCTTCCTTACCTGGAATATCAGCAGGGCGCACAGCCTCTGGCTTCGTGCCGAGACGATATCATATCCATGGAATCCCGCCGCCAAAGACGGCAGGATCCAGCTCAGAGTGCAATACAGGTGGAAGATTTAGAGTTCCGGAAGGGCCTTCTCCATCTCGATGCCGCGGGAACCCTTGACCAGCACGGTCTCGCCGTCTATGGGACGGGCCTTGAGTTCCCCGGCGAGTTCGGCGGAAGTAGCGAACCACTGCCAGCCGGTGGCTGTCCCTTCGGCTTCGAGAGCCTTGCGGAATTCCTCGCCCACGAGATAGACCTTGAATCCGCTGTCCTTGAGCCGTCGGACCACCTTGGAGTGCTCCCCGAGGGAGTCGGCGCCCAGCTCGCGCATATCCCCGAGCATCACCGTCTTGTGCGGGGCGAGCATGGCCGAGAAATTGTCCAGCGCCGCCGCCATTGACGATGGATTGGCGTTGTAGGCATCCACGATGAGGGTGTTGCGCCCGCTCTTCACGAGCTGCGAGCGCCTGTTGGCCGGCACGAACGAGGCGACAGCCTCTATAGCATCCCTGCGCGGCACCCCGAAGCGGTCGCCTATGGCAATCGCGGCTAGCACATTGGAGGCGTTGTAGCTGCCCACGAGATTTGTATTGATGACCTCGCCGTCCAGCCAGATGCGCAGATAAGGGCTCTCCGGCGTGCACGGAAGTATCTCCGCGCCCTGATATTCAAGGCCATAGCCGTAGATGTGGCAAGGCAGCTTCGCGGCCATTTCGCGCAGGTCGGCATCGTCCTCGTTAAGGAATACCAGCGACCCTTCGTGCTCCCCGAGCCAGCGGTAGAGCTCGCCCTTCGCCTTCTTGACCCCCTCAAAGGAGCCGAAGCCCAGCAGATGCGCCCTGCCGACATTGGTGATGAGGCCGCAGTCCGGTCGGCTGACCTGCACGAGCTTGGTAATGTCGTCGGGATGGTTGGCGCCCATCTCGATGACGGCTATCTGCGTGTCGGGAGTGATCTTGAGCAGCGAAAGCGGCACTCCGATATCGTTGTTGAGATTGCCCTCCGTGGCCGTGACGCGGTATTTGCGCGAGAGCACCTCGCGGATAAGGTTCTTGGTAGTGGTCTTGCCGTTGGTGCCGGTGAGGCCGAGGACCGGGAGCTTGCCTCCGCATACGTGGGTCCTGTGCCAGACAGCCAGCTCCTGCAGTGCGCGGAAGCTGTCGGAAACCTTGACAATCCCATCTCTGTCAGGGAGTTCATCCCTGTCCACAACGGCGAGCGCCGCCCCTTTCTCCAGGGCCGCCAGAGCGTAGTCGTTGCCGTCGAAATTCTCCCCCTTCAGCGCGAAAAATATCTCCCCGCCGCTGATGCCGCGGCTGTCGGTAGTGACCCTGCAGCCGCAGTCGCAATATGCCTTGTAAAGTTCTTCTGTCGTCATAATCAATTACTTGACTCCGGTGCTGCCGAAGCCGCCTGTACCTCTCTCTGAAGCCTCAAGCTCGGCGACCTCTTCCCACTCGATGCGCTCGTGCGCGGCCAGCACTATCTGTGCGATTCTCTCCCCTCTCTCCACGGTGAAATCCTCATTGCTGAGGTTGACCAGGATTACCCTGAGCTCGCCGCGGTAGTCCGCGTCCACCGTCCCCGGAGAGTTGAGCACTGTGATGCCTTTCTTGATGGCGAGGCCGCTGCGGGGGCGCACCTGGATTTCACAGCCGGCAGGGATTTCCAGATAGAGTCCCGTCGGCACGAGGGCCCTCTCCAGAGGGTGCAGCACTATCGGTTCGGCGTTGTCCGCCCTCACGTCCATTCCCGCCGCCAACGCGGTGGCGTATTCCGGCAGCGGATTGCCGCCCTTGTTTATTACCTTGACTGTCATATTCTTATAAAGTTTTCGGCCCCCGGTCCGCTATTTCGGCGCAAGCCTGTAGAGCACCGCGGCAATCCCCGCGAAGAGCACATTCGGTATCCAGAGCGCAATTCCCGGCGGGAGCGTGTCGGTATAGACGAACATCTCGCTGAAGCGCAGGAAAAGTATGTATGAGAACGCCAGCGCGATGCCTATTCCGATGTTCCATCCTATGCCGCCCCTCTTCTTCTTCGAGGACAAGGTCACGCCGATAATTGTAAGAATGATGGCCGAGAACGGCATAGCCCAGCGGCGGTTCTTCTCAATCAGGGCGTACATCACATTGGCGTCGCCCCTCATCTTCTGCGTCGATATAAGTTCGTTGAGCTGGTCCATGCTCAGGGTCTCCACGGTCTTCTCGTTGACGAAGAGGTCCTTGAGCTTCAGCGCCAGGACGGTGTCGATATTCTCCTTGAAGCTCACCTTGTCCTCAAGTCCGGCGGAGTAGTCGCGGATGAAGACGCGGCGCATCTTCCAGCTCCCCGCCGTGGTGTCCCAGACTGCGCTCTCGGCGCTGACCTTGCGGGTAAGGCGGTTGCCCTCGATATCCTCGATTGTGAACTTGTAGGCCGTGTTGTTCCAGCGGCTGAACGACTCGATATAGACGAACTGCCCCGGGGCTATCTGGTAGTGCAAATTCTTGAGGTTGAAGTTGTTGTGCCTCTTGATATACTTGCTCTCGAACTCCACCCTCGTGGCGTTGGACTTAGGGATAACATAAAAGTTAAGCCCCAATGAGAGCACAGTGATGAACGCGGCTGAGGCGAGGTACGGCACGAGCATGCGCCGGTAGCTGATGCCTCCCGAAAGTATGGCTATAATCTCCGAATTCGCCGCCATCCTCGAGGTGAAGAATATCACCGTGATGAAGACGAAGAGCGGGGAGAACATATTGACGAAATACGGGACGAAATTGAGGTAATAGTCGAATATGATCGCCTTCAGCGGGGCCTTGTTGTTGACGAAGTACTCAATCTTCTCGGAGATGTCGAAGATTATGACGATGCCGATGATGAGCAGCAGCGACATGAAGAAGGACAGGATGAACTTCTTCGAAATATAGAGGTCGATTTTCTTGAAATGCGGGAAACTCATAGCCTGGAAGTGATTCGTTTGACGGTATCGTCCTTCCAGGAGGCGAAGTCTCCCTGCACGATGTGCTCGCGCGCCTTACGCACCAGGTCGAGGTAGAACGCGAGATTGTGCTCGCTGGCGAGCATGGCCGCGAACATCTCCCCGGCGATGAAGAGGTGGTGCAGGTACGCCCTGGAGTATGTGTGGTCAACGAACGATGCGCCGCTCGGGTCGAGTTCGGAGAAGTCCTGGGCCCACTTGGCATTGCGCATGTTCATTATTCCGTTCCAGGTAAACAGCATGCCGTTGCGCCCGTTGCGGGTCGGCATCACGCAGTCGAACATATCCACCCCTCGGGCTATGCCCTCGAGAATGTTGGCCGGCGTGCCCACTCCCATCAGGTAGCGGGGGCGGTCCGCAGGCAGTATCGGACAGACGAGCTCCAGCATCTCATACATCTTCTCGGTCGGCTCCCCCACCGCCAGACCGCCTATGGCGTAGCCCTCGGCTCCGAACTGCACCGCGTGGTCCACCGCCTCGCGGCGGAGGTCAGGGAAAGTGCAGCCCTGGATGATCGGGAAGAATGTCTGCGAATAGCCGTAGAGCGGCTCGGTCTCGCGGAAACGGCGGGCGTATCTCTCCAGCCATGATTTGGTAAGGTCGAGGCTCTTGCGCGCGTAGGAATGGTCCGCGTCGCCAGGGCAGCACTCGTCGAGCGCCATCATTATGTCGGCGCCTATAATGCGCTGGGTATCAACGTTGTTCTCCGGGGTAAAGCTGTGCTTCGAGCCGTCGATATGGCTCCGGAAGGTGCAGCCCTCGGAGGTGAGCTTGCGTATCTGCGTGAGGGAGAACACCTGGAATCCGCCGCTGTCGGTGAGTATGGGGCGGTCCCAGTTCTCGAAGCGGTGCAGTCCCCCGGCGGCCCTGAGGGTGTCGAGGCCCGGACGGAGGTAGAGGTGGTAGGTGTTGCCGAGGATGATTTCGGCACCGATATCCTCCTTTAGGTCACGGTGATAGACGCCCTTGACGGAACCCACTGTCCCGACGGGCATGAATATCGGGGTGTGTATGCACCCGTGGTCTGTCTCTATGAGTCCGCATCTTGCGTCGCTGTGCGGGTCGGAAGCTGTCCGTGTAAATTTCATCCTCACTATTCTTTATCTTACAAAAATAGTGTATTCTTTTTGTTTTGCAGGGAAATTCTCGCTAATTTTATGGCCCTAAAACCAATTTTTGTACAGAAATGAACAATTCGCATATCAGTTTAAGGCTGATTATTATGAACTTCCTCGAGTTCGCGGTCTGGGGTGCGTACCTCACCTCGATGGGAAGTTTTCTCGCCAGGTCCGGCTTCGGACCTCAGATCTGGCTCTTCTTCGCCACCCAGGGATTCGTCTCCATCTTCATGCCGGCCCTGATGGGCATCGTTGCCGACAAGTGGATTCCGGCGCAGAAGGTTCTCTCTGCATGTCAGGGACTTGCGGGTATCTTCATGCTCGGAGCGGGCATCTATGCGATGAATGCCGGAGCGGGCATCTCCTTCGGAATGTTCTATGCCCTCTACACCCTCAGCGTGGCGTTCTTCATGCCGACCATCGCCATTTCCAACTCTGTGGCTTACAGCGCTTTGGAGAAGTGCGGCAAGGACCCGGTCAACGACTTCCCTCCTATCAGGGTATTCGGAACCGTGGGCTTCATCTGCTCCATGCTATTCGTCAACTTCATGAAGGGTGCGGACGGTGTGCAGTTCCAGCACAGCTGCAACCAGTTCATCGTCTCCGGCGTGCTCAGCCTTGCGCTCTGCATCTATGCCCTGACCCTGCCTAACTGCCCTTGCAAGCCTAAGACCGACAAGGTTCAGAGCTTCGCGGAGGCCACCGGTCTCAACGCGTTCAAGCTCTTCAAGTCCGGCCAGTTCGCGATTTTCTTCATCTTCTCGATGCTGCTTGGCGCCGCACTTCAGATTACCAACGGCTACGCCAACACCTTCATTACCTCCTTCCAGGAGAATCCTCTCTTCGCCGATACCTGGGGAGCCCACAACGCCAATGCGCTCATCTCCCTCAGCCAGCTTTCAGAGACCCTCTGCATCCTGCTTATCCCGTTCTTCATGAAGAGGTTCGGCATCAAGAAGGTTATGCTCATCGCGATGTTCGCCTGGGTGTTCCGCTTCGGCTTCTTCGGCCTCGGCAATCCTGGCGGCGGAGTATGGCTCTTCATCCTCAGCTGCATCGTCTATGGCGTCGCGTTTGACTTCTTCAACATTTCCGGCTCGCTTTATGTCAACGAGAATGTGGACAAGAGCATGCGCTCCTCCGCTCAGGGCCTCTTTATGCTGATGACCAACGGTCTCGGCGCCTCCATCGGCACCTGGGCTGCCGGCCTCGTCGTCAACCACTTCGTTTACAACGCCGCCACCCCGTCCTGGAGCACAGCCTGGTACATCTTCGCCGCCTACGCCTTCGTCGTCGGCGTGCTCTTCATGATACTCTTCAAGGACCCTAAGAAACAGCAGGCTTAACAGGGCCTTGGCAATACAATAATCCCCGGTGCGTCAGCGGGATGCACCGGGGATTTTTTTATGGGGTTCAACTAATTACCTGCGTGACTTGCGCCTGCGTCCGCCCTTGCGGCGGCGGGACTTGTTGACCTTGGTGATGATGCCGGCTGCGGCCGCTATCACGAGGAAGGCCGCGATGACGATGACGGTCATGCTGCCTGCGTTGTCGCCCTTGACGCGGGACCACATCGCGATGAGCGGCTCAGTCCTCTCGCCCCAGTCGTGCTCCATGGTGGAGCGTGCAATCGTCTCCGTATCAGGATAGAGCACCGGGTCGGCGCAGACCGCGGTGGCCTCAGGGCCGAAGAAATAGCTCAGGTCGGCAGGCGCGTATTCCTCGTCGGAGAACGCCTCCATCAGCTCAGGGGCGCCGAGCGCTGACACATAGCCGGTCACATCCACATTGCGGATGGCGATGTCCGGACGGCACATGAAGTTGATCCAGTATTTCGCAGCCTTGGTGTTGCGGGCGTATTTAGGGATTACCCAGCCGTCAAACCACACCGTGAATCCTTCCTTAGGGCAGACATATCTCAGATCGACTCCGATTTCCTTCGCCTCCTCGATGGCCCAGACAGCGTCGCCGCTCCAGGTCAGGTTGACCCATCCGCGCTCCTGCGTCATCTGCTCCTTGCCGAAATCGGCCTCCCAGCCTGCCACGAGGTCCTTGACCTGCTTCATATAGTTCTCCACTTCCGCGAGAGACTCGTCGGAAGAGTCGTACATCAGGGAGTCGAGCGTCACCTTGCCCTCCTGCAGTTCCTTCTGCTTCAGGAAGATGATGATCTGGGAGTAGATGTCGCGCGCGGAGTCCTTGATGAAGATCTTGCCCGCGAACTTGGGGTTGCGGATTATGTCCCAGGTCGAAGCCTCCTCGTCCGTGACATATTTGGCGTTGTAGAGTATGCCGGTCGTGCCCCACATATAGCCCACGGAGTATTCGTTGGCGTTCTTGCCCTTGCCGTCCATCTTGTCAAAGCAGGAGCGAATGTACGGGGCGATGTTGCCGTCGATATAGTTCGGAGTGTCGCCGAAGTCCCTGTCTATAGGCAGGATAAGGTCCTTCTGGAGCATGCGCTCGATTATGTAGTCCGACGGGCAGACCACGTCGAAGTCCTCGTGTCCCTTCTCGATCTTGGAGAGCATGGTCTCGTTGACGTCGAAAGTCTGGTAGATGACCTTGATGCTTTCGCCGGTCTGTTCCTCATACCACTCTTCGAAGTCGCCGATTACCTCCTCGTCGATGTAGTCGGACCAGTTATAGACCTTGAGGACCTGGTTTCTGTCCTCCGAGCAGCCGCAGAGCAGCGCGGCCGCAGCGATGATTGCAAATATTTTTTTCATTTACTCGGATTTTTTGCTTAAACGGGCCTGGCGCAGGTTGATTACCACCAGCAGCACCAGGATAATCAGGAAGATAAGTGTCATAAGAGGACGCAGCTCAGGAGTCAGACCTCCCTTGCGGGCGTCGGCGTAGATGTAGGTAGAGAGCGTGTCCAGACCTATGGTGCCGCGCGTGAAGAAGGTCACGGCGAAGTCGTCCAGCGACATCGTGAACGCGAGGATGAAGCCCGAAATCATGCCCGGCTTGAGCTCCGGCACCATCACCTTCCAGAGCGCCTGGGTCGGAGTGGCCCCGAGGTCGAGCGCCGCTTCGTAGATGTTCGGATTCATCTGCCGCAGCTTGGGCAGCACGCTCAGCACCACATACGGGGTGCAGAAGCTTATGTGCGCCAGCACCACGGTCACATAGCCCTGGCTGATGTGCAGGAAGACGAAAAGCAGGAAGAGCGACACACCCGTGATTATGTCCGGATTGATCATCGGGATATTGTTAAGGAAGGTGATTGCCTGACGCTTGCGCCCGCTCAGATTGTGGATGCCGATGGCCGCCACGGTGCCGAGCAGGGTCGAAATCCCCGCCGCGATGAGCGCGATCAGCAGCGTGTTCTCCACTGCCGAGAGCAGCGATCCCCCGCCCTGCATCTCCCCGGTGAAGAGGTTGGCGTAGAGCTTGGTGGAGAATCCCGTCCAGTTGCCGAGCACCTTGCTCTCCGTGAACGAGAATATGGCGATGAATATCAGCGGCGCATAGAGCACTGCCAGCAGCAGCCAGATGTAGGCCTGCGCAAGAATCTTTTTCATATTCTTGAAGCGCCCTCCTCAGCGTCCTTGCGGCTGTCCGTGAACAGCGACGATATTCCGATGATAATCAGCATGATGAGTGCCAGCGCGGCACCGTAGTTCCACATCGAGGAGTTGATGTTCTCCTGGATAATGGTACCGAAGAGCTTTATCTTGTTGTTGGTGAGGAACTCCGAGATGGCGAAGGTGCTGACGGTAGGCATGAATACCATCAGGATTCCGCTGGTGACTCCCGGCATCGAGAGCGGCACCACCACCTTCCAGAACACCTTCCACGGCGTGGCCCCGAGGTCCTGGGCCGCCTCCGCATATGACTTGTCCATCCTGTTGAGAACATTGTAGATAGGATAAATCATAAACGGCAGGTAGTCATAGACCATACCGAAGAGCAGCGTGCCCTTGCCGAGAGTGATCCCCAGCATGTTGAAGAGCTCCGCAGTGGCGAGGGTGCGCATCAGGGCGTTGATCCACATCGGGAGGATGAAGAGCACCACCGTTACCGCGCTGCGGTTAAGTTGCTTGTTTGCAAGAATATACGCAGCCGGATAACCCAGCAGTATGCAGATGAGCGTATTCTCAATCGCCACCTCTATGGAGAGGGCGAATGTCCCCACGGCATCCGAATCCGAGAAGAACTTGGTCACATTGGCGAGCGTGAAATGCCCGGCGCTGTCCTGGAACGCATACACCAGCACGAGCACCAGCGGCAGAAGCACGAAGATGACCAGAAAGATCAGATAAGGGATGCACCAGTTGCTTCTCTTACTCATCCCTCTTCACAATCTTGATGTCCTTGGGTGCGAAGTTCACTCCCACGAGGTCGCCCTTGTCCCAGATGTCATTGGTATCCACCCAGATATGGTCGCCGTCTTCGGTGAGAACTGTGAGATGGTAGTGGTCGCCCTTGTAGAGCAGGAAGTGCACCTCGCCGTCGATCATTCCGTCCTCCTGGTGGTCGAGCAGGTCCACCTTGTCGAAGTCCACGCTGACCTTGACCCTGTCGCCTGCCTGGAGCCCCGCCTGAGGCTTGCACTCGAACTCCTCGCCGAGGAAGCTGACATGGCTTTCGTCCGTCATCTCTCCCTCGAAAGTGTTGCAGAGGCGCTCCTTGTGCATAACCTGGATGTCGTTCGGACGGATGAGAAGTCCCACCGTGGAGCCGACCTCGAAGGCGTTGTAGTCCTGAATCATCAGCTCGTATCCCGTGTCGGTGTCCACGAACATCTCGTAGTGCACGCCCTTGAAGGTGCAGGACTTTACCTTGGCGCTGAACTGCGCGCCCTCGAGCTGATTCATAATATAGATGTCTTCCGGGCGGATTACCACATCCACCGGTACATTCTCCCCGAATCCCTCGTCCACGCAGTCGAAACTGTGGCCGACGAACTCCACCTTGCGGTCGGCTATCATCGTGCCGTTCAGGATGTTGGACTCGCCGATGAAGTCCGCCACGAAGGCGTTCTGCGGCTCGTTGTAGATATCCACAGGGCTGCCGATCTGCTGGATTTTGCCCTCGTTCATCACGACTATGGTGTCGGAGAGGGTAAGCGCCTCCTCCTGGTCGTGGGTCACATAAATGAAGGTGATGCCGAGCTTGCTGTGCATCTCCTTGAGCTCAATCTGCATATCCTTGCGCATCTTGAGGTCGAGCGCGGCCAGCGGCTCGTCGAGCAGCAGGATTTTCGGCTGGTTCACCAGGGCCCTCGCGATGGCCACCCTCTGCTGCTGACCGCCGGAGAGAGTGGAGACGTCGCGGTCTTCGTAGTCGGTCATGCTCACCATCTTCAGCACCTTGCGCACCTTCTTGTCGATCTCGTCGGAAGGCACCTTCTGGAGCTTCAGGCCGAAGGCTATGTTGTCATAGACATCCAGATGCGGGAAGAGCGCATATCTCTGGAACACGGTGTTGAACGGCCTCTTGTATGGAGGGATGGATGAGATGTCCTTGCCGTCGAGCATTATCGTGCCCTCGTCCGGCGAGAGGAATCCCGCTATGAGCCTCAGGGTGGTGGTCTTGCCGCAGCCTGACGGGCCGAGCAGGGTCACGAACTCCCCTTTCCTGATGTTGATGCTGATGTTGTCGAGTACTTTCTTGTCAGCGAATGACTTGCTCACTCCGTTGAGCGAGATGACAGTATTTGATTTGACCATTTCCTCCTAAAAGAGACTGATTACGAAGTTCCAACGGGCGCCGATGCTCAGAGTCGTCTGTGCGAGCTCGGAGTTGTAGGCGAGAAGCGCATGAAGGCGCAGGTCCTGCGAATCCGCAAGCGGGAAGTATTCCAGAATGCAGCCGGCTGTCCAGTGGTCCTTGAACAGGTCGCGGTCGTGAGAGGCCACATAAGAGCCTTTGGCTGAGATGTTCAGGGCGTCGGAGAAGCTGTACGCGAGGGTCGCGGCCACGGTGTTGCCCTTGCCGGGCACGAATACCGTTCCGGAGTCTTCGTCGCTTCCGTCCGGCATGCAGGTGTTGTCGGAGCCGTAATTATTGCTCCAGTCCACGGTAAGCGTGAAGTCATCGAAGCTGACGCGCTGGCCGAGGTAGAAGATGTAATCGTAGTTTTTGGGCTCACGTTCCACGGCGCTGACGCTCCAGATATTGGACAGCGGGCCGTATTCCCCCCTCCACATCGCGGAATAGGTCCAGAGCCCGCTCGCGAACGGACGCTCCCCGTAAGGAGAGGAGGTCATCTGCGCGCTGAATGTGCTCATTTCGGACGGGGTCGTGTAGGCCACCTTGCCTCCCCACTGATAGCAGCAGAAATTGGCTGCGAACGGAGTCGAGAACAGCGGGTAGATGTCCCAGTCCCAGTCGTCGTACTCGAATCCGCCCGTGCTGACCATGTCCTTGCCGAGGGTAAAAGTCCAGCCGGAGAAGCTGAAGTCGGCCTTGAAATAGTCGAGCCAGCTGGTGGAGTCGGAGCGGCCCAGGGACTTGTAGGGCCAGAGACAGTCTTCGCTGTCATACTGGAGCCAGTGGTTGGCTACGGTCCAGGAGAAATGCTCGGAAAGCGAGCCTTCGAAAAGAGTGTAAAGTGAAGAATTGCCAAGGTCAAACCCGAGCTCCGAATTTTCGGAACCGTAAACCGGGTTTAGGTCAAGGCGTGGAATGACGCTAACCTCGGCGTGTCTACCGAGGTTGTCAGCCTCTTGCGAGTACGCAAGGAAGCCAAGCAGCAGTGCTGCGACCGATAAAACTGTTTTCTTCATTTCCTACCATAAAAAAGGGATTGGTGAAACTTGGCCGCGAATATACGAAAAATTTATCGTAGATTTGCGATTCGAAAAATCAAGCACAGAATTATGTATAATTTCGATGAAATAATCGACCGCCGCGGCACGCGATGTTGCAAGGTCGATACCCTGAAGCAGACCTACGGCCGCGAGGACCTCACCTCCCTCTGGATTGCGGATATGGACTTCCGTACCCCTGACTTCATCCTCGACGCGCTGCGCCGCCGCCTGGACCACCCTATCCTCGGCTACCCTACCACCGGCGACGATTATTTCGAGATTGTTTCATCCTGGGTCGAGTCTCTGCACGGCTGGAAGGTCGATCCCAAGTGCTTCCGCTTCATCCCGGGCATAGTCAAGGGCCTCGGATTCGCCGAGCGCTGCTTCCTCAAGCCGGGCGACAAGGTGATTATCCAGCCTCCTGTATATCATCCTTTCCACAATACCACCGTAGCCTGCGGATTCGAGCCGGTGAACAACCCGCTCAAACCTATATATGATAAGGACGGTTTCCTGCAGACCTACGAGATGGACCTCGACTCCCTCGAGAGCCTCATCGACGAGCACACCAGGATGCTCATCCTCTGCAACCCCCACAACCCTTGCGGAGTCTGCTTCAGCGAGGAGTCTCTGCGCAGGCTCGCCAAGATCTGCCGCAGCCGCGGCATCATAGTGCTTTCCGACGAAATTCACGGAGAGATGGTGCTCGGCGGGCGCAGACATCATCCTTTCGCCTCAGTCAGCGAGGATGCAGCCCAGTGCAGCATCAGCTTCCTCGCCCCTTCCAAGACCTTTAATATAGCCGGTGTCGTCAGCTCCTACTGCATCGTGCAGAATCCCGAGCTCGCCAAGAAATTCTTCGACTACATAGAGTCGGTGGAAGTGGACTACCCTACCATTTTCTCCGCCGAGGCCACCCGCGCCGCATACACCGAGCAGGGCCGCGCCTGGCGCAAGGAAATGCTCGCCTATGTGGAGGCCAATGTCGATTTCGTGGAGAGCTGGCTCAAGGCCAATCTCCCTGTCATCCACGCCGTAAGGCCTCAGGCTTCCTTCCTCATCTGGCTTGACTGCCGCAAGCTCGGCCTCAGCCAGGAGAAGCTCGTGGACCTCTTTGTCAACGGTGCGCAGCTTGCGCTCAACGATGGCTCGATGTTCGGCAAGGAAGGGACAGGTTATATGAGACTTAACGTCGGCTGTCCGCGCAGCGTGCTGCAGGGCGCGCTGGAGAGTCTCGCCGCCGCAGTGAAAAGATTGTAAAAAATTTTCAGAAACTTTGCTCCGAGGGCTTGCAGGTTCATATTTTTTGACTACCTTTGCAATCCCGAAAGGGCAACGAGGTGCTGTAGCTCAGGTGGTAGAGCAATGGACTGAAAATCCATGTGTCGCCGGTTCAACTCCTGCCAGCACCACAAAAGCCTGCTGAAATCGCTTTCAGCAGGCTTTTTTCGGCTCACCTGCAAAGTTCCGTGTCTAAATCATAACCAAGTCGGTTCAGTTGCGAACTTCCGTGGCTGCTCGACTTTTCTGCAAAACCGGGCCCAAGCAGCTTGCATCCTGTGCGCTGAGAGTCTGATTCTCAGGGCCGCCGACGAGCTTGAAGGCGTCGATGGCCCCGGCAATCTTCATTCTGTAGCTTGAGTACGGTTTTCCTTGGCCGCATTTTGCAGAAACTTCCGCGACTGCCATTCATAAGACAAGCACCCTCGCCGTAAAAGTGCATCGAGATGCCGGAAAAGTGCCCAAAACGGGCATCTCGATGAACTCCGGTGCAACGGCATGTCCGAAAATGCGGAAAAACGGGCATCTCGATGCACTCAGGCAGCTGCATCGAGATGCCGCAGCGCCGAAGACTAAAGTGGCCTGCGCGGCCGGAGAGTTGTCCCGAGAGCAACAAAACCCTCCCGGGGCAACACCTCCGGACCGCTTGGCTGCACCGATTCTCACCGACAATAACTTCACCCGTCCGGA
>CAVAID010000002.1:0-78816 GCA_963588685.1 bacterium
AAGGAACTTCCTGCTCGACGAGGGCGTGGTTGACAAGGCTAGTTTTACTGATTATCAGGAGTCATTATAAGTTATGGGTACAGCTGTTGACAGGTTAAGGAAATACCAGTCTTCCACGCCGTCAAAATGGCGGGAGGAGGCAGAGTGGCGGCGCGCAAACGGGGCGTGGCTCCGCCGTTCGCAGGCCGTGGCCGTCAAAATGTTGAACAGGATGGAAGAGATGCACTGGACGCAGGCGCAGGTGGCCGGGATGCTCGGGTGCAGCCAGCAGTATGTTTCACGCATAGTAAAAGGGAGCGAAAACCTGACTCTTGAGATGCTGTCAAAGATTGAAGATACCTTGGGCGTTGATATTTTTGGCCTAGATATTAACCGGCCAAATTTTTTGCCCACTAGTGTACGGCAAGGATAAATTCAAATCGGTTGACTCGAAAAATCCTTATAATCATCTGATTTCCAATATTTTCAAAGAAATTTTATAATTTTTCGCCGGACAGCAATGATTCATACTGAGAAAAACGGAAGCTGCCCAGGTATCCGCCCGGGCAGCTTCGCTTTAACCCTTAATTTTGAGATTATCCCCAATTTAATCCTTCTTGTAGATTACAACATTTTTCTGATTACCCTTATAAACCGCGAATCTTGTTGAACCTGATGTCGAGTTATATTGCAAGGTAGTATAGGTTGTATTCGCCGCTATTGTAAGAGTGAATACATCGTTGTCTCCAACCGTAGGAGTAAAAGCAGTGTTCTTCGATTCATCCGTAAATAACTTGCAGTTATTCTTCGTATCAGTATTTCCTAAATAGTTATCACCACATTTGATTGTAATCGCTCCATCCACATAGGTGCTTTTAGCGATGGCCACTTCATACATGGATGTTTCTTTAACAGATGACATATCAATTGTAGTTGAGGTTGACGAAGATTCAGTCGCTCCAGAATACAAATAACCGGCTGTTGATGTTGTCGCTTTCCCGGTGTTCTGCATAGGAACAATAACGCCGGAATTTGCTGTTGCTTCATACCCTATAATAAAAGTTCCTCCAGCAAGAAGCACGCTCGTGGATTTCACTCTCGTAAACGAAGCAACACCACTTGGCTTTGCTCCCGTTGTGACCTTGGCATTGGCGGCAGTAGCGGCAGACCTGCGATATGTGGTCTCATCAGAAGGTTTCGCATAAACGGTTATTGTGTATTCCGTATTGTAATCTAGACCAGTAATCGTGGACTTGGTACCTGTAGCCTCTTTTGTAACGGCAGTGCCGCTCGCAGGGGTCGCGGTCACGACATAAGAACCCGCACCGGTCACTGCGTCCCACTGTACATCTATCGAATTTGTCACAGTGGCATCTTCCGTATTGAGACTGGCTGTCACATTCATAGGCGCAGAAAGTGCCTTTCTGGAATCAAGCGCAAGGGAAATATCGTCAAGCCTGACATTATCAGAACTGGTGGTCGTGAATGACAATTTGAATTCATCAACAGCATCCGTGACAGCTATCGAATATTCGCCATCCTTACTTGTGCTTTTCGTAATAGTCACGCCACTTGTTTCACTTGTCACAGAAATTTTGTCATATTTCTTGTTTGTCAAGAAAGAAAGGATGTAATCTTTCACCTCAGTATCCGCCTTCAATGTGACAGTGAAACTTCCTCCATTCTTCGCGACAAGCAACTCAGGAGCAGACTTACCTCCGGCCAAGTTGTTGCCGTTCGTGTATATGTAAGTACCGGAACTTACCGTATATATGTTTGTATTTAACGAATTTGTAAAATCCTCGCTCCAAGGAATAGTGGCATATTTTACCACAGCCTTATCGTAATTAAATTTCAAGGTCTTGATGGAGCCGGCGGTGAAGGTCACATCCTTAGGGAGGGTAAGAGTCTTCTCGATGCCGTTGACTGCGATGGTCAGTTTGGAATCTTTCGCTGCTTTGTGAGGCTTGATTGCGATGTAGAAGGTGGCAGAAGCGTTCTTCGCGATGGCAGTGCCTCCGGAAACGGTAAGATTGGCCGTAGAACTAACATATTTATCGTCACTTGCAGTATATGCTGGAGCATCTCCAGAATAATCTATATAATATGTTCCGACGATATCCTCAGTAGAAGTAAACGCGACCGATGTGACAGTGAGCGCATCATCAAGAGCATTTGTCACTTTGATGGCCACTACGGAAGCAAGATTCTTCATCACAATAGCCGGCTTGTCTGCTGCAGCCACATTCTTCGCAACGCCGTAGAGAGGGCAGGCAGCGCCAGAGAGATGTGCCTTGGAATCATTGCCGGTCTGGGTCTGTGCCTTGCCGCCTACAGTTACATACCCTGCTGTCTTAATTGCCGGAGAAGTTTTCTGAGAGACATACGGATAATTCGCATACCAGTCATAACTCTTGCCATCTGTCAGCGCAGAAGTAAGCGTGCCGGAGAAATTGCCGGCAAGGCCTTCGTCAACAGTAAAAGAATTGTCATTCACATAGGTCGTGGTACCTGCCTCGGCGTGAAAGAGATTAATCTGGTCTTCAGCCGCCCATTTGGTATTAAGACCGTCATTGCTGGTCTTGGTGATGAGCGTGGAGATCTCGAAAGGTACGCCTTCGCCTGAAACAATTTCGGCAGGAGCGACAGGGTCCTTGGTACAGGAAATGATGGAGAGTGAAGCCGCGAGCGCAATCCCCAGAACAGAGTAAAGATTTTTCATGACCTCGGAGATTAGATGGTTAAATCGTCATCTTCGCCTTCATCATTCCATGACTGGATGGTCGTTCCGGGGCTCTGCATTATGACGGAGCTGCCGCAAGCGAGGTTAACTGCCTCACACTCAGGGGTTTGATACCCCCCCCTAAGGGTTTTGAAAGATTCCTTCATATAACTTGTTGATTTGGATTTGCAAGCAAACTCGCGAATTTATCACTCATCCTCGGCTTTTCCAAATCCGATATCAACATTTTATCCACAATCTGCTGAAATTTAACAGTTCCGTAACAGGCAGCGCTTGTCGACAAGCTCACCGTTGCCCCTCGACAGGCTCGGGGGCCGCGGGTGGTCGCTGAGCTCCGTCGAAGCGCCGGCCAGCCGGAAATGCCCCTCGACAGGCTCGGGGGCCGTGGGTGGTCGCTGAGCTCCGTCGAAGCGCCGGCCAGCCGGAAATGCCCCTCGACAGGCTCGGGGGCCGTGGGTGGTCGCTGAGCTCCGTCGAAGCGCCGGCCAGCCGGAAATGCCCCTCGACAGGCTCGGGGGCCGCGGCGCGGCGCGATTCTTTCGTATTCCGCGCTTTTTTCGTTATTTTTGCGGTCTGTGGCCGCGGGGGACAAGGCGACGCCAGAACCCAAGGCGGCATAAAGAGTACAGGCGCCCCAGTGAGCACAGGCAAGCCAGGCACCCCTGGCAACACAAAGCGATGAAATTCAAACTGCAGTCGGAATACAGCCCGTCGGGCGACCAGCCGGAGGCGATAGAGCAGCTCTGCTCTGCGCTCGACTCCGGCGTGCGCGACGTCACCCTGCTGGGCGTCACCGGCTCCGGCAAGACCTTCACGATGGCCAACGTCATCGAGCGCCTGCAGCGTCCCGCCCTGATACTCAGCCACAACAAGACCCTCGCGGCCCAGCTCTACGGCGAATTCAAGTCCTTCTTCCCGGACAACGCCGTCGAATACTTCGTCTCCTACTACGACTACTACCAGCCGGAGGCATACATACCCTCCAGCGACACCTACATAGAGAAAGACCTCAGCATCAACGACCGCATCGAAAAGCTGCGCCTCAGCGCCGCAAGCGCCCTGATGTCAGGAAGAAGGGATGTCATCGTCATCTCCTCCGTGTCCTGCCTCTACGGCATCGGCAACCCTGAGGACTTCCACTCCCAGACCGTCACGGTCCGCAAGGGCGAGACCCGCAGCCTCACCGGCCTGCTCTACCGCCTCGTCGAGGGGCTCTACAACCGTACCGAAGGCGAATTCAAGCGCGGCTCATTCAGGGTCAGGGGCGACACCGTCGATGTGTTCCTCAGCGGCGCCGACGATGCCGTGAGAATAGAATTCTTCGGCGATGAGGTTGATTCTCTGAGCCTTATAGACCCCGTGACCGGAGCGCACATCGAAGACCTCGACGAGATCAGCATCTATCCGGCCAACAACTTCGTGACCACCAAGGAGCGCAGCGCCGCAGCCGTCTCCCACATCCAGGACGACCTCGTCCGGCAGATGCAGGCCTTCTCCGAAGCGGGCCGCGAGCTCGAAGCCAAACGCCTCAAACAGAGGGTGGAATACGACCTCGAGATGATCAAGGAAATGGGCTACTGCCCCGGCATCGAGAACTATTCCCGCTACTTCGACGGCCGCCGCGAGGGGCAGAGGCCGTTCTGCCTGATAGACTATTTCCCCAAGGACTTCATCACCTTCGTGGACGAGAGCCACGTCACCCTGCCTCAGGTGCGGGCGATGTACGGAGGCGACCATTCGCGCAAATCCGTGCTCATCGACTACGGCTTCCGGCTTCCGGCAGCCGCCGACAACCGGCCGCTCAAGTTCGAGGAATTCGAGGCAATAACAGGCCAGAAGGTCTATGTGAGCGCCACCCCGGCGGACTACGAGCTGGAGAAATCCGGCGGCCTCGTCGTGGAACAGGTCGTGAGACCGACCGGCCTGCTCGACCCGCCAATCGAGGTACGCCCGACCAAAAACCAGGTGGACGACCTCGTGGAAGAGATACGCAAGCGCTCCGAGAACGACGAGCGCGTCCTCGTGACCACCCTCACCAAGAGGATGGCCGAGGAGCTGGACGAATACCTGCGCCGCATCGGAATCAGGGTGCGCTACATCCACTCCGATGTGGACACGACCGAGCGCGTGGAAATCATCGAGGACTTCAAGACGGGACTCTTCGACGTGCTGGTGGGAGTGAACCTGCTGCGCGAGGGTCTGGACATCCCGTCCGTCTCGCTCGTGGCAATCCTCGACGCCGACAAGGAGGGGTTCCTGCGCACCGGCAGGGCCCTGACTCAGACCGCAGGCCGCGCCGCCCGCAATGTCAACGGCCTCGTGATAATGTATGCCGACTCCGTGACCCCGTCGATGGAGGAGACCATACGCGAGACCAACCGCCGCCGGCGCAAACAGATAGAGTACAACGAGTTCCACCATATCACCCCGACGCAGGTGCAGGTGCGGCACAATGTGCTGGCCCAGAGCCTCTCCGGTGGCACTACCGGCAGGGTCAGCGCCGCCAACTCCTACGACTCCCCGGTCTATGTGCCGAACCCTTCCGACCTCGGCAAGGGCCGCATCTCCGTGGGCTTCGGCCACGCGGCGCTGCGTGAGGACGGCTCCGCCTTCGCCGAGGGCCACGTCAAGGCCGACCTCGCCGCCGTGCTCCAGGACCCGGTCATCCGCTCGATGTCCCGCGAACAGGTGGAAAAACTCATCGAGGAGGACCGCCGCAGGATGAAGAAATCCGCCGCCGACCTCGACTTCTCCCACGCCGCCCGCTACCGCGACGAGATGTGGGCGCTGCAGGAATATCTCAAAGTCTGGAAAGATAAATGAAACGAGCACAGATACTTATATTCATACTGAGCATAATCGCGATGCTCGCCCTGCTGTGCAGCGTCTTCCCGAACGGGGAGCTGAAGGCCGGGCCGCTCACGCTCCGCTTCCCTTCCGTCACGGAGGTGCTCTCCGGGGCTGAACCCGAGCCGGAGAGGCTCTCCCCCGAGGAACTGCTCGAACTCCGCCATCAGGCGGCGCTCGATGCCGAGGGCGACCGCTTCGAGGAATTCTTCGCCTCCGACCCGGCACGCTTCTACCTCCCGGACGGTGACCTGCACTTCTTCGACAGCCTCTTCGCGGCACTCGATTCAGCCCGCACAACTCCGCTTCGCATAGTGCATTACGGCGATTCACAGATAGAGGAAGACCGCATCACCGCCACGATACGCTCCGCCCTGCAGAGCCGTTTTGGCGGCGACGGGCAGGGAATGCTCCCGCTCCGCAGATATTTCACCCCGGCGATGGCAGTCTCGGGAGATGTTGAGCCCGAGCATATTATGGTCTATGCCGAGAGGCCGGAAGGCCTGCGGAAATTCGGCCCGTACGGGGACTTCGTGCGCCTCGACACGACGGCGCGGTTCACATTCTACCCGGTCCGCAAACGCGGGAACGGGCAGCTCCACTTCAACCGGCTTACCGTCCTCGCCGGCAACTCCGACGGCAGCCTTACCGTCAGTTGCAACGGAGTGTCGCAGAGAATCAGCGCCGGCCCCGCCATAGACAGGATGGTGTTCGAACTTCCGGACAGCAGTTCGCGCGCCGGCATCACCCTCTCAGGGAGCGGCGACGTGTATGGCGTGCTGCTCGACGATGCCACGGGCGTCCGTATGGACAATGTGGCGATGAGGGGCTGTTCAGGCCTGATATTCACCTTGATGCACTCCGAGCAGCTGCGCAGTTTCTACCGCAGTGAGAATGTGCGCCTCATCCTGCTCCAGTACGGCGGCAACACGGTGCCGTACCTCAACAAGGACAAGGCCATCTCCAACTACGCCGCCTCCGTGCGCCGGCAGATTGCGCATCTGCGCAAGCTCGCCCCGGAAGCCAGCTTCATATTCATCGGCCCGTCGGACATGTCCACCACCGTCAAGGGCAAGAGGCAGACCTACCCTCACCTGCCGGCGCTCGTGGACTCCCTGCGCACTGCCGCCAACGAGGCCGGCGCCGCGTACTGGGACCTCTACGGCGCGATGGGAGGCAGCGGCTCGATGGTGGACTGGGTCGGCTCCACCCCGCCGCTCGCCGGTTCGGATTATGTACACTTCACGCCTAAGGGTTCGGTGCGCGTGGGTGAAATGTTCAATGACAGTTTTCTGCTCTATTATGACTGGTATCTCTGGAGGAAGAAGAATAATCTCTAGCATATTGCTGCTCGCCGCCGTCCTGCCCCTGCAGGCGAGGGTCGTGCCGGACTGCGTCCACATCGAGAAATCGAAGCTCGTCTATCCCGCTTCCCGCGAGGCGATGGACCGCTTCTACGCGAAACTGGACAGCCTCACCGCCACGGGCGAAGGAAATGTAAACATCTGGCACATAGGCGGTTCGCACGTGCAGGCGGCATTCTTCCCCAACCGGATAATGCGCGACATAGACTCCGTCACGCTGCGCGGCGACCGCGGCTTCCTCTTCCCGCGGAGGCTCTGCAAGACCAATTCCGACAAGAGTTACAACATCTCCTCGACCGGGGAATGGGAGGCCCCGATGCTGACCCGCAACTCCAAACTGGAGAAACCGAGATACGGCATCACGGGCTTCGGCGCAAGGACCTATGACTCAAGCGCTTCCGTGAGCTTCAACGTAAGTCCAGACGCCGACAGCCTCTGGTCATTCGGGAGCCTGCGCGTGCTGGGCTATGCCTCTTCGGAGAGTGTAGTACCGCGCCTTGTGAGCGGCGCCGACACCCTCGACTGCAGGATGGACGAGTATGACGCCTACCTCTTCGAACTGCCGCAAAAGGCTGATACCGTGACACTTGTGCTCGACATCCCGGAGGGGGAAAGCTTCACCCTCAACGGCTTCTACCCGATGAGCGGGCGGCCGGGAGTCAACTATTTCGCGTCCGGGGTCAACGGGGCCAAGGTCACTTCCTGGATGGACCAGTGCGAGGACCTGGAGCGCGACCTCTATATGGTGAAGCCGGACCTCGCCATCCTTGCGCTCGGTATCAACGACTCCGCATGCAAGGCGTCGGAGTTCAGCCCGGAGAAGTTCAAGGGCAACTACCGCCGGCTTATCTCCCTGATACACAAGGTGTCGCCTGACTGCGCCCTGATATTCATCACCAACAACGACAGTTACCGCTACATCCGCCGGGGGATGACCTACAATATGAACGCCGCGGCGGTGCGCAAGGCGATGATGGAGCTCGCCGCAGAGTACGGGGCTGCCGTCTGGGACCTCTACGGCGTGATGGGCGAGGCACATTCGGTGGAGAAATGGCTCGCGGCCTCTCTTGCCAAGCCGGACAGACTGCATTTTACGGATGAGGGCTACACGCTGCTCGGCGACCTCTTCTTCGAGGCTATGATGTCGGACAAAAATTCCTCTTCACGATAGATGGACCTGTCCCTCATACAGGTATTTCTGCGCAGGCTGTTCTCCTTTGACCCGAACTCCCCGCTGCTCTTCACCCAGTTCTACTTCTGGGCGTTCTTCGCCATCGTCTATGCGGTGTTTGCCCTGATCGGCAACAGGCGGCTGCTGCGCAACAGTTTTCTCTTCTTCGTCAGCCTGCTCTTCTACTTCAAGACCAGCGGGCTGTCGGTGCTGATACTGATTTTCGTTACCTGCTCGGACTTCCTGATTGCGCGGCGGATTGCCTCGGCATCGACTCAGGGGCGCAAGCGGGCCTGGCTTACGCTGAGCGTCTGCATCGACCTGCTGCTGCTCTGCTACTTCAAGTACTCTTATTTCTTCGCCGATTTCCTGCACACGCTGACGGGCGTCGAGATCAGGGTAACGGACATTTTCGGGACTCTGGGCAACGCGCTGGCGGGCCGGGAACTCTTCCGGGTGGACAGCATCGTGCTGCCGGTGGGCATCTCGTTCTTCATTTTCCAGGTCATCAGCTACACGGTGGACGTGTACAGGGGCGATGTGAAGCCGGTGGGGAACATCCTCGACTTCGGCTTCTACGTGAGCTTCTTCCCGCAGCTGGTGGCGGGCCCGATAGTGAGGGCGAGCGAGTTCATCCCGCAGCTCTACAAGCCTTTCTTCCTCGGGCGAAGGCAGTTCGGGGTGGCGGTGTTCTGGATACTCAACGGCCTCGCCAAGAAGATAATACTGAGCGACTACATAGCCGTCAATTTCATCGACAGGGTTTTCGAGAACCCGCTGCTCTTCACGGGCTTCGAGAACCTCGCGGCGCTCTTCGGCTATTCGCTCCAGGTCTATGCCGACTTCTCCGGCTACACCGACATCGCCATCGGCGTGGCGATGCTGATGGGCTTCTACCTGCCGCAGAACTTCAACTCCCCCTACAAGGCGTCCAACCCGCAGGACTTCTGGCGCAGGTGGCACATGTCGCTGAGCCGCTGGCTCAAGTCCTACCTCTACATCCCGCTCGGAGGCAACCGCAACGCCACTTTCGGGACATATTTCTGGATAATTCTCTTCGCGATAATAGCGGTGATTCTTTCGGGGCAGTGGTATGTGTCGCTGGTCTTCCTCTGCATCGCAGGGGTGCTGGGGCTGGTGGCGTGGCTGCGGCCTGAGCGAAAGAAGAAAATTCTCGCCAACATCAACCGTTTCATCACTATGCTGCTGGGCGGTATGTGGCACGGGGCGTCGTGGAATTTCATCATCTGGGGCGGACTCAACGGCATCGGGCTGATTGCCTACCAGTTCTGGAAGGATATGCCGTGGTGGCTGAGGATGCTCTGCATCAGCGTCCTGACTCTCGGGCTCGGGGCGTTCTGCCTCTTCGCTCCGGCTCCGGTATGGACTCTGCTCTTCGTCTGGGCGGCGGCGCTCTGGCTGGGCACGGCCGTGAGGTTTGTCTATCATCTCTGCGGCGGGAAGGGGTGCCTGCGGCTGGGCTATGTCTGGGGCGTGGCGCAGACGTTCGTGTTCATAACATTCACGCGCCTGTTCTTCCGCAGCGGCAGCAACCTCGACCCGGCTTCGGCCAACGAGGTGGCGTGGCGGACGGCGCGGGATATGGTGCAGCAGATCGGCTCGGCGTGGAAGTGGGAGCTGATTCCGCAGATTTGCGGGGAATACTGGAAGGTGTTCGCGCTCGTGGTCGCGGGTATGGTCATCCACTGGCTGCCGACCCGCTGGAAGCGCTGGTACAGGCTCAATTTCGCCCTGCTGCCTCTGCCGGTGATGGCGGTGGTGGTCGTCGCCGTGGTCTTCATAGTCTATCAGTTCATCACCGCAGACCTCCAGGCGTTCATCTACTTCCAGTTCTAGGCCGGCTCGGTCTGGCAGGGACTGGCCGGGCGATAGTGGGCCAGAGGCCCATAGGATGAGGATTGCTCCGGCCACCCCGGCCTCGCGAAGGGGGACTGGCCGGACAAATACAGTCCTGAGCGTGATGAGGGGCCGAATGTCCCGGCCAGCCCTGCATGGCCTGCTCCCCGCAGGCGGTCCGGAGATGTTGTCCCGGGAAATTCATACCTTTGCGGGCGATAATGCGATAATGATTGGGAAAGTTATGAGCGAATTGGTTGTGAGGAGCGCGACGCCGGCGGACATCGACACTCTGATGGAAATTTTAGACGCGGCGAAGGCATATATGCACTCGCACGGCAACGCAAGCCAGTGGAGCGGAGCCTACCCGGAGCGGGAGCTGATGCTCAGCGAAATCGGCGCCGGGCACTGCTTTGTCGTCTGTTGCGGCGGCCGCGCGGTAGGCACATTCTGCCTGATTTTCGGGGACGAGCCGACATACGCGGTGATTGAAGACGGACAGTGGAAGAACTGCGCGCCGTATGCGACGATTCACAGACTCGCTTCAGACGGCTCGGCCAGCGGTGTCGGCCACGCCTGCATCGCATTCAGCTTCAGCCAGATAGACAATCTGCGCATAGATACGCACGCGGACAACATCACCATGCAGAGGCTACTCGGGAAGGAAGGCTTCGAACGCTGCGGAATCATCCACCTGCGGGACGGCGCTTCCCGTATCGCGTACCAGAAATCCGGCGAACTGAAGAAACGGCTGCAGGAGCTCGTCTGCCCGCGATTCCTAAGCGAAAGCAGATACCGCGAAGGGCATCTGAGGATAATCAACGCACTGCCGGGGACAAAAATTCTCGGCGTCCATATCCCTGAGCTCAAGGGACTTGCGGCCAGCCTGCGCAAAGAGGGCAAGACGGAAGCCACACTCGACTACTTCACGCGGCTGGCTGAATTATCCGGGAGGCCGGACATCGCCGACAGGCTCTGCTATGAGGAGAAGCTACTTTGGGGTCTGATGCTCGGCAGGCTGAAAGGCACTCGGGAAATATTTTCCCGGGTGTCCGCGTTCGTCCCCCACATCGCCAACTGGGCGGAGTGCGACACCTTCTGCTGCAACGCAAAATGGAAGTTTTCCGACGGCGGGGAGGAGCTCTGGAATTTCATACTCCCCTATTTCAGCAGCCGCAACGAGTTCGAAGTCAGGTTTGCCGTGGTCATGGCAATGATATGGTTCCTTGACGCCGAGCACATTGACAGGACTTTCAGGGCGATTGCCGGCATAAAGTATGACACGATTGAGAGTCCGTATCCGGAGATGAAAATCCGGCCGTATTATGTCAAGATGGGGGTCGCCTGGCTGCTCGCCACCGCGCTCGCGAAAGATCCGGAACGGACGCGGGCGTTCGTCAATGAGTTCGGCGGCAAAGGCAGGAGGGTGCCGGAGGATGTCGTCAGGCTCTATGTCCGCAAGGCGCGAGAGTCGTTCAAGACCAGGGATGTTGCCGCGCTTTGACCGGCCCCTCGATACTTCGCGGAATCTGAGTATATTTGCAGAACAAATAATCAGCAATGGAAAGAACACTTGTCATCATAAAGCCGTGCGCCCTGCAGAGGGGACGAGATATAAACCGATGACTGTCAGCATCCAACATTACAGCACCCCCTGCGGGGAAATGGTCCTGGGAGCCGCGGGCGGAGAGCTCTGCCTCTGCGACTGGGCCGAAAAACCGTGCGCTGGAAGCAATCCGCAAGACGGCAGCAAAGCCGCGCGCAACAAAAGGAGGCTGCAGAGACTCCTGAACGCGGAATTCAAGGAAGAATCCACCCCGCTGCTGGAGCGGACCAAGGCGGAACTTGACGAATATTTCGCGGGCCGCCGCAAGGCCTTCGACATCCCGCTGCACCCCGTGGGCACGCCTTTCCAGATGCGCGTGTGGAGCGCCCTCTCGGAGATACCCTACGGGCAGACAAGGACTTACATGGAAATCGCGCAGCGCGTGGGCAATCCCAAGGGCGTGCGTGCCGTGGCGCAGGCCATCGGGGCCAACGGCATCGGCATCATCATCCCCTGCCACCGCGTGATAGGCTCAGACCATAGCCTGACCGGATTCGCCGGCGGTCTGGACGCCAAAAGAATACTCCTGCAAACTGAAAACCGCTAAACCCTACCTCGCCAGCCTCCGCGAAGAAAACCAAGCGACAGCAAGGCCGATAAGCGCAACCCCGACGGCAGTAAAGAGCACATCAGGCGCCTGAAGCTCAATAGGATAGGCCTGGATAAAGAAGCCCTGCGGCATCTTGACGAGCCCGAAATGCTGCTGCAGCAGGGTAAGCCCGACCCCGAAAACGAGCCCCACGGCGAGTCCGAGCAGCGAAATCATCCATCCCTCAAGCAGGAAGATGCGCCGCACCATCGAATCCCGCGCCCCCATCGCGCGCAGCGTCCCGATGTCCTCCGTCTTCTCGATTATGAGCATCGAGAGCGAGCCGAAGATATTGAAAGCCACGATGATAACCACGAAAATCAGAATCAGGAAGATGGCGAGCTTCTCATACTTCATCATCTTGTAGATGGAGCTGTTCTGCATATAGCGGTCGCGCACCGAGAACCCGTCCCCGAGGGCGGCGGCGAGTTCCTTGCGGACGGCGGAAGTCTGCGAAGAATCGACAAGGCGGAGTTCCACCCCGGACACCTCCCCGGCAGCGCAGCCCGTCAGAGAGCGCATGGCCTCCAGCGGAACGACCATCAGCGAAGCGTCGGTCCCCGAGCTCACGCTGAATATGCTTCCCGGCACGAGCCGCACGCATCCCAGCGCCGACGACGGGCCGAGCAGCGGACTGCCCCCTGTGCTCTTGGGGTAGTAGAGTTCTATTTTTTCGAGAAAACGGGGACTGATGCCCATCTCGTAGGCAAGTCCCGAGCCCACGGCAGCGAGCGGAACATCCCCCCGGTAGAGGGAGAACTCCCCCGCAGCGATGTGCGAGGCGAGCGGCGACTCCTCCTCATAGACCTCATCCACGCCCTTGGCGCGGGCTATGGCCTGCCTGCCTCCATAGGAAACGAACACATCCGCCTCCAGCACAGAGGAAACGCTCGCTATGCGCCCGTCCTCAAGTATGGCATCGAAGACCTCGCCCTCGGGCACAAAGAAATCCCCGCCGCCGCTGGCGGTGACGAGGATGTCGGGGTCGAGGTCCGAGAGGTTGTCCCGGATGATGCGGTCGAAGCCGTTATAGACCGAAAGTATCAGTATCAGGGCCGCCGAACCGATGGCAATGCCGGCCGCGCTGATTGCGGAAATCACATTGATTACATTGTGGGACTTCTTCGCAAACAGGTAGCGGAGGGCTATGAACAATCCGGTGTCCAACTGCGGATCAGCTATTTTTTAAGCAATTCTTCTATGTGCTCCGCGTAGTCGAGGGTCGTGTCCTGGTAGAAGTCAATCTCCGGGACGATGCGCAGCTGAGACGCCACCTTGCGGCCCAGTTCCCCGCGGATTGCGCGCTTGTCCTCCTCCAGGGCCGCGAGCGCCGCAGGGGCCTTGTCGGAAGGGAAGATGCTCACATAGACCTTGGCGATGCTGAGGTCGGGGCTGACCCTGACCTCGCTCACCGTCACCAGGCAGCCTGCATAGGCCGCCATGCCCCTGCTGCGGATGATCTCCGCGAGGTCGCGCTGGAGTTCGCGGGCAACCTGAAGCTGCCTTTTGCTTGCCGGCCTATCCATTGACAATGAGGATATAATAGTCCTTCTTGCCCTTCTGGACAAGGATGTACTTGCCGTCGATGATGTCGTCCTCGGTGAGGGAGCGGGTGATGTCGGTCATCTTCTCCTTGTTGAGGCTGAAGCCGTTCTGCTGTATCATCTTGCGGGCCTCGCCCTTGGACGGGAAGACGGAGGTCTCCACGGCGAGGGCGTCGAGGATGCCGAGAGGGAGCTTGGAGCGCTCGATGCTGAAGGTCGGCACTCCGTCGAACACTGCGAGGAAGGTCTTCTCGTCGAGGCTGCGGAGGTCGTCAGCGGTGGCCTTGCCGAAGAGGATGCCGGAAGCCTTGACTGCGGTCTCGTATTCCTTCTCTCCGTGCACCATTATCGTAACTTCCTTTGCCAGAAGCTTCTGAAGTTCGCGCTTCTCCGGGCACTCCCTGTGGGCTGCGATGGCGGCCTCGATGGTCTCGCGGTCGAGCAGTGTGAATATCTTGATGTAGCGCTCGGCGTCCTCGTCGCTCACATTGAGCCAGAACTGGTAGAACTGGTACGGGGAGGTGCGCTCAGGGTCGAGCCAGATGTTGCCCTTCTCGGTCTTGCCGAACTTGCCGCCGTCAGCCTTGGTGATGAGCGGGCAGGTCAGCGCATAGGCCTCGCCCCCGCAGGTGCGGCGGATGAGCTCGGTGCCGGTGGTGATGTTGCCCCACTGGTCTGCGCCGCCGAGCTGCAGACGCACGTTATAGTGCTGGTAGAGATAGAGGAAATCATAGCCCTGGAGGAGCTGGTAGGTAAACTCCGTGAATGACATTCCCTCGGACGAGTCGCGGCTGAGGCGCTTCTTGACGGAGTCCTTGCTCATCATGTAGTTGACGGTGATGAGCTTGCCGATGTCGCGGGTGAAATTGATGAAGGTGTAGTCCTTCATCCAGTCGTAGTTGTTGACGAGCTCCGCCTTGTTGGGGGCGTCGGAATTGAAGTCCAGGAAACGGGCAAGCTGAGCCTTGATGCACTTCACGTTGTGGGCGAGGGTCTCTTCGTCCAGCAGGTTGCGCTCCTGGCTCTTCATCGACGGGTCGCCGATCATTCCGGTGGCACCTCCCACGAGGGCGTATGGCTTATGTCCGCAGGCCTGGAAGTGCTTGAGTATCATTATGCTCACGAGATGCCCTATGTGCAGGGAATCCCCCGTCGGGTCAATCCCGACGTAGGCCGAAGCCGGGCCTTTCATAAGTTCTTCCTCGGTACCTGGCATAATGTCGTGGATCATGCCTCTCCATTTGAGTTCCTCAATAAAATTTCGCATCGATAGATTTAAATATTGTAGTTTTATAACAGTCAAAAAGGCTGCGCACCCGGATTCCCTGACGCGCAGTCTGCAAAGGTATCAATAATTTGCGAGATTAGCGCCTCTGTGCTATGCCAATATAATAGAACAGCGTAGCGAGCGAGCCGATTGCCGCGATGACATAGGTGTAGGCCGCCCATTTGAGGGCATCCACCGCCATCGGGCGGGAGGTCGCATCCACGACTCCGGCACCTTCGAGCCACTGCACGGCGCGCTGGCTGGCGTTGATCTCCACCGGCAGGGTCACGAAACTGAAGAGGGTGGTCATCGCGAAGAGGGCGATGCCGATCCAGATCAGGGACGGGAATACATTGATGAAAATGACTCCGAGCAGGAGCACCCACTGGACGGTGTTGTTGGCGAATGTTACCACCGGCACGAGGGCGCTGCGCAGCCTGAGCGGCGCATAGCCGCGGGCGTGCTGGATGGCGTGCCCGGTCTCGTGCGCGGCCACGGCACAGGCGGCAATGGAGGCGCTGCCATAGACCGATTCACTGAGGTTGATGGTCATGTCCTGAGGGTTGAAGTGGTCGGTAAGTTTGCCCTTGACAGACTGCACCGTCACGTTGGAGATGCCGTTCTGCTGGAGCATCAGGCGCGCCACATCAGCCCCGGTGAGCCCGTGGGGCGAAGGCACGCGGGAGTATTTGTCAAACTTGTTCTGGAGGGTAGCCGAGATGATGTAGGAGAGCACCATCACCGCTATCATTATCATCCAAATCATATCCGTATCAATTTAATCATCATTTCCCGGGCCGCACCGTGCACTGCCGGGACCGGTCATCAATAAACAAAGGCTATGCCGAACACTACCCTGACAGCGTCCCGGAAATAGTTGCTGGACCAGAGAAAGAATTCGTAATGCCCTACAGCCCAGGAACATCCGAGGGCGAGGTCCGGATTGGAGTCGAACCTCCACGAGTGGATCGTGCCCACCATAGGGTGAATCAGGCTGCCGTTGGAGAGCGGAAATTTGGCCCCCAGGTAGAGCCAGTGCTCGACATCTGCCATTTTGTCAGCATGCACCGTCCAGAGCGTGTTGGAGAGCCAGTAGAATCGTCCCGTCGGCTCGAAGGCACCGTGGACATAGAGGCCGCTCGTGATGTAGGAGAATTTGTGGTGGTCGGACATCGAGAATGTCGGGCTGGTCTGGAAACCTATGTTGAAGTAGTTGCTCTTGTAGAAACCGGCCCTGAAGGTGTAGCCGGAATAGACTCCCGTCGGGCAGGTGTAGAGCTCCAGGCCGACGGCGGTCTTGCCGATGCCGTACTGGAAGGTGGTGAAACTCTCGTTGTAGCCGTTCGCAGGGCGGAACTTCAGCGAATGGTAGCCGAAGAGCACGCCGTCCCCGGGGGCTGCGGCGTAGAACGGAACCTGGGCATGGAGCGCTCCGCAGCCGAGCAGCATCAGCGCGGCCAGGATCGGCTTGAGAAGTCTGGTATGGTTTGACATGGCGTTATTTTTTCCAAATATAAACATTATTTGCGGTCCCCGAGCCTGTCGAGGGGAGGCGGTCGCTAAGCTCCGTCGAAGCGCCGCTCTATTTAATCTGCGGGAGTCCGAGGTCCGGGAAGGTGCGCGGAGCAGGGACGCCAGGGAGGGCCTTGCGGTCCTTGATCTGCTGGAGCGCCACCTCGATGGCCTTCTCGAGCTGCTCGTCCTCGCCGGCATATTCCTTTACCGGGTCATTGTCCAGCACGATGTCCGGATCCACGCCGTGGTTCTCGACTATCCATTCTCCGGTGACCGCATCGTAGTTCGTGAAGAACGGAACCCGCACGTCAGTGCCGTCCATATAAGGCAGCGAGCCGCTGATGCCCACGATGCCGCCCCAGGTCCTCGTGCCGATGACGGTGCCGAGATTGTTGGCCTTGAAGCTCCAAGGGAAGAGGTCGCCGTCGGAAGCGGAGTACTTGTTGATAAGCAGCACCTTAGGTCCGGTATGTGTGCCTTCCGGGATGGTACCGGTCTGGCTGGAGGTCCTGCTCATAGTCATTCTGTAAACGTTGCGGAGCAGCCTCTCGATAATCATCGGGGAGATGTTGCCGCCGCCGTTCTCGCGGTCGTCGATAATCAGCGCCTCCTTGTCAAGCTGCGGGTAGTACCAGCGGGCGAACTCGTTCAGGCCCTCGGGCCCCATGTCCGGGATGTAGATGTAGCCCACCTTGCCGCCGGACTTCTCTTCCACGGTCCTGATATTGTTCATCACCCACTCGTAGTGCTCGAGAGGATATTCGTTGTCGATAGGCTTGACGACCACCTTGCGGCCGCCCTCGGAGGCCGATTTGTTGACCGTCAGCTCGACGAGCTTGTCAGCCTTGCCGACCAGGAGCTTGTAGATATTGTCGATGTCCTTGAGCGACTGTCCGTCGATTGCGGTAATGTAGTCGCCCTCGCTGATGTCCATTCCCGGCTCCGTCATAGGAGAACGGAGTTCCGGCCTGTAGGCCGCTCCGGAGTAGATGTGGTCAATCTTGAAGTAACCGTTCCTGCCCTTGCTGAGCTTGGCGCCGAGAAGTCCCATAGGGGTGCGTTCCGGCTTAGGGTAGTCGCCAGGGGTGACATAGGCGTGGCCGCTGGCCAGCTCGCTTATCATCTCGCCGATGATGTAGTTGAGGTCAAGGCGGGTCTTGGCGTAAGGCAGCAGGACGGCGTATTTCTCCTTGACGCCCTTCCAGTCGCGGCCGTGCATATTCTCGAGATAGTAGCCGTCGCGGAAGGCTCTCCAGACCTCGTCGAAGATCTGAGGCCACTCCTGGGAATAGTCAACCGTGGTGTACATATTGTCCACATCGACGGTCTCTCCGCCGCCGACCTTAGGTGCCGGGAAGTTCACGGCGCTCCACTTTCCTTTGGAAGCGAGGATGGCCTTCTTGTCGCCAGGGCGGTACATCACGCGGCCTTCGGAGCACTGCTCGGATTTGCCGCTCGCGAAATCGAGAACCATCGTGGAGCCGCCTTCGGAGTACCAGAGCTTTTCTCCGTCGCAGAAATATCTTGTGCCGCTGACAGGGAGCTTGATGGTCCTGTCCACCAGCCCCTCGGGGTCGATTTTCACCTCTACGGCCTTTTTCTCCGGGGCCGGCTTGCCGTCCTTGGCTTTAGGACCCTTCTTGCCCTTGTCAGGCTTGTCTGCGGCAGGCTCCGCTGCAGGCTTGTCCCCGTCGGTACCGGAGACCGATTCGCTGTCGGCAGGCAGCAGCGGCGAAGGCGTGCCGGAGGCGAGCATTGTCATATAGACCCCGCTGCGGTCGGTGTAGGCGTAGTTCCATTCAATCCAGCTGTAAATCGGCCGGAAGTCCCTGTCGGAGGTGAATATCAAATACTTGCCATCGGTTGAGAATACCGGCGAGGAGGAGTCGTACCATTTCTCCGTGACTGGATATTCCTTGCCGGAAGTCAGGTTATAGACATAGACCACGTTCATCTTGTTGGATGCCGGGCGGGTATATGCAATCCATTTGCTGTCAGGGGAATATTCGACCCCGGTGAACTCCTGTTCCGGGTTCTGGAGCACCGTCCTGGATGTCTTGGCGAACGGATCGACCTCCACGAGCCTGTTCTTGCGGTCGGTGTAGAGGATATGCTTGCTGTCGGGGCTCCACTGGAGGCTGCGGATGTAGGTGTCATTGCCCTTGGTGACCTGCACAGGGGCGCTTCCGGCGGCGACGTCATAGATATAGACCTCGGTCTCCCCGGTGGCGTCGCTGATGTAGGCGATGTATTTCCCGTCAGGGCTCCAGTCCGCTCCGCGCTCGTTGGCTCCCGGAGTTTTGGAGATGTTGCGGGTGATTCCCTTCCCGACCGGGATGTCGAAAAGTTCTCCCCGGGCCGTCACGGCCACCCTCTTGCCGTCAGGCGAGATGCTGTAGGAGTTGCGCCCCTTCCTGCCGACGTTCATCCTCTCGGCGCGGCCATAGACAAGGTCGGAGCCGAGGGTGATATGGATCTGCTCGGCGACCTTCGTGGCAGGGTCGAGTTTGTAGAGGTAGCCGCCCTTCTCGAATACCACCAGCTTGCCGTTTGTGCTCGGGAACTTGACATCATAGTCGTCGAACGAGGTGACCTTGGAGGTAGCCTTGGTCTTTGTGTTATAAACGAATATGTTCATCGTCATATCCCTGTCGGAGGCGAAGTAGATCTCGTCGCCCACCCACATCGGGAAGATGTCCTGGGCGATGTTGTCGGTGACCTTTTCCACCTTCTTGCCGTCATAGACCCAGATCTCGTCGGCCATTCCGCCGCGGTAGTATTTCCAGGTCCTGAACTCCCTCATCACACGGTTGTAGGCGAGCTTCTTCCCGTCAGGGGAATATGAGCAGAAGCCTCCTTCCGGCAGCGGAATCTGCTCCGGCATGCCGCCGTCGACCGATACGGTCCAGAGCTTTCCCGGGAATCCGTCGCCGGTACGGTTGCGGAATATGATCTTTTTGCCGTCCGGCGTCCATCCCATCACGATGTTGTTCGGGCCCATCCTGTCGCCGAGGTCGTCACGGCTGTTGGTGGCCGTATATGTCAGGCGTACAGGCTCTCCGCCCTTTGCGGGGATGATGTAAACCTCACGGTTGCCGTCATATTCGCCGGTGAAGGCAATCGTCCTGCCGTCCGGGGAATATTTCGCGAACATCTCGTAGCCGATGTGCGAGGTGAGCCGGCGCGCTTCGCCGCCGGAGAGAGGTGCCGTGAAAAGGTCTCCCGCATAGGAGAATACCACATCCGTGCCGTTCGTGGCAGGGAAGCGGAGCAGGCGTGCTTCTTCAGATTGCTGATAATCAGAAACATTGGCAGGAGTGCCGGCCAGAGCGCTGACCCCGGATACCAAGCCCGCCAGAATGAAAGCCATAAAATGTTTGCCCATACTTCGTGCGATTAAGAATTTTCCAAACGCTAAAGTTAGTTATTTTCCCGGAATTCGGAAACTGCCCCACGGTGGCCGGCCCCTCGACAGGCTCGGGGACCGCAGAAGAGAAAAGCGAGCGCGCAGCGGCTCGCTTTTTTTCTGGCCGCTGCGCGGACAGAAAAAAGGCTCTCGCTAGTCGAGAGCCTTTCCGTCTTTGTCATAGAGTTCATACTGCAGGATGCTGTGCTCGGTCACCTCGACCAGAGTCAGCCTGCACTTGTACTTGCGTTTCCATTTGCGGACAAAAGAGTTGAATCCGCGGCTCAGGTACGCCCCCAGAATCGGGCTGACCTTGAGCGTAAATGTCTTGAGCCCCTTGTCCACATAGTCGGAGAGCTTGCGCTCTATCTCCTCGTCGATGACGACGGTGGAGGCTATCTTGCCGGTGCCGTGGCACAAAGGACATTTCTCGGCCGTCTCGATCTCCGTCACCGGGCGTATCCTCTGGCGGGTGAGCTGCATCAGGCCGAATTTGGTAAGCGGCAGCACGTTGTGCTTCGCTCTGTCGGGCTCCATCAGGTCCCTCATGTACTTGAAGAGTTCGTTGCGGTGCTCGGCCTTGTCCATGTCGATGAAGTCGATGATGACAATGCCGCCCATATCGCGGAGCCTGAGCTGGCGGGCAATCTCCTCCGCCGCGATCTTGTTGACCTCGAAGGTGTTCTCCTCCTGGTCGTTGGTCTTGGCGCGGGTGCCGCTGTTGACGTCGATGACATTGAGAGCCTCAGTGGTCTCGATGACCAGGTATGCGCCCTGCTTCATCGGCACGACTTTGCCGAAGGAGCTCTTGATCTGGCGCGTGACCTCGAAATGGTCGAAAATCGGCTCCTTGCCTTCGTAGAGCTTGACAATCTTCTCCTGCTCGGGTGAGATCAGGGAGACATAGCGGCGGACCTCATCATAGATCTTGGAGTCGTTGACGTACACGTTGGAGAATGTGTCGTTGAGCAGATCGCGGATGGTCGCGGTGGTCCTGTCATACTCTGTGAAGAGGAGCTTGACGCCCTTGGATGCGGCGATTTTCTTCCACGACGCCTCCCACTTCTCGATCAGCGAGCGGAGCTCGGCCACCAGCACTGCGGCGTTCTTGTCTTCGGCGGCGGTGCGGATGATGGCTCCGTAGTTGTGGGGGAGGATGCTGCGGACGAGAGTCTCAAGTCTCTTTTTCTCCTCGCGGGAGGAGATCTTCTGGGAAACGCTCACCTTGTCGGCAAAAGGGAGCAGTACAATGTTGCGTCCTGCCAATGAAATCTCCGCAGTCAGCCTGGATCCTTTGGTGGAGATAGGTTCCTTGACAATCTGGGCGATTATCATCTGCCCCGGCTTGAGGTGGTCTTCGATGCGGCCCTCCTTGGCAAGCACAGGTCCTATCTTGGTACCCGAGTAGAGCTTGCCGAGATCCTTGTTGGGATTGCTCTCGCGCACGAAGGTGTCGAACGCGTCGAAATAGAGCCCGAGGTCGAGATAGTGGATAAACGCTTCCTTGCTGTCACCTATGTCCACGAAAGCGGCGTTCAGCGCGGGAAGTATCTTCTTGACCCTGCCAAGATAGACGTCCCCGACCGAAAAGCCGTGATCCTTGGTTGACTCCCTGTCAAGCTCGATGAGCCGATGGTTCTCCATCAGCGCGATGCGAACTTCCGAGGCCGATACGTCGACCACAAGATCCTTTTCTGTTTTCGCGGTGGTTTCCATTTGCAATACTATAATTAAGAAAAAGCCCGCCGGATCTCCCGTCAGGCTTTTCTCGACTACTTCTTCTTGTGTCTGTTCAGGCGCAAACGCTTCTTACGCTTGTGCGTGGACATCTTATGTCTCTTATGCTTCTTTCCGTTTGGCATTGTAGAAAAAAATTATTTTGTCTTGACCTCAGCTACGAATGACTTTGAAGGCTTGAAAGCCGGGATGTCATGTGCAGGGATTGTCATAGTGGTCTGCTTGGTGATGTTGCGTGCAGCCTTCTGTGCGCGATGCTTGATGATGAAACTGCCGAAGCCACGGAGATAAACCGGGTTACCCTTGATAACGGAAGCCTTGATGCTCTCCATTGCAGCCTCTACGACTGTCTGTACAGTTACCTTCTCGATTCCTGTCGACTTGGCAACTTCGTTTACGATTTCTGCTTTAGTCATTGTCTTAATATTTAGTATTCAATAAATTTGCAACGCAAATTGGAGTGCAAAAATATATTATTTTTTCCATTATTCAAAATACTTTCAATGAGTTTTGATTTTTTTTGCAGTGGCACGGAGATTGACTATATTAGCAGTCCGATTTTAGGAGCTATCATTACTGACAATTTGACAGAAATATGAGACAAGATAAAGAATTCACCTTCCCTGCAGGGGCCGAGGTAAGCATAATACCGGTACTGCAGGGCGATAGTCTGATGAAGGTTGACGATGCCGAACTGCCTGATGTTCTGCCTGTTCTGGCGCTGCGCAACGCAGTGCTCTTCCCGGGAGCGATATACCCCGTCACGATAGGGCGGGAAAAATCCATAAAACTTATCCAGGATGCCGAGAAGGAGGGATTCTTCATCGGCGCCGTACCGCAGCAGGACGTGATGGTGGAGGAGCCTCAGGAGGAGGACCTCTACCACTACGGCTCTGTGTGCAAGATAGTTAAGACCCTGGAGATGCCGGACGGCACCATCACCGCCATACTTCAGGCCTTCAAGCGCCTCGAGGTCGAGGCCGTGCTCGGCTACGAGCCGTACATCACCGCGAGAGTTCACTACCTGCCGGATGTCCTCAAGGGCGACATCCACTCCACTGACATAAAGGCAATCAGCGAATCGCTCAAGGACAAGGCCATCCAGATACTCCGCTCGTCCAACCTCGGCTCGAGGGAGACCATAGGCGCGGTCAAGGCCATCGACGACTTCAAGTTCCTCGTCAACTTCATAGCCACCACCATCGAGGTGGAGAACTTCGACTCCAAGGCGGAGCTGCTCGAAATCGACGACGTCAAGGTCAGGGGCCTCAAGCTGCTCTCCATCCTCAACGTGCAGACCGAGCTGATGAAGATCAAGCAGGAGATCAACCAGAAAGTCAAGAGCGAAATCGACCAGCAGCAGAGGGAATACTACCTCAACAACCAGCTCCGCACCATCCAGGAGGAGCTCGGCATGGACGGAGAGGAGGAGTTCGACAAGTTCCGCGAGAAGGCGGAAAAGAAGAAATGGCCTAAGGAGATAGCCGAAGCCTTCGACAAGGAGCTCGCAAGGCTGGAGAGGTACAACCCGTCCTCCCCGGACTACAGCGTGCAGTACAACTATCTGGAGTTCATGCTTCAGCTGCCTTGGGGCGAGATGAGCAAGGACAACCTGGACCTCGCGCATGCGCAGAAGGTCCTCGACCACGACCACTACGGACTCGACACCGTCAAGGACCGCATCGTGGAGTACCTCGCGGTGCTCAAGCTCAAGGGCAACATGAAATCCCCTATACTCTGCCTCTACGGCCCTCCGGGAGTGGGCAAGACCTCCCTCGGCAAGTCCGTGGCCAAGGCGCTGGGACGCAAATATGTGCGCATCGCGCTGGGCGGCATGCACGACGAGTCGGAAATCCGCGGACACCGCAAAACCTATGTGGGCGCACTTCCGGGACGAATCCTCAACGGCATAGCCAAGGCGGGCACTTCCAACCCGGTAATCGTTCTCGACGAGATAGACAAGCTCAGCTCCGACTTCAAGGGCGACCCGTCATCCGCACTGCTGGAGGCGCTCGACCCTGAGCAGAACGCGACCTTCCATGACAACTACCTCGACCTCGACTACGACCTGAGCAACGTGCTCTTCATCACCACGGCCAACAGCATCTCGCCTATCCAGCCTGCGCTGCTCGACCGTATGGAGGTGATCAACGTCACCGGCTACCTCGCCGAGGAGAAGATGGAAATCGCCCGCAAGTTCCTCGTGCCCAAGCAGCTGGAGGAGCACGGCATCAAGAAGAGCCTGCTCAGGATAGACAAGGCGGCGCTCGAGGAAATCATAGACCAGTACACCCACGAATCGGGCGTGCGCGGCCTCGAGAAGCAGATTGCCAAGATTGCCCGCGTGACCGCCAAGAAGATAGCGCTCGGCGAAGATTATCCTAAGGTAATCAAGAAGGAGCACCTCAAGGAATACCTCGGCCTGCCGACGGCCTTCCACGACAAGCAGAAGGGCAACGAGGCCCCGGGCGTAGTGACCGGACTCGCATGGACCCAGATGGGAGGAGAAATCCTCTTCGTCGAGAGTTCAGTGTCCAACGGCAAGGGCGTGATGACCATGACCGGCAACCTCGGAGACGTGATGAAGGAGTCCGCGACCATCGCCTACCAGTATATCAAGGCGCATCCGGAGATGGCGAAGATGACTTCCGAGGAGTTCGCGGCCAAGGACATCCACGTGCATGTGCCTGAGGGAGCGACCCCTAAGGACGGTCCTTCAGCCGGCATCACTATGGTCAGCTCCATGGTGTCCGCGCTGCGCGGAGAGGGGATAAAGTCGGGTGTGGCTATGACCGGAGAGATGACTCTGCGCGGCAGAGTGCTCCCTGTGGGCGGCATCAAAGAGAAGATTCTCGCCGCCAAGAGGGCCGGTGTCCACACGATAGTCATCTCCGAAGACAACCGCAAGGACATCGAGGACATCAAGCAGATCTATGTCGAGGGCCTGACATTCCACTATGTGCAGACCATCAAGGACGTGATCGACTACATCTTCTAGAAAAGCGTCGGATGGTTCTCCTCCAGGCCTTTGAGGATGCGCTCCATAAGCGCCTCTCTGATGAGGGCCGAGCGTGAGGAGACCTTGAAACGACGACAATATTCATCGATTGCCGCAAGTTCCTGCCCGTTGAAGAGCACCGACTTGCGGTAAATTCTTTTTAGGGACTCCTTCTGGCGGTCCAGGTAGGCCGGATCGACAGCGGAGAACTTCCTGCTGCTTCTACTCTTTTTCTTGGCCATCGCTAATGCTTATATAGTGGATAATTTCCTGCAGATTGGTCACTTCCAGCCTCCGGCCCAGGATTTCCCCGTCCTTATAGACGACGAACATCCTCGGGGTGCCGGTAACGCCGTAGAGCCTCTGGTAGTCGGAGTCCATCTCCGGGTCCCAGAGATGCACGAGCTTCACGCTGCGGTTATGGATCTTGAAATTCTTGCGGAAAGCCTTCCAGTCCTTCTTGTCCGAGCCCACATAGACGGCGTAGAAATTCATCGGAAAATCGACCTGCGCGAGCACGGAAGGCAGCACCTGGCTCTCCAGGCGGCATTTGGCGCAGGAGGTGTCGTAGAAGAAGAGCACCGCCACCCTGCCGTCCTCCGGTACAGTACGGCTGCCGCCGCAAGGCTTGAGGAGCCGGACTTTCGGAGCCGTCATCCCGATAAGGGAATGCCGGTTGAAGTCGGCGAATATCTGCGCGTCCATCAGCTCGATATCGGTGGCGGTCTTTACCAGTCCGGTGGCGAGCCAGGTGTCATAGACATGGATTGCGACGGCCTCCTCCCCCATCACTCTCGCGTGGCGGTAATGGTCGAATATGCTGAGAGTTACGTGCTGCCTGGTCAGGGAGTCGCGGCAGGAGGAGATTAACGTGTCGAACTCGTCGTACTTCGCCTCCAGGCTCTCCCGCTCGAGCGCTCCGTAGAACTGCGTCAGCAGGCTGTCGAGCCCCGCATAGCGGTAGAGCGAGTCCTCCTGCGCGAAGAGCGGGGAGAGACTCAGCAGCAGAGCGAGGGCTATGGCAGCGAGGCGCTTCATTTGACTTCAGGGAGCTTTACGCCCTCCGGAAGGAAGAGCGAGGTGTCTCCGTGGTGGCGGAGTATGTCCCTCACGGCGGAGGACGAGATGTGCGCGAACTCCTGCGCGGTCGGGATGATGATGGTCTCTATCTCCGGGGCGAGGCGGCGGTTGGCGTCGGCGATGGCGCGCTCGTTCTCGAAGTCGAGCATGTTGCGCACTCCCCTGACTATGTGGCGTATGCCCAGCTCGCGGCAGATATCCACCGTAAGTCCGTCATACTGAATGACTACCACATTGTCCATACCGGCCGTCTCCTGGCGGATGATGTCGAGCTTCTGCTCGTTGGTGAAGAATCCGTGCTTGTCCTGGTTGATGCCGACTGCCACGGTCACCTCGTCGAACATCGTCAGCGCCCTGTGGAGGATGTTGAGATGCCCTGCGGTGAACGGATCGAATGAGCCCGGGAATAGTGCTTTGACTTTCATAGCCGCGAAGTTACGAAATATTAAGCATTTTCTTCCACTTAATGTAGCCGGCGACCGCGATTATCACATAAAGTCCGTAGAGCGAAGCCTTGAACGGGATGCCCTTGTAGAAATAGAGGGCGCAGGTCACGACGTCCACCACTATCCATATCAGCCACTGTTCCAGGTACTTGCGTGCGAGGGCCCAGCAACCCACGAAGCTAAGCGCCGTGGTGAAGCTGTCGCAGACAGGGACCTGGGAGTCGGTAAAGCGCACCAGCAGGAAGTATATGAGAGCCCAGAGCGCGGCCGTAGCGAGGGCCCAGGGCAGGATGTACGGCCGGGCGAAATGCGTCACCACCGTAGGTTTATTGTCCTTGCGGCCCTTGAGGTATTTCCAGTTGATGAAGCCATACACCGTCATCGCGATGTAGTAGAACTCCATGCCGCAGTCCGCGTAGAGGCCGTGCTGCCAGTAGAGCACCACATCGAGGCTCTGCATCACGAAGGCCACCGCCCAGAGCGCGAGGCTCGCCCTGTATTCCAGGAGAATGTAGGCGAGTCCCAGCGCGGTGGTGAGTATGTCAAGCCAGTGGACGGCGAGGAATTCAGCCATACTAGAATCTCAGGGTAATATTGCCGAGGGCCGTGAAGCCGGCGGCCGGCACGAAGCCTATCTGGTAGTAGCGATTGTCGTTCGGGTGGCCGTAGCCCGCGGCTATGGCTGAATATACCCAGCCGCTGGTGGCGTAATGGCTGTTGAACACATTGCCGAGATTGAGTCCCAGACGCAGTTCCTTGAGGGCGCCCCTGAACCTGAAGGTATAGGAGAAATCCACATCGGAGCAGCTGTATGCAGGCAGGGAACGGTCCGCGTTCCGGGTGTTGTCGAGATACTGCCTGCTCACGAAGCCCGTGTGCCATACGGCGGCGAAGTCGCCGAAGCGGAAGTCCGCGAAACCGTTGAGAATGGCGCTCGGGGAGAACGCGAGAGTGGATGAGTCATAATGGATTACCGTGTAGCCGTTGTCCCAGTCCTCGGCATACTCGTCGAAGTCGAGGATGCGGTTGGCGCTGAGGGCGGCGTTGCCCTCGAGGGTCAGCCAGCTTGCGGCGTCCCAGGCAAGGGTGATTTCCGCTCCGCTACGGTAGGATCTGGCTATGTTGGTGGTGAGGTTCTCGCCTATGTCGCTCTGCTGTCCGGTCTGCACGAACTGGTTGCGGTAGTCCATATAGTAGAGGTTCAGACCTGCACGGAAGTTCCCGGCATTCAGCTGGTAGCCGAGTTCGTAGTCGATGAGGCTCTCGGCCTTGGGGGCGGGATAGTTGCCGTTGTCTGTGAAGTTGTTGCGCTCCGGCTCGCGGTGGCTCATAGCCACGGACGCGTAGGCCCTGTGCGGCCCGTTGCTGTAGCTTACGCCGCCCTTGGGGTTGAAGAAATTGTAGTGTTCATTGATATTGAGAATCTGGTTGGAGTAGCTTCCGTCCTCATTCTCAATGAATTTGTCATTCCTGCCGTCGGTGCTGTAATCTACCCTGCGGTACTGCAGGTCGCCGAAGATGTCCCAGTGCTCGCCGAGGCTGAGCGCTGCCTTGACGAAGGCGCTATAGTCCCCCTTGAAGGCATCGGAGTCGTAGTAGGTGTAGCGGCCGTCGGAGTCGAGCGTCGCCGCCGCGAGCTCCTCGTCAGCGATGTAGGTAAGGTGGCCGAAGTGGTTGGAAGTGAAGCGCTGGGCGCTGACTCCGCCGATGATGTCCCAGCGGGAGTCGCGGTAGCTGACATTATAGACGGCGCCCCAGGTGTTCTGGTCCAGGCCCTTCTGGCGCACGAAATCGGTCTTCTTGAGGGTGGAGCCGTCGGACTTCGTGAAGTTTGAGAGGCCGAACTTCTTGAGCTTGTTGTTGTAGCGGAACTCCTCGTAGTAGCCGTAGCCGTAGGTGTAGCGCAGCGAGAGGTTCATGTTCCAGTGCTCGTCGATGTTCCAGGAGCCGGAGAGTATGTTATGGTTCTGGATGAAGTTGTCGGTGGTCTTGGGCCAGAGCGAGCCGTCGCGGAGAGTGTAGCGTTCGGTCTGGTAGCGGCCGTCGGAGCCCTTAATGAAATTGCCGTCCGCGTCGGTAGCAAGTCTCTCATACAGAGAGTTGTAACGCCCGAGTCCGACGCGGTACATATCGGCGTAATTGTGGATTCCGGTGCTCGCGCCGTAGGTGCCGTCCATCAGCGAGAGGTCGTCGCTGCCGGCAGTGACTCCGTTCCACGCCTGCCCGGTGTGCTCGAAGTTGCCTATGTTGCGGTAACGCAGCGTGAAATTGCCCCCGAGCCAGGTCAGGCCTGCATAGTAGGAGCCGGAGCGGCCCGCCGTGCCGTCAACATAGCCGTCAGTAGTGGTCTGATGGTAGCCGCCCTCTGCCACGAAGTGGTTCCAGAGCAGGCCGGTGGAGGCGCTGACGCCCAGGTTGAGGGTGTTGTAGGAGCCGTAGGAAGCGCTGACTTCGGCATACGGGGTAAGCGAAGCGGACCTGGTCTTCATCGTCACCGTGCCGCCGAACGCGCCGTCGCCGTTGGTGGAGGTACCCACTCCCCTCTGTATCTGCACGCTCTCCATAAAGCTGGAGTAGCTGTTCATGTTGGCCCAGAACACGCACTGGTCTTCAGGCGAATTGAGAGGCATGCCGTCAACCGTTACATTGATTCTGGAGTCGCCGGCGCCCCTGATGCGCATGTAGCTCGTGCCCGTGCCGACTCCGTTTTCGCTCCACGCCAGCACGCCCGGGGTGCGGGAGAGCAGGAAGGGGAGCTCCTTGCCGCTGAGAGAGAAGCTCTTGAGCGTGCTTTCACTGATGTTTGCAACTGCGTAAGGTGCATTCTTCTGCACCCTGACCCCCTGAACTACAGCGTCCTCGAGCCTTTCCACGAGGAGCGAGTCAGAGACCGTCTGCGCCCCGGCACCAGTAGCCAGAGAAAGCAGCACGGCAAAAAATACATTCTTTTTCATTAAAATGTAGTTAATTAATTAAAAAACAATGTATAAGGGGAGGTTTACCTACGCCGGCATTACCCGGATCAGGTTATGGGTATAATCTCAGCCTCATCAATGATGAAGCACCCCTTACAGAAGCACGGCACCGCGCCGTGCAATCGGGCGCAAAGGTAGAAATTTTTATTTAACTTTGGAGAATTATGGACGTAAAGATAGAACAAAGCTGGAAAGAGGCGCTGCAGGGCGAATTCGACAAGCCGTATTTTGCGGAGCTGGTCGCCGAACTGCACCGGCAGAAACGGGAGGGAGCGGTGATATTCCCTCCGGGAGGACAGATTTTCAGGGCATTCGAGCTCTGTCCGCTGCCCGCGCTCAAGGTCGTGATACTCGGGCAGGACCCCTACCACGGCTACGGCCAGGCCACGGGACTCTCGTTCTCCGTGCCGGCAAATGTACCGGCGCCGCCGTCGCTCAAAAACATATTCAAGGAAATAGAGTCCGACCTCGGAATACAGATGTCGGGCAGCCCGGACCTCACCCCCTGGGCCGAGCAGGGCGTGCTTCTGCTCAACACGGTGCTCACGGTGCGCGCGGGCGAACCGACCTCGCACAGCAGGATAGGCTGGCAGGAATTCACTGACGCTGTGATACGGACCATCTCGGAGCGCTGCGACGGGGTGGTGTTCATGCTCTGGGGCAACTACGCCCGCAGCAAGGCGGCGCTCATCGACTCCAGCCGCCACTTCGTGCTGGAAGCGGTGCATCCCTCCCCTCTCGCGAGGGGCGCGTTCTTCGGCTGCCGGCACTTCTCCAAAGCCAACAACCTGTTGATTTCCAAGGGGAAAACCCCTATCGACTGGAGACTTTAAGCATAACGGCCCTCACAACGAGCAGGGCAGCGAGCAGCAGGAAAACCAGGGTGCAGACGCGCCCGGCTATGTCCCCGTTGCGGACAAAAAAGGTCTGTTCAGAATTGAGGTTGATCTCGTAACTTATGGTCGCCCTCTCCCACCACGGAGACTGCTCGAGTATCTCGCCGCGCTGGTCGATGATGCAGGAGATGCCCGTGTTGCCGCAGCGGGCGATATCGCGGCGCAACTCTATCGCGCGCAGGGCGGAATAGCTCAGATGCTGCCTGTAGCCCGGGGTGTTGCCCCACCACGCGTCGTTGGTGATGACGGTCATGGCCCGGGCGCCCTTGCGGACATATCCGCTGCAGTATTCTCCATACACCGACTCATAGCAGACTGCGCAGCCGAGCGGAATCCGCTCCGGCCCGAAATGCAGCAGAGAGACCTCGTCCTGACCCTCGCAGCGGCCCATCAGCCCGGCGACTCCCATCTTGTCGGAGAGCCAGTCGTCCAGCGGCACGAATATCTTGGGGTAAGGAGTGAGCTCGGTCCCGACCACGAGACGGCTCTTGTGATAGACCTCGGTGCGCCCGGTGGCATCGGTAAGCAGGGCGGAGTTGTGCGAGGTGAGCCAGCCGTCGCCGAAGCTGCGCGCAAGCACTGACGGTGCCTTGCCTGAAGGGTAGATATTGTAGGTGCTCGCGCCTATCAGAAGCTCGGCGCGGGGATATTTCTCAAGCAGCTCATGGAAGCTGCGAAGCGTCGCGGATGAAGACAGGTCATTGAGTATCACATCGGAAGTGAAGGTCTCCGGGCCGATGAGCAGCACGGGGCGCACGGAGGCGCTGTCCTTGCGGAGCTCGGACTCGAACTGCCCCTCGAGCACGGCGGTCTGCTGCTTCTGGGTAAGGGAGGAGAATTTCTCATACGGGTCGAAGTTCGGCTGGCCTATGATGACCCCCACCGTCCCCTCGGACTTCTCCTCGTAGTTGTCATAAATCGCCTTGGAGAGCACCAGAGGCCCTGCCACAACGAGCAGGAGGGCGATGCAGGAAGCGGAGCGGGCAATGCGGTTCCAGCCCTTCCAGGCCCCGCCGGCGCTGGCGACAATCATCCCGAAGAATGCCATATTGCTGAGCCAGATCCAGAGCGAGCCTCCCAGAGACCCGGTGTATTCGTACCACTGCACGCTGCGGGTGCTGCCGGCGAAGGCATTGCCGAGAGTGAGCCACGGCCAGCTTATGTCCACGTCGAAATACCTCCTCTCCCAGGCGAGCCAGGCCGCCACAAGCAGGACATAAGGCACGGCGCCTGCGAGGTATCGCTTTGAGAATCTGAAGATTACCCAGACAAGCGTCATCTGCAGAGCGTTGGCGACTATCGCGAATATGCCGCCCCCGACCGTGGCGTTGCAGACCCAGAAAGTGGTGAGGGCGTTCCAGACAACGAAAGTCAGCAGGGCATAGAGCCAGAATCCCCTGACACGCTCCCTGTCGGCGAGCCAGTCAGCCACAAGCAGAGGCACAAAGCCCACGAGCGCAAGCGCACCGGTGTGCGGCACAAGCCACGGCAGGCTCAGCAGCACTGCCGACACAAAGCTGAGTATCAGGAGTTTGGTCTTCATTCTTCAGGCATCTGACCGCAGTATTTGCGCCATTTCTCCAGAAGCGCGGTCATATCTTCCGGAAGCTCTGAGTCGAACTGGAGCCACTCTCCCGTGCGCGGGTGCACGAAGCCGAGTGTCTTGGCGTGCAGGGCCTGGCGCGGGCAGAGCTCGAAGCAGTTGGCTATGAACTGGCGGTATTTGGAATATATCGTGCCCTTGCGGATTTCGTTGCCGCCGTAGCGCTCGTCGTTGAATATGGGATGTCCCATCTGCGACATGTGCACCCTGATCTGGTGCGTCCTGCCGGTCTCCAGCTTGCATTCCACGCAGGAAACGAAGCCGAAGCGCTCCAGCACCCGGAAGTGGGTGACAGCGCGCTTGCCCTTGTCCTCCTCTTCATAGACCCTGAAGCGCAGTCGGTCGTTGGGGTCGCGGCCTATATTGCCCTCGATGGTCCCCTCGTCCTCCTGGATGTCGCCCCAGACTATGGCGATGTAGCGGCGTTCGATGCTGTGGTCGAAGAACTGCTTGGCCAGCTTGAGCTGCGCCTGTTCGTTCTTCGCGACCGCAAGCAGGCCGCTGGTGTCCTTGTCGATGCGGTGCACCAGCACTCCCATCCTCTCGTCCTCCGCGTCCGGTCCCTGGCTGATGCCGAGGTGGTGCGAGAGGGCGTTGACAAGCGTGCCCTCGAAGTGCCCGTGGCCCGGATGCACGACCATTCCGGCCGGCTTGTTGACCACCAGCACATCGTCGTCTTCATAGACTATGTTGAGCGGAATGTCCTGCGGGAGTATTTCCAGCCCGCGGCGGCGGTAAGGCATCACGAAGCGGATGATGTCGCCCGGCTTTACTATGAAATTGGCCTTGACAACTTCCTCACCCACACGCACATAGCCCTCCTTGAGAGCCTGCTGCACGCGGCTGCGGGAAGTATCCTCCATATGCGTGGACATGTACCTGTCTATGCGCATTGGGGTCTGCCCCTTGTCCACCTCCAGCCGGAAGTGCTCGAAGAGTTCCTCTTCCATCACTTGCTCTTGAAATAGAGTGATACTTCAGAACCCTTGCGGACGGTGCCGGAAGCCGGGTTCTGCGAATGTACTACCGCGGCCACGGAGTCGGCGTAGTCCCTGATGCCGGCCTCGAAGCGGAGCCTTCCCACATTGAGGGAGTTCTCCTGGAGGATGTCCACGGCCTGCAGGTACTGCTTGCCGCTGAGGTCCGGTACATAGGTCATATCGTCCTTGCCGAGTCCGAGCACGAGGTCAATCCTGGTACCGCTGGAGACGGGCGCGCCGGCGGCTATGTCGAAGCCGTAGCGCTGCTGGCGGAGCACGTTGTTGGTGGCGATGTCACGCACATAGATGAGCCTTCCGAGGGTAAGGCCGTTGCGGAGCAGCTCCGCCTTGGCCTGGCGCAGGGACACCCCGACGAGCGAAGGCATATAGACCTCCTTGGGGGTCAGGGTGTTGGCTGTGAGGCGTATCTTGCGGCCTTTCTTGACATTCGAACCGGCCTTCGGGTTCTGCATATACACTGCGCCCGGCTTCATCCTCTTGACATAGACGGAGTCGGTCACGACGGCCTTAAGCCCGGCGGAAGAGGCCACGGCCTGAGCCTCGGATGCGGTCATATTGGTGAAATCCGGCACCGCAATCTCCTTGCCGTGCTGGGTCACCGCATTCAGCAGCAGCGACACCGCCGTCACCAGTACGAGCACGAACGCCACTGCCAGAAGCAGATTCCTGACAATCCAGTTGCCGAAAAATTCCTTTATATTCATCTCAAATCGTTATTATCCCTCTAATCATAAGCACGAGCGCGAAACAGCAAATCGCAATCCCGGCGACCCGGCTCATTATCCTGAGCGTCTTTCCGCTCGGCCTGACGAAGCGGGAAAGCAGCGCAACTATAACGTTCCAGTACAGAAACTCCCCCGCGAACACCGCTATAAGCAGGGCCCAGAGCGGGGCGTCGAGGCTGACGGAGCCGAAGCCGGCCACGGCCAGAAGTCCGAGCATCATCGCCAGCGCCGCCGGATTGGACAGGGCAGAGCCGAACGACTGGAGCGAGCAGCCGAGCAGGGAGAATGTCCCCTGCGTGCCGCCGTCCTGCTGAGCTAGCTCAAGCTTGCCGCTCCTCAGAACTATGCCGATGCCGATGGCGGCGATCAGCACTCCCCCGGCGAGCATTATCAGAGCCGCGTGCTTCTCCACGAAACCTTGTATCAGGGTCAATGTAAACAGCCCGACCGCAGCATAGACAGTGTCCGCCAGGGCCGAGCCGAAACCCGTCATTATCCCCGCCGACCTGCCTCTGCAAAGCGTCTTCTGTATTACCATCAGCAGGACCGGTCCGACCGGCACCGCCGCGCATATCCCTATGAAGAAGGCTTTGATGAGTTCTGTTATCACGGGGGACAAAGATAAGAAGAAGTTGCTTTGAAATCAAAACAACTTCCCCAAAATTACATCATCGGTGGTGGGCCTCCCGGGCCGCCGCCAGGACCGCCGGGACCGCCGCCAGGGCCTCTCATGCCGCCTCTCCTCTGACCGCCCATTGTACCGAAGCGCCAGGTCAGGGAGACTACGATATAGCGTCCGAGGGTGTTGTTGACCGCCTCGCTGTGGTAGTTGGAGTTGTCGGTCACGGTCAGGTTCTTGGACTGTCCGAGGATATCGTAGCCGCGGAGGGCGATGGTCATATTGTTGTTGAAGAGGAGCTTGGAGATTTCAGCGTTGAGCACGCACTGAGACGGCTGAGCGGTGGAATATCCCCTGTACCAGTTGTAGTCGAAATCGCTTTCGACGCTGATGCCGGTGGCTGTCCAGTTCCAGGTGAGGCTTGCGGAAAGCTGGTTGTTCCAGGTCGTGGTGTTGTCCTTGAGGGTGGAGATGGTGTACCAGGAGCGGTTCATCCTGGTGCGTCCGCCCACGGATGCCTCCAGGGCCGTGCCGCGATAGGTGAAGCGAAGACGCTCGTTGGCGCTGAGGGTGCTGGTGGAGTTCTCCGTGATGTGCGCGGCGTAGTAGTCCGGGTCGTTGAACTGGTCGATGAACCATTCCATGAAGTCATAGTAGCCGTTGGTGTCATAGAGGCTCATGTCAACTCCGGTTCCCACATAGGATGCGCTCTTGCTCCAGTTGACTCCCAGGGAGTTGCTGATGGAGAAGTCGCTCTTGCCGATAGGGATGTTGCCGAACATGTTGACGCTGGCGTTGGACTTGGAAGGTCCGTTGAACGGCATGGAGTACTGTCCTCCGTTGTCGCCGTACCAGATTGCGCTCACGATAGGGTTCTGGGTGTATCCGGCGTTGAAGCGCACATTGAATGAGGAGAACTTTTCGCGGTTGGAGTAGCGGAGGTCGCCCCTGAGGCTGTGCGAGAAGTACGGGGTCAGCGACGGGTTACCGAAGCTGATGTTGAGCGGGTCGCTGTTGTCCGGCACAGGCATGAGCTGCGAGGTGGACGGCTGGGATGATTCTCCGCGGTAGAAGAGCCTCCAGTTGAGGTTGTCGTTGAGATCCATGAACATCATGGCCTGCGGGGAGAAGTTCCAGCGGAAGTCGTTGTATTCCTGCGGGGCGTAGGAGCCGTCGGTGGAGTTGTACTTCGTGGTGCTGTTGTAGGTCTTGGTCGGCATCGCCGCGAATCCCACCTGGGCCCTGAACTTGCTGTCCTGGTAGAGGGCGTTGACTCCTATCTCCTGACGCACGCTCTCGTTGATGATGCTGTTGGAGTAGTCGTAGGCCTTTGTCTGGGTCTCGAGGTCGATGGTCTCCTTGTCGGAGCTTGAACGGCTCCAGTTGTAGGAGTAGTTCGCCTCCACATAGAAGTGGTTGCCGAGAGGTTCGGTATAGGTGAGGTCTCCGAAGATGGAGGAAGACTTCTGGTTGTTGGTGAAGCTCTGGTTGACGATGCTGGCGGTGGTGGTGCCGTCTTCGTTGTAGCTCGTCGTACCGTTGTTGTTGATGCCGTCGAGCTCGTTGTTGGAGAACTCGAAGTGCACCATCGCCGTCATAGTGCGGCCCGGGAGTCCGAGCCTCTGGCGGAAGAGCAGGAAGCCCTCGGCGCTGGCATTGCGGTTGCTTCCGGTGTTCTCGGTGTAGGCGTCGTTGAGCTTGGTCCGGCTGCCGGTGAAGTAGTCGCTGTAGGTAGTGTCGCGGCTGCTCTGGGCATAGTGGCCGGTACCGAAGTTGATGCTAGGCTCGAAGAGTATCGAGGTATTGTCGGAGAACTTGTGGTCGAGCCTTACCCCGAAGCGGTGGCCGTCGGAGTGTGTGTTGCTCACGCCCTGGCTGTTGTAGATCAGGTTGTGGTCGGTGAGGTAGGTGGTCTTGACGCTGCTCTCCTCCACATCGTTGTCGCTGGCGTTGTAGAGGTAGTTGCCGCCGAGCTCCATCCTGTCGTCAAAGAGGGTCCAGGCCCCGTTGACGCCGCCCATATAGGAGGTGGTGATACCGTTGCCGCGGCCCCAGCCGCCCTGACCGCGGCCCATTCCGCCGCCGCCCATCATTCCCATCATCATGTTGCCGGAACGGTTGGTGGAACCGCGGTTGTTGGTGTTGTTGCCGTTGAGTATGAGGCTGATCTGAGTGTCGTCGGTGAAGCGTCCGATGAAGGCGTTGCCCTGGTAGCGGTAGTCGCTCTGCACTCCGTCCTGGGACGGGATGTCATGGCCCACGCCGGCCTGCACGTTGCCGAGGAGTCCCTTCATCATTCCCGGCTGCACGGAGAGGTCGATCACGGTCTCCTCCTCGCCGTCGTCGATGCCGGTAAACTCGGCCTGCTCGGACTTCTTCTGTATGACTTTGAGCTTGTTGACCATCTTGGCAGGGATGTTCTTGGTGGCCAGCTGAGGGTCGTCGAGGAAGAACGTCTTGCCGTCAATGGTAATCTTGGAGATGCTCTCGCCGTTGACGGTCACGGAGCCGTCCTCGGAGACTTCCACGCCCGGCAGCTTCTTGAGGAGGTCCTCAAGCACGTCGTTGTCGGTGGTCTTGAACGAGGATGCGTTGAACTCTATCGTGTCCTTCTTGACGATAATCGGGTTGCCGACGGCGGACACGGAAGCGGCGTCAAGCTGCTCGCTGTCAACGGCCATCTTGAGCTTTCCGAGGTCCTTGGAAGCGGACTCCATCCTGATGTCCACGGTGTAGGGCTTGTAGCCGAGGAGCTCGGCCTTGAAAGTGTAGCTGCCCTTGCTGACGGACTCGATGGTCACTTTGCCCTTGTCATCGCTGAGCGCATACTTGTACGGCTTGTCATTGCCCGACTTGAAGAGGGAGACCGTCACATAGCCGAGAGGCTCGCCGCTGGCCGCATCCACGAGTTCAGCGGAGATTCTGTTCTGCGCGAAAGCGCCGACCCCGGCAAAAAGCAGGCTCAACACTACTACAAAAGATTTTAATTCCTTCATCTATTTATTTTTTACTCTGTCCGGATTCGCAGCCACAAATTTCTCCCACGACGTCGTACTTGAAGCGCCGGAGAGTGGACTGGATAAACGGTAAAAATGGCAAAGCGCTATCGCCAGCGCATCTGTTGCATCGAGGTATTTGTTATCAATTTTAATGCCAAGAGTCTTCTGGGCCATCAGACAAACTTGCTCTTTTGATGCCGCTCCGTTGCCGCAAATGGCCATTTTGGCTTCGCGGGGCGCGTATTCACAGACACTTACGCCCCTTGAGAGGGCCGCGACCATCGCCGCGCCCTGGGCCCTGCCGAGCTTGAAAATCACCTGGGCGTTCTTGCCGTAGAACGGGGATTCTATCGCCAGGTGGTCGGGATGGTGCAGGTCGCAGAGCGCCGCGACCTTCTCGGAGATGACTTCGAGCTTGTCGTAGGGGGAGGAGAGCTTGCGCAGGTCGAGCACGCCCATGTCCACATACTGCGGCTTGCCTGCGCCGTCAACACGGACAATCCCGAAACCAAGGATATTGGTTCCGGGATCTATGCCCAAAATGCTTGTGTTTTCCTTAATCAATCTTGTCGAATCCTGTGTATGGACGGAGAACTTCAGGGATGACGATGCCGTCAGGAGTCTGGTTGTCTTCGAGCAGGGCGGCCACGACGCGAGGAAGCGCGAGGGAGCTGCCGTTGAGAGTGTGCGCGAGCTGGGTCTTGCCGTTCTCGTCACGGTAGCGCAGGTGCAGGCGGTTGCTCTGATAGGTCTCGAAGTTGGAGACTGAGGAAATCTCGAGCCAGCGCTGCTGGGCGGCTGACCAGAGCTCAAAGTCGTAGGTGATGGCGGAAGTGAAGCTGAGGTCGCCGCCGCAGAGACGGAGAATCCTGTACTTCAGGCCGAGCTTGTTGACGAGGGACTCGACATGGGCCACCATGTCGTCGAGGGCCGCGTAGGAGTTCTCAGGCTTCTCGATGCGCACGATCTCCACCTTGTCGAACTGGTGCAGACGGTTGAGTCCGCGCACGTCCTTGCCGTAAGAGCCGGCTTCGCGGCGGAAGCAAGGGGTGTAGGCGGTGATGCGCTGCGGGATCTGGTCGGCTGGGAGGATCACATCGCGGTAGATGTTGGTGAGAGGGACTTCTGCGGTAGGTACCATATAGAAGTCATCGAGGTTGGCGTGGTACATCTGGCCCTCCTTGTCAGGAAGCTGGCCGGTGCCGAAGCCTGAAGCGGCGTTGACCATCACAGGCGGCTCGACTTCCCTGTAGCCGGCTGCGGTGTTGCAGTCGAGGAAGAAGTTGATGAGCGCCCTCTGGAGCTTCGCGCCCTTGCCCTTATAGACAGGGAAACCGGCTCCGGTAATCTTGACTCCGAGGTCGAAGTCGATGATGTCGTATTTCTTTGCGAGCTCCCAGTGAGGAAGCGCTCCCTCCGGAAGCTTTACCTCCGGGCCGCCCATCTTGACGACCTCGTTATCCTCGGCGCCCTTGCCCGGCTTGACGAGCCCGCAAGGGATGTTCGGCATCAGCACGAGCTGACCCTCAAGCTCTTTGGAAGCCTCGTCCATTTTGGCGAGGAGTTCGTTGGACTTTGCCTTGAGGGAAGCGACCTCGGCCTTGGCGGCCTCGGCTGCGTCCTTGAGGCCCTGCTTCATCAGGCCGCCAATCTCGGCAGCCTTGGCCTTCTGGACTGCAAGCAGTTCGTCGCTCTCCACCTGGAGGGAGCGGCGAAGGGAGTCGAGCTCGAGCACCTTGTCCACATAAGGCTTGGCGTCGAAGTTCTTGATCTTCAGTTTGTCGATGACTGCCTGCGGGTCATCGCGAAGCATTTTGAGTGTAAGCATGGCTTATATGTTAACTTTCTATAATTCAATAAAAAACAGAGGACTTACACTTATCTCGAAGTGCAAGTCCTCAGATTCTGCATAAACCCCTTCGAGATTAGTTCTCAAACGGGATTACCGATACATAAGATTTGTCGTTCCTCTTGCGGGAGAACTTGACTGTACCGTCAATGAGAGCGTAGAGGGTGTGGTCCTTGCCCATTCCGACATTCTTGTCAGGGTTGTGGACGGTGCCTCTCTGGCGCACGATGATATTTCCGGCTTTAACGACTTCGCCGCCGAATTTCTTGAGTCCAAGGCGTTTGCTTTCTGACTCACGACCGTTCTTAGAACTTGATTGACCTTTCTTGTGTGCCATAATCCTTAAGCGATTTCGTTGATCTTAATCTTGGTGAGTTTCTGACGGTGACCGTTGAGCTTCTGGAAGCCCTTGCGGCGGATCTTCTTGAATACGAGAACCTTGTCAGCCTTAGCGTCGTCGTCGAGCACGGTAGCCTTCACTACGGCACCCTCGACATAAGGAGCTCCGACCTTGACCTCGGCGTCACCCGCGACGAGAAGGACCTTCCTGAACTCCACATCAGCACCTTTGGCATCGGCAAGCCTCTGCACAAAGATTTCGTTTCCAGCTTCTACTTTAAACTGCTGGCCTGCAATGTCTACGATTGCGTACATTTGAAACTTGTTTAAAAGTTCGGGCCGCAAGCGGTCGCCTACTGCGGCGGCTCTTATGCTATAGCTCAACGGCCATAAATATCGGGCTGCAAATTTAGAGAATTTTATCTTATCCACAAATTATTTTGCTAATTTTGTGTCCCAACACTTCTGTTATATGGACGTACCTTTCATCTACAGCAAACCCGTCGGCGGCAAGAGCTACATAGGCCGCAAGGCGGAGACGGCGGCGGTCGCCAACCTGCTGGGCCAGGGCGAGAACATAGTCATCTACGAGGCGCCCAAGACCGGCAAGACCTCGCTGGTGCAGCAGAGCTTCTACAATATGAAGTCCTCCGGGCTGGACTTCTCGAGCGCGAACATCAGCCTGATGAATGTAAGGACGCTGCGGGAAATGGCGCTGAAACTCGGTACGGAAGTGCTCCGCGCGGCTTTCGGCGGGCCGGAGAACTATTCCTCTATTATCGGGGAGCTCCTCCCTGGCACGCACTTCATCTTCGACGCCGAGCGCTTCGCCGCCGGCGGGGAGATACTCTCGCTCAACTGGGAGATGGACCGCGAGGACCTCAAGGCCGTGCTGAACCTGCCCTACCGCTGCGCGCTGAAGCGGGGCCGCAGGCTGTATGTGGTGATTGACGAATTCCAGAACATAATGCTCACCGAGGACGGCGAGGGCGCCTGCTCCCTGATGGAGGAGGTATTCCGCGAGCTCACCCCCGAGATGAAGGCCGACGCAGGCTATATCTTCATCGGCTCCAAGGTCAACGCGATGTACGAAATCTTCGGGACCAGGAAGTTCTTCTTCCGCCAGGCGGAGAGGGTGAAGCTGGGCGAAATCGACACCCGCGAAATCATCGAGCACGTAATCCGCGGCCTGCTCGCGAGCGGAAAGGTAATCGACCGCGACCTGCTGCTCGGAGTGTGCGGGCTCTTCCACAACAACATCTGCTACATCAACCATTTCTCCTCGATCTGCGACTCGCTGACCAAGGGCTACATAATGGAACCGGTGCTCAACGCGGCCCTGGACACCATCATCTCGATACACGAGCCGAGATTCGTGGCGGCGATGGAGGACCTGACCACCTTCCAGGTCAGCCTGCTCAAGGCAATCCTGGACGGGCATGTCAAGTTTACGAGCGCGGAAGTCATTGAAGAATACAGACTTAACTCCTCAGCCAATGTGCGCCGGCTCAAGGACGCCCTCTGCAAGAAGGAGATAGTATATTTCGATGAGAGCGGCAAGCCGCAAATAATCGACCCTCTCTTCGAATACTGGGTGCGCCGCTATTATTTCGGGATGAAGATATAGCAAGCTCTCCGGACTCCACATAGACCTCGGCCATCTCTATCGTACTGTCAAGCTCGGTCGGGAGCAAACCACTGGGGGCAAAAATAGCGATAAATCGCGAAATAAATTGTGCGTTTCTGAAATAAATCACTACCTTTGCGTCCGCAAAAAGAAAAAGGGGGTGATTTAAAGAAATGATTATCGTACCAGTAAAGGAAGGAGAGAACATCGAAAGGGCTCTTAAGAAATTCAAGAGGAAGTTCGAGAAGACGGGCGCAATCCGCGAACTCCGTTCACGCAAGAACTTCGAGAAGCCTTCCGAGAAGCGTCGTGTGGCCAGGATGAAGGCCATCTATGTGCAGCATCTCCGTCTCGAAGACGAGCAGTAATCTTTTCTCACCGATAAGATAATGACGGCCTGCCCCTTTGGGTTGGCCGTTTTTTTATTATATTTGCCACTTGGAAAAAGCCGCCGGGCTGTTTCCGACACGCGGGTGTGTTGTAATTGGTAGCCAAGCCAGACTTAGGATCTGGTGCCTCGTGCGTATGGGTTCGAGTCCCTTCACCCGCACTCCTTGTAATAACACTGAGCATGAGAAGACTTTTCCTGATTTCCGCGGCGCTGCTCTGCGCCTCGCTGCTGTCCGCAAACGGGCAGACTTCCACCAAATACGTCCCTGACTACCGCTGGGAGGCCCGCGCCGGCTGGGGTCTGGTGCCGTATGTCAATGTGATCCTCTACGGAATCACTTCCCTGAGCCATCTTTCAGAGGACCAGAAGGACGACAGCCATAAGGATGAAGGCGTGGCCACGGGCGACATCTCGCTGGAAGCCTCCTACAAGCTCAACCGCTGGCTCTCAGTGGGAGCGGACCTGAGCTGGCAGGGCTTCAATTCGAAGCTCGGCGGCGACACGGCCAGCCATTCCCTCGACATCATAACTATAATGCCGAATGTGACGGCGAACTACCTCACCAGGAAGAACTGCACCCTCTATGCAAAAGCTGAAATCGGCGCAGCGTATTACAATTACGACTGCACCGATAACAACAATTTGATATTCGCCTTCCAGGTTTCGCCTATCGGCGTCACTTTCGGGCACAAATTCTACGGATTCGCGGAGCTCTCCGCCGGCCTGCTCTATCAGGGAGGCAAGCTCGGCATAGGCTACCGCTTCTAAAAAAACACTACCAGTATCTCGGATCGATGCCGAACACCTTATCTGCGGTGTAGTCGGCAGCTTCTTCAGCGCTCATCTCGCGAAGTCCCGCCCACTTGGCGCGGGTGCTCATATCTGCGCGCGCTCCGCTGTTGTTGTACTCGTAGAGGTGGAGGTCAGGGCTGCTTGACGCATACTCCATTCTCCAGGTCGTAGGCCAGCCGAGAGGGTCCATCTGGTCGCAGTATTCGCTGTTGAGGATGGCCACCTTAGGGTAGTTGTGCCAAGGCCTGCCGATGGCTATGCTGCGGCCGTCATCCCCCTTGCGAGGGCTGTTGTCGCGGTAGGTAAAGCGGCAATGGTTGAACACGAAGCCGTAGGCCTGCTCCTTAGGGGTGGAAGGGGCCGTTACCCAGCCGCCGCCCCAGCTGCGGATCTCGCAGCCCTCGAAATAGGCTATCGCACCACCATATATATAGTCAGTTCGGCCGATGATGAGGCAGTTCTCGAAGTAGCTCCTCTTGCCGGCGGTCCAGAGATAGATTGTATCCTGGTAGCTGGAGAGTATGCAGTTGCGGAAGGTGGTGCGGTCTGCGCAGACGGTGACTGCAAGTGCCTGGCCCACAGGGCCTGCGGAGTTGCGGAGGGTAAGGTTCTCGAACACGCAGCCCTCGCCCAGCACGGTCACGGTGGCGGAGGTGCGGACAAGCACAGGATTGCCGCTCCACTTCTTCCACGCATCGGCGGGGAGCTTGTTGCCGGTCTCCGGGCTGTTGCCGTCGTGCATATGGTAGCTGATGACTGTCCCATCGCGGCTCTCGCCCACGAAAGTGATATTGGTCTTGCCTTCAGGGATTATAATCTTCTCCTCATCGTAAACGCCGTCCTTGATGTAGATTATGAAACGCTGGGAGGAGCACTCCGGAGCGGCGTTGATTGCCGCCTGCAGGGAGGTATAGTCCCCGCTGCCGTCCTTCGCCACTACCACATCGGCCGCGACCTTAGGGTTGTCGGAGGAGAGGGTGACCGTGATTTCCTGTCCGGGCACGGTTTCTATGTCATAGAGGTATCCCTGCGGGATTTCCGGGCCGTGGAGTTTCGCCTTAGGGCTGACTATAGGGCGGAGAATTTCCTGGGAAGCGAAGAGCGGGTTAGGGTTCTCGCTGCCGTCCTTGACCTCCTTGAGGCCCTCTCCCTGCAGTCTTGCATAGGAGCGGATGCGGAGGTTGCCGCCGATGGTGGAGCGGATGACCGCCTTCTGCAGGGTGTTGTCATCCCACTCGATGCTCTCGATTTCGAAGCCGCCGCGGGCCCTCAGACCCTTGACTGAGCCCTTCTTCCATGCGTCAGGGAGGGCCGGCAGGAGATGCACGGCTCCGTCGTGGCTCTGCAGGAGCATCTCGGCGATGCCTGCGGTGCAGCCGAAGTTGCCGTCAATCTGGAATGGCGGATGGGCGTCGAAGAGGTTAGGATAGGTGCCGCCGCTCTTAGGCGATGCCGGATCCACATGGTTGAGCTGCTCCTTTATCATCTTGAGGGCGTGGTTGCCGTCGAGCATGCGGGCCCAGCAGCAGACTTTCCAGCCCATTGACCAGCCCGTGGAGGCGTCGGTGCGCTGGATGAGGGTATTGCGTACCGCGTCGAAGAGAATCGGGGTGCGGTATGGAGAAATCTGGTATCCCGGGAAGAATCCCCAGAGATGGGAGATGTGGCGGTGGTGGTCGTTAGGGTCGTCCCAGTCCTGCGCCCACTCCTGGAGCTGTCCGTACTGACCCACCTGCATAGGGGTGAGGCGGCCTCGGAGGGTGCGGAGGGTGTCGCTGAACTCCTTGTCGACTCCGAGGATTTCGGATGCCCTCTCGATGTTGGAGAAGAGGTCGGTGAGGAGCTGGTTGTCCATCGTGACTCCGGACTGGAGATTGCCGCTCTGGGATTTAGGCTTGTTCTCAGGAGAGTTGGAAGGCACCACTACCATATATCCGGTATTCGGGTCCTCCACGAGGAAGTCCACGAAGAACTCGGCTGCGCCCTTCATAAGAGGGTAAACCTCAGCGAGATACTCCTTGTCGCCGCTGTAGAGGTAACGGTCCCAGAGGTGCTGGCATACCCAGGCTCCGCCGGTCGGCCAGAGGCCGCAGTAGGAGTAGTCGAGGGCTCCGGTGCAGCGCCAGAGGTCGGTATTGTGGTGCAGCACCCAGCCGCGGCAGCCGTACTGCATGCGTGCGGTCTCGGCTCCGCTCTCGGCGACTTCCCTGACCATCTTTATAAACGGCTTGTGCAGCTCGGAGAGGTTGGTAACCTCTGCCGGCCAGTAGTTCATCTCGGCGTTGATGTTGGTCGTATAGTTGCAGCACCAAGGCGGCGAGACCTTGTGATTCCACTTGCCCTGAAGGTTGGCAGGCTGGCAGTCCGGCTGAGAAGAGCAGATGAGCAGATACCTGCCGTAGTTGAAGTACAGCGTAACGAGCTGGTTGTCAGAGGTCCAAGGAATCGCAACGGTGCGATATACGGTGGTCTGCGCGTCTCCGTCATAGTCGGTGGCAAGCTCGAACTTTACCCTGTCGTACTGCGCCTTGTAGGCGGCGACGTGGGCTGCGCGGGCCTTGTCATATTTCTTTGAGGAGTTTTTCATATAGCCCTCGCAGCGCTTCACCTCATTGGCGGAGAGGTCCTTGTAGTTGACGAAGTTGGTCGCCATTGACACATATATGGTGAGCTCATTGGCCTTCTCGACCTTGAGACTCTCGCCGTCGGCGACTACCTTGCCGCCCTTGTTGACGGCTTTGACATCGGTGCAGTAGCGGAGAGCTCCGCCCTCTATCACCCTGCCGTTGCCGGATGCGCCCTGCATCCTGATGGTCTTGCCCTTGACGCTCACCGTCGGCTCAGGCATAGGGGTGCTGAGCGAGAGGGAGCAGTTGAGCGCGCCCTTCTTTGAAGCGGTGATGCGGATGACGATAAGCTGGTCGGTCAGCGAAGCGAACGCCTCCTGGGTGTATTCCACATCGCCCACCCTGTAGCGGGTGAGGCTCAGGGCGTTGTCGATATCGAGCTCGCGGTAGTAGTCGGTGTATTCCTTATGGTCGGGGAACTCGATGTTGAGCGAGCCGGCGGTCTGGTACTGGAGCTCCTGTCCCACCGGAGAGAGCAGTTTCTTGTCCGCGATGGCCTGGGCCTCCTTGGACTTGCCGGCCCAGATGAGCTCGCGCACCTGCTGGAGGTACTGCGGGCCTTCGGGGTTGTAGTTGTTGTACGGGCGGCCGGCGGAGATGGTCTCTTCGTTGAGCTGAATCTCCTCTTTCTCGGCACCGCCATAGACCATTGCGGCTATGCGTCCGTTGCCTATCGGAAGGGCTTCCTCCCAATATGTGGCCGGCTTGTCATACCACAGTCTGTTTCTCTGCGCGGAGAGCGGGAGGGCGGAAAGCAGCGCCGCCCCTGCAAGCGCAATCAGGGTAAGAGTTCGTTTCATTGATGCTTGGTTATTAAGTATCCGCGAATTTAGTCAATCTTCGCCGAATAACTTTACATTATTTGTGCTAGTCTTGATAATTTTTGGGCGGATTCCAGTCGCAGCCGTAGTAAGGGCTGCCGGATTTGGAGAAAATGTTGAGGACGGTGTATTCTGCAGCTTCGGCATCGCTGAGCTGCGCACCGCCCATCTTCCTCTGCGCAAGGCGCTCGGGAGAGGCTCCGGGTCCGGTACACTTGTATTCGTAGAATGCAGGCACGGCATCCGGATTCATAAAAGTCCAGCCGTCCGGGTGAACCGTAGCCGGTTCGTGGCAGCGGATGAACGCGACCTTAGGGGTATTGTGCCACGGCCGTCCAAGATAGAAATACTCGAACGGCACCCCGTCGTGGTCGGGCCGTCCCGGTTCCTTGGCGGTGAGGGTACAGTCGAGGAAGGTAAGGCCGAACCTGGAATACGGATAGGTGCTTGCGGCGGTGATGTAGCTCTCGTGCTGGTTGGAGTAAATCTCGCACTCGTCGAATATCATATTGGAGTTGCCGTATATGAAGTCCACGTTGCCCTCTACATAACATTTACGCACATATACTCGGCCCTCTCCCCTGCCCCAGAAGGTATCCTGGTTGCCCACCATACGGCAGTTGTAGAACGCGAGTCTGTCGCCGGTGACGGAAAGCGCCGTCGCCTGCGAATGCGAGTTCTCGCCCGGCTTCTCGCGGATGTTCTGGTGAGGGTTGAGAAAGGTTATGTTGACGGCCGTAAAGTCATCCGCCTCGATTGTGGTGCTCTGCTTGGGCTGCGGAGTGTCGCTGCCGGCATAGTCGTCATAGTAGAGCACGGTGGTCGCGGGGTCTTCGCCGATCAGGGTGACATTGTCCTTGCCGGAGTGGAGCATCAGTTTCTCATAATACCGTCCCGGGCGCACCCGGATAATCCATTTGCCGCCCGTAAATCCCTCAGGCACATCGTCGAACGCCGCCTGTACGGTAGTATAGTCACCGCTACCGTCCTGACTCACCACCTTGACGACATCGCCGCCGCTGCAGGAGAAGAGCAGCAGAATAGAAAGCAAAATTACAATTCTTTTCATCAAAAAGATTTGAGTCAAATCAACGGCAATCAGTCGCTTTGCCGCTTTAAGTGAAAAGGGGGCGGCGCACAGGGCGTCGCCCCCAAAACCATTTTAACTAACCAAATTATTTTTGTCTGAATCCGTAACCGTTGGTGATTCCGGAGTTCTGGAGGTCATTGTACCTGTTAGGGAGCAGATAGATAGGAGGGTTCTTGGCCGCATAATCCTCGTCGGAGTAGCCGCAGAGGAGCTTGGTGGCGTAGGAATCCCTGTACTGATACATATCCACTGCCCAGTTGGTCTTCTCGTAGCCCTCGGCCTCAAGAGCCTTTGCCTCTTCTGAATCAGGCTCGATGTACTTGAAGAGTCCCTTGATGGCAACATTGGTCTCAGTGACACCCGCAAAGGCGGACTGGATGGAGCCCCAGTCGTCGTGCTGGCCTCTCCAGCCTGGGAAGAGCACAGGGTCGGACTCGTCGTTGCACTGGGCGGTAAGCCTGTAGCCGTACTTCTCCTTGGCATTGACCATCTTGGTCCATACATAGGCAGGAAGTTCGTTGCCGTTGTCGAAGCGGTAGTAGCCGTTCTCGTGTACTCCGTCAACGATAGCGGTCATGAGTTTGCGGTCATCGACGCAGGCTTTAGGAAGTTTGCCGGTGCGGATGAGGTCGTGGCGGCGCATGCCCTCGCCCACGAACTCGAGAGCCCTCTCGTAGATGATTGCGTCATAGACGCTGCCGCACTTGGCGATGTAGGCGTCGAAATTAGGGTCGCTGTTGCCCTCAAATGCACGGTTGTGCACGATGGCAAGGTACTGCTTGGCGTTGGCGTCGTCTCCGAGGGCCGCATATACTTCGGCGAGCATAAGGTAAGCATCGGAAATACGCATGATAGAGGCGTTGATGCCGGCCATTCCGTAGCTGGAGGTGACAGGCTTGGTCATCTTGTTCCAGTCCCACTTGTTTGTGCCCGGGCCGCAGCCTGCACCCCAGGCGCTGCGGTTGAAGGACTGCATAAGCTCGGTACCCTTGCCGGTGCTGCCGGTCACGCAGATGGAAGCGTCACGGCGCATATCGGCGTTGTCGTAGCCGCTGTAGTAGAACCAGGCCTGAACTCTGTCCTGACCGCAGGCGATGCAAGGCGCGCCGTTGTTGCCGCCGGATGAAGGTCTGCCGATGTAGCCCGGACGGTCTGATCCGCCGGATGCATTGGCGTGGGCATATGCGATTTCATAGATGGACTCGTCCGCAAGGGAGATGTTGTCGCACTGGTGAAGCTGCTGGAACGCATACTGAAACGGGTTGTTATATACGCGTCCGCCTTCGTTGGCACGCGGATCGGTGGTATGGAGGACCACTGAGCCGGAGTTCTGATAGAGGGAGAGAAGGTATTCTTTGGCTATCTCGAAAATCTTCTTCCAGTCGCTTCTGCGGCCGTAGATTGCGCCCTGCTTCTCTATGCTCCAGTCTTCGAATGTGAGCTTGTTGCCCTCGCCATCGACATAGAAGTCGTCTCCGAGGTCGGTGCGGCGGGTGGCGTAACCTCCGTCATAGAGGCAGAGACGGGCGATAAGGCCCTGGACATAGGTCCTGTTCATCACGTCGGCCCTTGCACCGTTCTCGCCCGGGCGGAACATCATAGGCTCGACCTTGCGGAGAGCCGCGATTTCCTTGTCATAGATGGCGAAACGGGAAGTGAGTCCGCTGGCCTTCTCGCCGGCCTTGGTGGCATAAGGCACATCGCCGTACCAGCGGCAGAGCTCGTAGTACTGGGTGGCGCGGAGGGCGAAAGCCTGTCCGTAGATATCGGAGAGGGTGTTAGGCTCGCCGGACATTATCTCATTGAAGTTATCAAGAGCCTCAAAATTGGCTATGAGGGAGTTGCAGATGGCGATGGTCTTGTAGCAGTTACCGAAGACTTCGGTGCCTTCACCGGAGTTGATATTGTAGTTCTCTGTGCCTCCAGGATAGAATGCCTTCTCCTGCTGGCCAGCGCTGCCGTCGCTCCAGGTATCCTGGCAATCCTCGATGTCGGAGCCCCATACCGGAGTCCAGAACCAGCCGACAGAGTGGACGGATCTGTTGCTCTGCCAGGTCTTGTAGCCGTAGTAGAGGGCGGCCTTGGCTGATTCTCCGTTGGAGAACACGAAGTCCGCATCGACTACGCTCGGGGAATTGGTCTCGAGGAAGTTGTTGCATCCTGCGAGGGAAAGTCCCGCAATTGCGCTGAGCGCTATATATGCTATTCTTTTCATATTGAGTGTCAATTAAAATGTGATGTTCGCACCGAAGGTGAATGAGCGGGCGCGCGGATATGCGCCGTAGTCCATATTCATCGTAGGCAGGCAGTTGAGGCTGCCGGCGAAGTCAACGCGGCCGGAGGTGTAGGTGTTGACTTCCGGATCAAGTCCTGAATATCCGGTCAGGCAGAAGAGATTGCTTGCCGTGAGGTAGAATCTCAGGCGCTCGATGCCGACCTTGCGGGAAATGTTGTTCGGCAGGGTGTAGCCGAGAGTGAGGTTCTGCAGACGCAGGTAGGAGCCGTCCTCAATCCAACGGGATTCGGCGATGCCGCTCTGGTGGTATGATACCGGATACTGCGCGTTCGCATTGAGGGCGTCAAGTTCGTTCGGGTCAATCACGGCGTAGATGTCGCCGGCATCACTGATATTGTAAACCTTGTACTGGTTGGCCATATAAGCGTGCCTCTGGCGGCCTATGCCGTTGAACTCGCCGCTGCTCTGCTCAATCATCGCGGCCACATTGTAAACCTTGCCTCCGATGACATAGTTGAAGTTGCCGGAGAGGTCCCAGTTGCGCCAGCGTGCATTGACGCTGAAGCCGCCGGTATGGCGAGGCATCATCTCCGCTATTTCGGTCACATCGTCGAGGTTGACCATTCCGTTGCCGTCAACATCCTTGAACTTGGCGCAGCCCGGGAATGCGGTCTGTCCCTCAGGGATATTGAAAGGATGGTTCTGGGTGGAAGTTACGGCCTTGGCGATGTCAGGCACACCGTCCTTGAGGGTATAGGTACCTGTAGCGGAGTCGTAGTTGAAGTCGGCGGTGGTGTACCAGCCGTCGCTGATGAATCCGCGGACGAGTCCGATAGGGCGGCCTACAGCGAGCATATAGTCGTTGGTCGGTGTCGTGGCCGATGATGACCAGTAGGATGAATACTGATACTGGTCGGCGTTGGCGAGTTCGTCGAGGTTGTTGCGGTTGTAGTTGTAGAGCAGGTTGACATCCACATGCCAGTCGCGGTTCTCCACGAGCACCGCGTTGACGGAGAACTCGACACCCTTGTTGGAAGTGCGTCCGAAGTTCTGATACTGATAGGAGTAGCCGGTGGTGTTATCGACAGGCACTGCCATAAGAAGGTCCTTGGTGGTGTTCCAGTAGAGCTCGACCGCACCGTTGATGCGTCCGTCGAGGAAGCCGTAGTCGATACCGATGTTGCGTGAAATGGTGGTCTCCCACTTCAGGTCAGGGTTGGCAAGAAGTCCGTCAGGAGCATAGAATGCGATAAATTCTCCTCCGATAGGGATGGTGTTCTGGCTGAGGGACATGGTGGACCAGGTCTCCCTCCAGAGGTTGGAGCTGATATTGTCGGAGCCGGAAGTACCGTAGGAGAGACGGAGCTTGAGGTTGGAGAGCCATCCCTTGGCGTTTTCCATAAACGGCTCGTCAATCACACGCCAGGCTGCAGCGGCCGCAGGGAAGTAGCCCCAGCGGTTGTTGGGAGCGAACTTGCTGGAACCGTCAGCGCGGAACGTGAGGGTAAGCAGGTACCTGTCGAGGAAGCTGTAGTTTGCTCTTCCAAAGAATGACAGGGTGTGTGAAGGCACGCCGATAGTGTTGGTGGCGGAGAATTTGCCGGTAGCCATCTGGATGAGGCCCATCGCGGTGTCATAGTCGTAGGAGTCAGGATAGCCGTTGCCTGAGAGGGATGAGCTCTCGGAATTGCTGCTGATGATCTCGTTGCCGGCGAGGAGGCCGAGATTGTGGTGGTCACCGAACTTCACATTGTAGTTGAGGGTGGTAAGGGACCTGATTCCATCGCCGAGTCCCCTGCTGAGAGTGGCCCTCTTCTCCTTGCTGGTGTAGCCGTTCTCATAGTAGGTGCTCTTGGACGAGCTGCGGTTCATAGTCACCTCGCTGCGTGCGGTGAGACCATCGATGATTTCCCAGGAAAGGGCTGCGGATGCTCTGAGAGAGCGGCTGAGCCCGGTGCTGGTGATATCCTCAACGAGCTTGACAGGATCGTGGTCAGGGTCGATATTCTCGATACCGAAGCTGAATGCCGAGGTCACGTCGGAATAGTCAACTGCTCCGAGAGGATTGTCGATAGGACGATAGAAATATGCGCTGGAGAGAGTTGAGCCCCTGCCGGCGCTGAGGCCGTTATTGCCGTTGGTATTGGTCTCCACATAGCGTGCGTCGAGGTCGAGAGTGAGCCTCTTTGCGAGCTTCTGGCTTACCTTGAGAGAAGTGTTGAAGCGGTTGTAGTCGGAGTTGATTCTGATACCTTCGTCATTGACATATCCGACCGTAAAGTTGACCTTGGTGGTCTCGCTGCCGCCGCTCACGTTGACCGTATGGCTGTGGGACACGGCCGTGCGGAGGAGGTCGTCGGTATAGTCATGGGTCTGCACGGAGGCATAATCCTTATAATGGTTGCCGTATTTGCTGCCGAGTCCGAAGTACTGAGCGAAGCCGTCTCCGTTGGCTTCTCCTCTGGAGGTAGCATAGCCCCAGTTGTAGAGGAGATATTCCTGTGCGGACATATTGTCATATGTCTTGGCCACATTCTTTACCTGCACATAGCCGTCATAGGTTACCTTGACCCTGCCTGCCTTGGCAGACTTTGTGGTCACGAGAATAACGCCGTTGGCGCCCCTGGCACCGTAGATGGCGGTGGAGGAAGCATCCTTGAGGACATCGATGGACTCGATTTCGGATGCCGGCACATCGTTGATGTTGCTTACAGGGAAACCGTCAACGATGTAGAGAGGCTCGTTGGACTGGGTAATGGAACCGCCTCCGCGCACGCGTACAGATACGGATGCACCCGGACGGCCGTCCTCGGATACGACATTGACTCCGGAGAGCTTGCCCTGAAGAGCCTGAGACACATTCGAAACTGGATTGGCTGCGAGGTCTGAGCCCTTGACTGAAGACACTGCTCCGGTAAGGTCGCGTCTTTTGACGGTACCGTAACCGATAACTACCGCATCCTCCAGAAGAGCATTGTCAGTCTTGAGGACGATGTTGAGGGCTGAACCGTCAGCCGTGACGGTCTGAGTCAGATAGCCAAGGGCGGAAACCACAAGTTTCACTCCCTTTTGGGGAACTTTGATGTTGAATGAGCCGTCGAGTTCGGTAACGACACCGTTGGTGGTGTTCTCGACAACCACTCCGGCACCGATTACAGGTTCACCTGTCACATCGGTAACCTTACCGCTTATGGACTGCTGAGCCGAGGCGAAGATCGCCGTGCAGAGCAGACAGGCAAGCGTCAGGATTGATTTTTTTGAAAACATCTTGAAATTGGTTAAAAGTTGATAGTAAATAATTTTAATAATTATTGCCGTATTCGTTATTAGTTTGTTTTTTAACGAGCGCAAAATTAAAGAGCGTCATGGTTAAACCTGTCTAATAAGCTACATATTTTGTTCGATTTCGTCCAGACAAAGCTAAAATTGTATAATTTTGTACCATGAAAAGATTTTCGGCCGTTTTATTCCCAATCCTGCTCTGCGGAGAGCTCGCAGCCCAACCGAGCCACTATTTCACTTGGTACGGGAGCGAAAGCAACCAGTCCCTGAAGACCGTACACGAGATTGCCCAGGACAGCGAAGGCTTCATCTGGCTAGCTACCTGGGACGGGCTGCTGCGTTTCGACGGCTACGACTTCACCCGCTATGTCCTCCCGCCAGACAGGATGACCAACAGGTTCGTCAATCTTTTCACCGGCGGAGGGGACATCCTGACAGCCACCTATGACGGCTGTCTCTACCGCTTCGACAGGGAGACCTCGACATTTGACCAGATAGGACTTGGAGAGGCAGTCCCGGAGACTTTCCGCAGCCATGGTTCTCATCTGTATATAGTCTGCACGGACGGCAGGGTACTCGATGTTGCGCCGGGAGACAACGGAAAGTATTCAGCCACCGAGCTCCCGACTCCTGAAGGGGTGAGGGTCCGCGACATTTTTTTCCGAAGCAACGGGACGATGTGGCTGCTCTGCAACAGAGGGGCGTTCTGCGACGGCAGGTCTCCGTTCGATGCCGAAGTATATTGCGCTGCGGAGTCCGGTCCGGATTTGTACCTCGGCACCGAGGACGGGCAGCTTTACCGGTATTCGGACGGCATCGCCGAACGGTTCCCCCTCCACATCGCGTCGAGGATTACGGACATCTCCCCTATTCCGGGACGCAATGAGCTGCTGGTCAGCACTTCGGCGATGGAAGTCCTGACAGTGGGCATAGACGGAAAGGTGTATTCCAGACTCAGATCCGACTCCTTCCCGTCGGGAGGCGTAATCAGGACCGACACCGACAGCAACGGCAACCTCTGGGTAAGCTCCTCCACGGGAGGCATCGACTGGTATGACCCGGACAGGCGTAGGCTTATTCCGTTCTACGATCCGTCCGTCCAGCAGCCATGGAACAGCGAGAACAGGGCCACGGCAGTCTTCTGCGACCGTCAGGGCATACTCTGGGCCGGCACCAACTGGAACGGACTGATGAAGTCGGTATTCACCTCGGACCGCTTCTACCTCAAGGTACCCTCAGGCACCGCAGCGGGCAGCGTAAATCCGGAAAACAGCGTGCGCTCGCTGATGGAAGACAGGGACGGCAACATCTGGGCCGGAACAAAGGACGGCAGAGTGCACATCTATGACAGCGGGCTCGAATATCTGGGCGACATCGCGGAAAGCGGGAAAATCCTCAGGCGCAGGGGCGCAAACCTCGGTAGCGTATATTCTATGGTACAGGCTCCAGACGGGACAGTCTATATGGGCACCAGGCACGACGGACTGTTGGAGGCACGGTACAAGTCGGAGACGGAATATTCGCTCAAGCGATACAGGGCAGACAGGGACTCGTATTACGGTCTCAACGGCTCGGAAATCTTCAATCTGGACCTCGATGCCGCAGGAAGGCTGTGGATAGCGAGTTTCGATGACGGTCTGTCATATCTGGACCTGAGCGACCCCGAGCGCCGCTTCATCAGCAAGAAGAACCGTCTTCACTTCCCCACCGAGAGTCTTAACCGCCTTCGCTTCGTCACACACGACAGCAGCGGGAAGATTTACGCCTGCGGGACACTCGGGATGTTCGTCTGCGACGACGGCGATGCCAAACCCGAAGAAATGCAGTTCACGCACTACCTGATGAACAGCAGCGACAGTCTGTCGTCAAATGTAAGGGATGTGCAGCACATCAATGTCGGGGAGCGCGGCGAAATCTATATCAGCACCTACGGTGGCGGATTCTACCGCTTCCCGGACGAGCAGATAGGCGGCCGCGGCGCGCTGCTGTCGCAGTTCACGACGGCTTCCGTTCAGGATGTGACGGGCAATCTGTGGATAGTGACTGATGCCGGCCTGAACAAATACAACCCGCGCAGCGGAAGCATAGAGGGATTCTCCTACGAGAGGCTCGGGTACAAAGTCCGCTTCAACGAGGGCACGGGGCTGCTCGCCTCCGACGGCAAGATTTACCTCAACACGAGCGGCGGCATACTCTATTTCGACCCGGCAGAAATCTCCAACAGCAGCTACCGTCCGGAGATAATCCTCAAACTGCAGAACTCAGACCCGGGCATCAGGGATGAAATAAAAGCCGAATTCCAGGCCATGGACCTGACAGACCCGGTGCAGATTGTCTATTTCTACAGTCTGGACGACGGAGAGTGGGTCAACATCGGCAACAGGCGCAGCATCACCCTGCCGGCGCAGAAGCCGGGGAAACACACTCTGACTCTCAGGTCCACCAATTCCAACGGAGTGGAAACTGCCAACGATACCTCAGTCAGTTTCACCGTGCACTCCCCTTCCTGGGTATCCTGGTGGGCAATCTGCATCTATCTGGGACTCGCCGCTTCAGCAGGCGGCCTCCTGTTCTGGCACCGATGGAAGAAGCGTCAGGCGGAAGAGCCGTACTACGGGCGGCTGCACGGAGCCGAGCGCAAGTTCGTCAAGGAAATGGTAGAATACATTCACGCCCATATCGAAGATCCGGAGCTGGATGTGCCGCGCATCGCCTCCGCGATGAATGTGAGCCGCTCCCGCCTCTTCGAAAAGACGAAGGCGCTGCTCGGCACCTCCCCCGCAGCCATCATAAGGGAGATACGCTTCAAGCGGGCCGAGGATCTGATACGCGCAGGCGAACATTCTCTCTCCGAGGTAGCATACCTGAGCGGGTTCAATGACACCCACTACTTCAGCACCGCGTTCAAGCAGCGCTACGGGATAACTCCCGGAGAATTCCGCAAAAAGCTCTGATATTCCACGCCAAAAAAGGCTATCTTTGCACCATGATTTACAGGCAGCTTACAGAGGCCGAGTTCGAGGACTTCGGCAGCAGGATACTCTACGAGGACAACCACCTCCTGATAGTCAACAAGAAGGTCGGGGAGATCACCCAGGGCGACAAGACCGGGGACGAGTGTCTCGCAGAGTCGTACAAGGCATACATCGCGCAGAGGGACTCCAAGCCGGGGCAGGTCTTCCTCGGCGTGCCGCACAGGCTAGACCGCCCGGTCTGCGGCATCTGCATCCTCGCCAAGACCTCCAAGGCGCTCGAGCGGCTCGCCGCGATGTTCCGCGACGGCGAAATCCACAAGCGCTACTGGGCGCTCTGCTGCGCAAAGCCCGAGCCCGCGGAAGGGCATCTCGAAGGCTGGATAGTCCGCAACGAGAAGCAGAACAAGAGCTACGTCTGCGCCTCTCAGACTGCCGGGGCCAAGCACGCCGCTCTCAACTACCGCTACCTGCTCAGCACAGACCGCTACCACCTCGTGGAGGTCGAGCTGCTCACCGGCCGCCACCACCAGATACGCTGCCAGCTGAGCGCCGAGGGCTGGCCAATCAAGGGCGACCTCAAATACGGCGCTCCGCGCTCAAACCCCGACGGAGGCATCTGCCTGCAGTCCCACGAAGTGGAATTCATCCACCCTGTCCGCAAGACTGAGGTTCGGGTATCAGCTCCCGTTCCGGACGGATGGAAGGGCGTACCACAAGCCCTGAACGAAGCTTGACGATATATTCTCCCGGGGGCTCCCCAATATTGAGCTTGAACGCCATCGAAAATGTGACATTCGAGTGGTAGCCGCATTTCTCGGCCAGCTCCGTGACCGTCAGTCGCGGGTTTTCCTCGAGGAGCTCCAGCGCGTACTGTATGCGGTAGCCGTTGACGAACTGCCGGAAGTTCTTGCCTGACATCACGTTGATGGTCTTGGAGACGTAGGTCTTGTTGGTGTAGGTCGAGTCGGCGAGGTCCTGGAGCGAGTAGTCCGGATTGAGGAAGGGCTGCCGCATCGCCATAATCCGGGTGATTCTGTCGAAAAGGTTCCGGATTTTCTCGAGTTCCTCCTTCTCCTCCCCGGAAAGCACATGCCGGGAAGCGTCCTCCATCTTGCCGATCATCCGCTTGACTATCTTCTCCTTGCGGCGGCTCAGCAGCAGGCAGCGCCCGGAGACGGAACGGTAGTAGAGCAGCAAGTACATCAGGGCGAAGAGGCCCGAGAGCAGGTAGCCGGCGAGCGGGTGGTCGGGAGCGGCGAGCGCGAGCAGCGCAAGCATCCCGAGCGCAAGTGACAGAAGCAGCCGCAGATGCGACTCCAGCGAATACCAGACCGCCTGCGGCTTGAAGAGGGTACGGAGCACGGCGTGCCTTGCAGAAACCCTGAGAATCTGGTGGATAAGCACCAGCAGCAGGCAGGCGAAAACGAAGAGAGAACCCGGAAAATCAATCAGGGCGAAGCAGGTCGAATCCGCCAGCTCGAGCAGGGCGAACACCAGCGAAAAGATTACATTCTCATCGGCAATCGGCAGCATTATCAACACCGTCGAAGCCGACAGGAGCGAGAAGACAAGCACTTCGGGCACGGGCGGACGGCCGGCGGTCAGTCTGATCAGAATCATGGGAGTCAGGATGCAGGCCAGTGAAATCATCCGGATCCAGAAGTGCAGCGTACGAAAATAAATCTTCATAGTGAATAGATTTTCCCCTAAGTTAAAAGAAATTCCCCGCCCTTGACCTGCGTCAGAGCGGGGATATGCAAAATAATTTATGTTTTCGTATATTAATTTCTGTTTTTTATCTTTTTCTGGTCGGTTTTGATGGTATCGAAGCCCTTTCCGTAAACTCCGGTCGCCGAAGAAACCGAGATGAAAGCGTCGCGGTCAATCATGTTTATGTACTTCAGCAGGAGGTTGAGGTCCGTCTTGCGGGTGATGACCATCAGCACCTGCACGCTGTTCTTGGTGTACCAGCCCTGGCCGTCGAGCACGGTCACTCCGCGGTGGAGGTCCTTGACCACGGCGTCGGCGATTTCGGCGTATTTAGGCGAGAGCACGAATACCTGCACGGACTGGCGGGAGCCGGACAGATAGAGGTCCACGACCACTCCGTTGGTCAGCACGAGGATGAAACCGTACACGATGGTAGTAATCTTGTCGGCCCACGGCATAGGCGAACCGTCAGGCATATATGAAGGCACGACGATAGAGGAAAGGATGATTACAACATCCATCATAAGTATCATTCGGCCCGGGGAGACATTGCGGTACTTGTTGACCATCAGCGCGATGATGTCCGTGCCTCCTGTGCTCCCGCCCTGGGTCATGGTCATGCCGATGCCGACTCCGGACATCATTCCGCCCATTATCGTACACATCAGCTTTCCGTTGCCGAGAGCGAGGATTTCAATTATATCCTGAGGAATCAGCGTCTGGAGCACATTGAGGAGGGCCGAAGCTACTATGATGGCATAGACCGTCTTGACCCCGAAGCCCTTGCCGAGCACGAAGAGCGAGACGACGAGCAGCACGATGTTGATTACGAAGTAGCTGTAACCGATCTTTATGCCGGTCGCATACTGTATGATGGAGGAGATACCGGTAACTCCGCCGCCGATGAGATTGTTAGGCACGAGGAAGAGGGTCCAGCCCACGGTGTAGGCCACCAGGCCCACGGTGATGAGGAAATACTCCTTGAGCCCCGTCCAGAATGTTCTGTTTAATGTAGGCATATACTACTACTGCTTGTTGTCCTTTATTTTCTTGATTTTAACGCCCGTCTTGATTTCCTCGAATCCCTCTCCATAGACATTGTTGGTCGGGGAGATGGACATGAACGCCCTCGGGTCGGTCTCCTTGATGACCTTGGTCAGCGAAGGCAGTTCTTTCTGGTTGATAAGGATATAGAGCACGTTCCTGTCCTGCTTGGTGTACCATCCCTGCGCCTTGAGAAGGGTCACTCCCCTGTCCATGTTGTGGATGATGTGGTCCGCAATCTCGGCGTATTTCTCGGAGAATACCATAAGCTGGTAGGAGGACCTCTTTCCGCCCACCACCGTGTCTATCATCATCGAGAACACCACCACTTCCTCAAGGCCGTAGCACATGTCGGAGAAATTCTTCTCCGGGAGGAAGAGCAGCAGCGAGCAGATGACCAGGTCGGCCACGAGGAACGCGGCGCTCAGCGACACAGGCCAGTACTTGTTGACCATCAGCGCAATGATGTCCGTGCCGCCCGTGCTCCCGCCGTAGCGCAGCACCAGGCCTATGCCCACGGCTTCGAACACGCCGCCGACTATAGGGATGAGCACCGTCTCCTGGATGAAGAAGAAGTTGCCCGGCACGCAGTGCAGGAAGGTCAGCTTGGACATTATCTCCATCGCGACCGTGGACATCAGGATACAGTATATCGTCTTGAATCCGAAGCCTATGCCCATCGCCAGCACTGCGACGATGATGAGGGCGGCGTTGATGACGATATATGAATACTGTGCCTGAATCGCACCTCCGGTGGCATACTGGATGATGGTACAGAGGCCCATCATTCCGCCGGCGGACATGCTGTTCGGGATCATGAAGCACTCCCAGCAGATGGAGAAGATGAAGCAGGCGACGGTGAGAACGAAGTATTCCCAGAGCAGCTTCCGGACATCTATTTTACCGAGTTGGAGTTTCATTTCAGAACTATGTTGATGATTCTTCCCGGCACCACGATAACCTTGACTATGTTCATCCCGGCAGCCCATTTCGCGGTCTGCTCAAGGCCGCGCACCTTAGCCTCCACTTCGGCAGGGCTCGCGCTCTTGGGCATATCCACGGTGAAGCGCATCTTGCCGTTGAACTGCACCGGATAGGTAACATTGTCCTCGGCTGCGTATGCGGCTATGTATTCAGGGTAAGAGGCGCGTCCGACGCTCGTCTCGTGTCCGAGAGCGTGCCAGAGCTCCTCGCTGATGTGCGGGCAGAACGGAGAGAGCATCACCACGAGGCTCTCGAGGATGCCGCGCTTGCTGCACTTCAGGGCGGTGAGGTCGTTGACTGCAATCATGAACGCGCTGACGGTGGTGTTGTAGGAGAAGTTCTCGATGTCCTCCTGCTCCTTGGCGATGAGCTTGTGGAGCACCTTGAGCTCGGCCGGAGTCGGAGCGTCGTCGGTGACGAGCCAGCGGTCGCGGTCGTAGAAAAGCCTCCAGAACTTGCGGAGGAAGCGGTTGACGCCGTCGATTCCCTTGGTATCCCAAGGCTTGCTCTGCTCCACAGGTCCGAGGAACATCTCGTAAAGCCTCAGAGTATCAGCGCCGTAGGTATTGCAGATATCGTCTGGGTTGACGACATTGTACATCGACTTGCTCATCTTCTCCACGGCGTAGCCGCAGATGTACTCGCCGTCCTCGAGCTCGAACTCGGCGTTCTCGAACTCCGGTCTCCACTTGCGGAAGGCCTCGAGGTCGAGGCGGTCGTTGTGCACGATGTTGACATCGATGTGGATTTCGGTAGTCTCGTACTTGTCCTTGAGGCCGAAGGAAACGAACCTGTTGGTCCCGACGATGCGGTAAACGAAGCTGGAGCGGCCCTGGATCATTCCCTGATTGATAAGCTTGCGGAACGGCTCGTCCTCGCATACATAGCCGAGGTCGTAGAGGAACTTGTTCCAGAAGCGGGAATAGATGAGGTGGCCCGTGGCGTGCTCGGTGCCTCCGACATAGAGGTCCACGCTGCGCCAGTATTCGTTGGCCTCGCGGCTGACGAGAGCATCGCCGTCGTGAGGGTCCATATAGCGGAGGTAGTAGGCGCTGGAGCCGGCGAAGCCCGGCATGGTGCTCTTCTCCAGAGGGTAGCCCTTGTATGTCCAGTCCTTGGCCCTTGCGAGAGGCGGCTCGCCGTCGGCAGAAGGCTTGAAGGAGCTGATCTCAGGAAGCCTGAGCGGCAGTTCGGACTCCGGAAGCGGGGTCGGGATGCCGTCCTTGTAGTAGATCGGGAACGGCTCGCCCCAGTATCTCTGGCGGGAGAATATGGCGTCGCGCAGACGGTAGTTGGTCTTGCGGCGGCCTAGCCCGTGCGCCTCGACATAGTCCTTGGCGGCCTCGATGGCCTCCTTGACGCTCATTCCGTTGAGGAAACCGGAGTTGCACATTATGCCGTCCTTGGCGTCGAAGCTCTCTTCGGAGACATCGCAGCCCTCGATGAGCGGGATGATAGGCAGGCCGAACTTCTTGGCGAAGGCGTAGTCACGGCTGTCATGGGCAGGCACCGCCATGATGGCGCCGGTGCCGTAGCCGGCAAGCACATATTCTGAAATCCAGATTGGAATCTTGTCGCCCGTGAGCGGGTTGATGCCGTAGGAGCCGCTGAATACGCCGGTGACGGTCTTGGTCTCGGCAAGCCTCTCCCTCTCGGTCTTCTTCTTTACATAGGCGAGGTATTTCTCCACCTCATCCTTGCACTCCGGCGCGGTGAGCTGCGGCACGAGGTCGCTCTCCGGGGCAAGCACCATGAAGGTGACGCCGAAGATCGTGTCGGCCCTGGTGGTGAAGATGGTTATCGGGAGGTGATGCCCCCCGCAGACGGTGTCAAACACCATCTCCGTGCCTTCGGAGCGGCCTATCCAGTTGCGCTGCATCTCCTTGAGGGAGTCGGTCCAGTCGAGAGAGTCAAGCGAATCGAGCAGCCTGCCGGCGTAGGCTGAGACTCTCAGCTGCCACTGGGTCATCTTCTTCTGCTCCACAGGGTAGCCGCCTCTCACGCTGAGGCCGTCCTTGACCTCATCGTTGGCAAGCACGGTCCCAAGGCCCTCGCACCAGTTGACGGAAGTCTCGCCCTGATAGGCGATTCTGTATCTCATAAGGATGTCGGACTTCTCCTTCTCGGAAGCCGCCGCCCATATCTGAGGGGTAACGTCCTCATAGCCGGTGCTCTCGAACTTGGAGACAAGCTCCGAGATCGGGCGCGCCTTGTCCTGTGCCGGGTCGTACCAGCTGTCGAACATCTTGAGGAACGCCCACTGCGTCCACTTGTAGTAGTCCGGGTCGCATGTGCGCACTTCCCTGTCCCAATCGTATGAGAAGCCTATGCGGTCGAGCTGGCTGCGGTAGCGGGTAATGTTCTGTACAGTAGTCACTTCCGGATGCTGGCCGGTCTGGATGGCATACTGCTCGGCAGGGAGTCCGAAGGCGTCATAGCCCATCGGATGGAGCACATTGAAGCCCTTGAGACGCTTGTAGCGCGAGAATATGTCGCTGGCTATGTATCCGAGAGGGTGCCCGACATGCAGGCCCGCACCTGACGGATACGGGAACATGTCCAGCACATAGCACTTGGGCTTGGATTTGTCCTCTGTTACCTTGAACTCCTTTTCGGCTGCCCAGCGGGCCTGCCACTTGCTTTCGATTGACTTGAAATCGTAATCCATATTATATATCGTCACTTTCTCTTTTCGAGCCTGAATTCCACATAGAGCGACATCTCGCACTTCACCTTCTGCCCGTGCACCCTGGCCGGCTTCCAGTCCGGAGACGCCGATATTACCCTTATCGCCTCGGCGTCAAGCGCTTCGCTCACGCCCTTGATGACCTTGACATCCTTCACGTGGCCCTTCTTGTCGATGATGAAGTCCACGAGAACCCTTCCCTGCACTCCGTTCTCCACCGCCTCGCGCGGGTAGCGGAGATAGACATACACCCACTTGGACATAAAGGTGGACGGGTCTGCGGAGCCGAGGAATATCGGCTTAACATCGCAGTCCGACCAGGCATAGACATCCTTGTCGGCGCTGTACCGCCGGCCGCTCTCGTCCGTCTTGCGGAACGGGAGCTTGTCGCCGTTGACAAGCTGGAGGGAGAAGTTGTATATGTACTCGAGCTCCCTTTCCATATCCTCGTACTCGAGGATGGAGGCGGTGTCGCGCTCGGAATTGTATTCCGGATACATCCCGGTGGTAAAGAGGATGGCAGGGATTTCCTTGTCGTAGAAGCTTCTGTGGCAGGAACTTACAGGCTCAAGCGACACGAGTTTCGGGAGTATGGGCTGCAGCGAGCCGGACATCTTCTCGAGAAGCTTGTTGAGCGCCTCGTTGGAGGCGGTGTAGGCGTAGAACCCGCCGGAAGCGGTCCCCAGCATATCGAGGTTTATCATCGCGTCGATGTTCGGGGTATCTGTGAATGAACGGTTTAGAAAGTACCACGCACCGGCATCCATATTGAGGGAGGAGCCGAACGCGGCAATGATTACCGAGCGGCGCAGCAGCACGCGGTTGGTGCTGAGCTTGCGCGCGAGCTGCATGAGCATCGCGAGGCCGGAGGCGTTGCCGTTGGCGCCGTAGAATATCTTTTCGCGCTCCTCGCCGTTGACATTGACGGTGGCGGTGCCGAGATTGTCGAGCCTCGCTCCTATCACTATGTAGTGGTCTTTCAGCGACTTGTCATAGCCGGGGATAAATCCTATCACATTGCGGGAGCGCAGGGTGTCGCCGCTCTCCTGGCGGATGCCGAAGAGGGCGTCATTGCTTCCTGAAAGCAGGTCAACTCCGTATGACTGAAGCACTTCCGCCACATATTCTGCGGCTTCTTTCTCGCCCTCGGATCCGGCCTTGCGGCCCTCGAGCGCGGCGGAGCTGAGATACGAGACCTGCTCCTTCATCGCGGAGACCACCTCGCTGTCATCCAGTTCGCGCGGAGTCCCGCCTGCAAACTGGGCTTCTGCGCCGAGCGGGCACAGAAGCAGCAGCATCAATATGGAAAGGTATCTTCTCATCATCAGCGGCTGTTGTCAAGTATCCAGGCATCGGCGCAGAAGCCGCTGCCGCGTATTTCGCGAAGTTTTGAGAACGCCTCCGGGAGCGAGTCCGTGGCGCAGACGCCGACTGCGGTGAAGCCGTTGCGGTAGCGGATCTGCGTCGGGGCGTAGCCTGCCTGCTCGGCGCTTGAAGCGCAGCGGGCGGCGTTGTCAGCCTTGCCGAATGTCCCCACTATCACATAATAGCGCGACGGAAGCGAGCGCCTGACCGACTCGGAGAGCTGGCGCGCCTCGACGATGGAACTCTTCATCGCCTTGATGGAGTCCAGAATCTCGAGCGAATCGGAAATCTGGGCCTGCATGATCTCGAGCGAATCGAGCCGTCCGCGGTGCCCCGCCTGCTCGCTTTCAATCAATTCCCGCTTGGCCTCTATCTCCTCCGAAGTCGGCCGTCCCGCCATCTTGCGGAACAGGTCGCATCCCCCCAGCAAAATCACCGAGGCAGCAAGCAGCACTATTACTGACAATTTCTTCATAAACTGCAAATTTAGCAATTTTAATCGTATTTTCTTCGCTGAAGCGTGGCGACCATATTGTCATAGTCGGAGGGGGAGAGCCAGTCGGAGCGGCGGGAAAGGTATTCATCGACAAAGATGGTGCGATAACCCTTGGTGAGAGTGCCGGGGAGCGTGCACCAGATGAAGCGGAGCTCCGGCTCCAGCATAGTTTTGCTGCCGGTAGCCGGGTCTGAAGCAAAGCGCAGCGTTACGGCAAGGCCGAGCCGGGTATTGCGCGCGCTCATATTGGAGATGGCGTTCCCGACGGAGTATATGACCGGCACATCCTTGATGTGGACCGTATCCTGTACGACATGCGGGTGAGCGCCGACGATGGCGTCAACTCCTTCATCCACAAGCCATTCGGCCCACTCCTGCTGCTGCGCGCTATGTTTCAGCTCATATTCGACTCCCCAGTGCGGCAGCGCCACTATGAAGTCCGCACGCCTCTCCCTGGCCCTGCCGATGGCGGCCTTGACATCTTCGCGCCGCATCAGATTGACCCGCGGCCACGGTCCGGAAGGCTTTGACGGGTTGTTTGTCCCGTAGGTGAAATTGATGAATGCGATGCGTATTCCCTTGACAGTGAGGATGAGCGGGTAGTCCGAGACCAGTCTCAGCGAGTCGGCGGCTGCTCCGCTATGCCTCACCCCGAGCGTATCATAGACATTCAGAGTGCGCGTAAGCCCCGCTCTACCCTTGTCCAGAATGTGGTTGTTGGCGGTAAGGAAGACATCCACGCCGCAATCGTCCCTGACATATTCGGCATACGAATCAGGGGTTGAGAATGCGGGATAACCGCTGTACGGAGGCCCGCCGAGCGCAAATTCCATATTGGCGACGGCACAGTCGGCAGCGCGAAGCGCCGGTGCGATGCCCTGCAGGAACTCCCGGTGGTCATATTCCAACTGCCGCGTGTGCATCATCACATCGCCGATGACCATAACCTCGGCGGTGTCCGCCCCGTGGACTAGAGGCATCGCCGGCGGAATGTCGAGCCGGATAGTCTGCGCCCCGGCGTTCACCGCCAGGACTGCAAACAGGGCGAGCATTATCGGTATTCTTCTGTGCTCCAAAACAGCTGCTAAAGTTAACATTTAATGGTGCGCATATCTGCATTGGGGTAAACTACATCATAGAAGCGACTTGAGTTCATCCACGCTTCGACCTTCAAAGTTCACAAGACCGTCTATTCCCTCAACCTTACCGAAGAAAAGGTCATCTTTCTCACCGCCATTTCCCATCGTCACAAATGTAACTAATATTCAATTGCATTCCAAATTTTCCCGGTTCGTTCACTCGAGTCGCTCATCGGTGCATCGAGATGCCGGAAAACCTGGAAAAACCGGCACGCCGAAGTACTTTGGTGCATCGAGATGTCCGAAAACGCGGGGAAACGGGCATGTCGATGCACTTTGAAATGACCGGCCGCCCCTCGATGCTTCGACAAGCTCGGGGACCGCCCCTCGACAGGCTCGGGGACCGTTAAAAAAGCCGGACGGGAGACTGTCCCGACCGGCTTATAATCAAATGACTTAAAATCTGTTACTGTGCGTTGCCGGATGCAGCGGCGGCGTACTTGTCGTACTTGGCCTGCATGTCAGCGCTCTCGGTGCGGAAGCGGAAGCAGGCGTTCTTGAGGTACTCTGCCACGCTGGTCTTAACTTCTGCGTCCGCGGTAATCTCGTAAGCCTTCTCGAACGGAGCGATGCAGGACTTGAGAGCGGACTCGAACTCGCCGACGAGAGCCATATACTTGGCATCGTCCATCTCGGTGGAAGCCTTCTCCTGGAGATCAACCGCGAGGTTGTAGAAGTGGATACCCTCTCCGATGTAGCCGTACTCGTAATTAGGGTTGATGTCGGCGCACTTGCGGTATGCAGCCACTGCAGCGTCGCCCTGTCCGAGCTTCTCCTTGATGTTGCCTTCAACATAGTAGAGGGAAGCGTTGTTAGGCTCGTTCTTCTTGGCCTCGTCGAGGAGCTCGAAGAGACGGTCGGTCTGCTCGCCGCTGGAGATATAGTAGTTGATCAGGCCCACGAGGATGCTCTGGCTCTGAGGATACTTGGTAAAGCCTTCCTCGAGGTAAGCCTTGCCGGCTTCCTTGTCGCCGAGCTTGTCGCATACGTCAGCTATCTTGGCGTAGGTGTCGCCGTCGGTGCCGGCATAGCCGATCTCAAGGCACTTTGCGAAGAGACCCTTGGCGCGCTCGTTGTTGCCTGCAGCCCAGGCGGTGAAGCCTGCGTTGTAGATGGAGTTGGAGTCAATCTGGCTGAGCGGAGCGGTAGCCGCGGCGTCAACGGCCTTCTCGAAGAGGACTGAAGCGTCGCCCATCTTGCCGAATGAGTAAGCGGTGTAGGCGTCGGCTGAATACTTGTCAGCTATGTCCTTGAGGGAGTTGGAGATATCCTTGGTCTTCTTGCCCTTGTCATCGAGCTTCGCAGCCTCCTGGAAGGCAGCGAGAGCCTTGTCGAGAGCGCCGTCCACTACAGGCTCGGTAACCTCGATAATCTCAAGAAGTCCGTTCTCGTTGAAATAGAGATTCTTGTTGGAATAGGCAAGCTTGGTCATCTGGCGTCCGCCGACCTCAGCGACCGTCTCTGAAACAGGCTTTTCGTTGCCGCCGAGAATCTGGAGGTCCTGACGGGACATTCCGGTCCAGAGGTTGCCTGCCGGTGCGTTGTAGGCATCGATGAGAGCGTGGCCGTACTTGATCCATACGGCGGCCTTGGTGGCCTGCTTAGGATTGGTGGTGGCTGCTGCAGCCTTTTCGACAGCTGCCTTTGCTGCAGCCGGATTCTTGACCTGAGCCTGGGCGTCGAAAGCCTGCATTGAGGCGATGACTGCCAAAACTAAAAGGATCTTTTTCATATTGTCAGAATTAAATTAGTTATCAATTTTATTGTTCTACAGTCTCTGTGTTTGCGGTAGCGCCTTCTCCTTCCTGTGCAACTTCCGTTCCAGTCTCTTCCTCGGCCTTCGCCACAGGGGAAACGGCTGCAATCGCGTCTCCTTCGCGGATGTTGATGAGTCTCACGCCCTGGGTAGCCCTGCCGGAGAGGCGGATGTCCGTCATCTCGACTCTGATGGTAAGGCCCGACTTGGTGATAATCATCAGGTCGTTGTCTTCCGTCACTGCCTTGATGGCCACGAGCGGTCCGGTCTTGTCGGTGATGTTGATCGTCTTCACGCCCTTCGCGCCGCGGGAGGTAATCCTGTACTCCTCAGGGTCGGAGCGCTTGCCGTAACCGTTCTCGCTGACCACGAGCACCGACTTGCCCTCGCGGGCTGCAGCCTCGGACTCGATGGCTATCGCGCCTATGACTTCATCGTCATCCTCTATAGAGATGCCGCGGACGCCCGAAGAGTTGCGTCCGAGCGCACGAAGTTCGTCTTCCTGGAAGCGGCAGCAGCGTCCATTGCGGGCGGCAATCATTATCTGCTCGCTGCCGTCGGTAAGCAGAGCGTCGAGCAGCTCATCTCCCTCGCGGATGTTGATGGCGATGATGCCCTTGTTGCGGCTGCGCTTGTTGGCGTACTCGGAGAGGGTGGTCTTCTTGACCGTACCGCGCTTCGTGACAAGGGTCACGAAATGGCTCTCGGTGTAGTCCGGATCCTCGATTGAGCGGACATTGAGATAGGTCTTGATGCTGTCCTGCGCATCGATGGAGAGCAGATTCTGCACTGCCCTTCCCTTCGCCGTGCGGGTGCCTTCAGGAAGCTCGTACACCTTGAGGCGGTAGCACATTCCCTGCTCCGTGAAGAAGAGCATGGTGGAGTGCATGTTGGCCACATAGATGTGCTCGATGAAGTCCTCGTCGCGTGTCGCGCTGGCCTTCTTGCCCACTCCGCCGCGGGCCTGGGTACGGAACTCGCTGAGCGGCGTGCGCTTGATGTATCCGAGGTGGGAAATCGTGATCACGACATCCTCGTCGGAGTAGAAGTCCTCAGGGTTGAACTCTTCCTCGGAAGGGCGGATCTCGGTGCGGCGAGGGTCGCCGTACTTCTCCTTGAGCTCCTGGCACTCCTGCTTGACGATATTGAGCTGCTCGACATCGCTTGCAAGTATCTCCTTGCAGCGCGCGATGAACTTCTCGAGCTCGTCGTACTCGCTCTGGAGCTTCTCCTTCTCGAGTCCGGTGAGCTGTCCGAGGCGCATCGCCACGATGGCGCTCGCCTGGATGTCGTCGAAGCCGAAGCCTTCGATGAGCGCGGTCTTGGCCTGGTCCACATTGCGGGAGGCCTTGATGGTCGCGATGATTTCGTCTATGATGTCGATGGCCTTGAGCAGACCTTCGAGTATGTGCGCCCTCTTCTGCGCCTTGTCAAGCTCGAATCTCGTACGGCGTACCACCACTTCGTGGCGGAAATCGACGAATACCTTGAGCATGTCCCTGAGGGTGAGAGTCCTCGGACGGCCGTCCACGAGGGCGACGTTGTTGATGGAGAAACTCCCCTGCAGGGCGGTGTATTTGAAGAGCGTGTTGAGCACCACGCTGGAGTTGGCGTCCTTCTTGACTATGAACTCGATACGGATGCCGGTGCGGTTGGTAAGCTCGCGGATCTCGGAGATGCCGTCAATCTTCTTGTCGCGGATCATCTCGCTGATGCGGGAGAGCATCTCGGCCTTGTTGACCATATACGGCACCTCGGTGACCACGATGGCCTCCCTGTCGTTGCGCAGGGTCTCAATCTCGGTCTTGGCGCGGAGCACGATGCGTCCGCGGCCGGTGGTGTAGGCGTCCACGATGCCCTGGCGGCCGATGATGATGCCTCCGGTCGGGAAGTCCGGGCCCTTGATGTACTGCATCAGCTCTTCGACGCTGATGTCAGGATTGTCGATGTATGCGCAGATGGCGTCGCAGCACTCGCCGAGGTTGTGCGGGGCCATGTTGGTGGCCATGCCGACCGCGATGCCGGACGAACCGTTGAGCAGCAGCAGCGGCGCCTTGGTAGGAAGCACCGTCGGCTCCTCGAGGGAGTCGTCGAAGTTGAGCATCATGTCCACGGTGTCCTTGTCGAGGTCGCCGAGCACATCAGCCGCCATCTTCTCGAGTTTGGCTTCAGTGTAACGCATCGCCGCCACAGGGTCGCCGTCCATAGAACCGAAGTTGCCCTGACCATATACGAGCGGATATCTCTGGTTCCAGTTCTGTGCAAGGCGCGCCATCGCGTCATAGACGCTGGAGTCGCCGTGCGGGTGGAACTTACCGAGCACCTCACCGACTATTCTCGCGGACTTCTTGGTCTGTCCGCCGTAGCTCAGTCCGAGACCGTCCATTCCGAAGAGCACCCTGCGCTGCACCGGCTTCAGACCGTCGCGCGCGTCAGGCAGAGCTCGCGATACGATGACCGACATCGAGTAGTCGATGTAGGCCGTGCGCATCTCGTGATCGATCTCGACCGGCTCAATTATTCCTGTCACTTCTTCCTGAATTTCTTCAGGATTCTTTACCTCACTTTCCATAAAAGATTGCTATAATCCAAATATGCAAATTTAACATAAAAATCCGATTATTTTTATATTTTTGCTCCGATTATGAACATAAACCTGTCGGATGAATTCAAGACCGTCATCTCCTATGCAAGGGACGAGGCGATGCGCACCGGGCACTACGGCATCGGGGCGGACCACCTGATGCTCGCCGTCCTCCGGCAGCGGGACAACTCCGCCTGCAGGCTGCTCGCCGGGCAGGACATTGACCCGGAAGAATTCAAGCTCTACATAGACAGGCGCATATTCAGGGACAAGGCAATCCCCTACTACGACGCCGACCGCATCCGTCCGACCCGCACCGCCGCCGGGGTCATCAGCCTCGCCGCATACGAATCGCTGCGCAGCGGGCAGGACTCCATCAGCGCCGCCCACCTGCTGCTCGCCATCTCGCGGGCCGAAGACAGCGCAAGCCGTGCCTTCCTTGCGGAGCACGGCCTGAACTACAACGCCCTGAGGGCGCTTATGTCTGAGAACGGGCTGCTTTCACCTGCCGAAAGCGGGGCGCAGCCTAAAATGGAAGACATCGCCGCGGCGCTCGGAGAGCAGCTCAGCAGGCTCTTCTCCGGAAGCGGGGCGGATTATCTGAGCTAATCCTCTGCCAGCCTGTCCATTGCGAGGCCTATCAGCTCGCGGACGCGCGGCTTGTAGTCCGTATTGGCGTCCTTGAGATAGCGGTGCGCGATGGCGCAGCATACCGTGCCGGCATTGTGCCCGAGCTTGGCTGACAGTCCGGCGAGAGCGGAACCCTCCATCTCGAAGTTGGTAATCTTGTAGCCGCCGTACTCGAAGCTCTCGAAATCCTCAAGCATATTCGGCATGGCAAGTCCCTGGCGTACCACGCGGCCCTGAGGCCCGTAGAAACCCGGAGCGGAGATGGTCATACCCTTGACGGTGCAGTCCGCAAACTTCTTGATAATCAGATCGGAAGCCCTTACGAAATACGGATCCGGCAGATGCCTGTCCCAGTGCACATGCTTCTTGAACGCCTCCTCGAAATCGAGCAGGGCAATCCTGTCGCGGCCCTCATACCAGTTGAGAAGGCCATCGCAACCCACTGAAATATGGGAAAATATGAACGCTCCGAGAGGAATCTCCGGCTGGATGGCGCCGCAGGTGCCGATGCGGAGGACATTGAGTGTGCGGTGCTCGGCGCGCTGCTCGCGGGTGGTGAAGTCCACGTTGGCGAGGGCGTCAAGTTCCGTCATCACTATATCTATATTGTCGGTGCCGATGCCGGTGGAGAGCACTGTGAAGCGTTTGCCGTGGTAACGGCCTGTCTTCCAGACAAATTCGCGGGACGCGCCCTCACATTCAACGGAGTCGAAGATAGGACCGAACATCGCCACCCTGCCAGGGTCGCCCACGAGGATTACATTATCTGCGAGCTGCTCCGGTCTGATGTGGATATGGAACGCCGAGCCGTCGCCGTTGATGATGAGTTCTGATTCTGCTATTCTCATAATTATGTGATTTTAAGCTTATTGTTTCTTCTTTGCGGCCCCGCGCCTGGCGGCGCGGAGGCGGGAGGCGCTGCGGACGATAAGTTCATCGGCGTAAATGCTGCGCGCGGCAAGCAGGTCGAGTATCGTCACCGCGAGCGGGAATACCATCGGGAGCCTGTAAACTATGCTCCTGTCGGAGATGAAGAAGTCCACCGCCAGCCAGATCTGCAGCGCGAGCGCAAGGATTGCGGCGAGCCCGGCCGTCCTCATCTGGAAGATGCGGAAGCGATAGACGAAAATCGCCAGGATATTGAGCAGCAGCACGATGACTATCAGCGCTGCATACGGGAAATACGATGTGAAGCGCACGCCGGCGGCCATATCACAGAAAAGCATGCTGGCCACCAGGCCGGTCGCGATGAGAAGATAAAGTGTCTGTATTCTCTGCCACATAATGGTTATCTTGAATTGAAACGGGCGAGCACGTTCTGCTCGTAAGTTTTGGAAATCGGGATGGTGTCGGCCCCGTCGATGCCGAGGCTGATCTTGTAGCCCTCCTTCTCCGCCTTGAGTATCTTGACTTTGGTGATGTTGACTATGTATTTGCGGTGGCAGCGCACCAGGTCGCTGTCGGCAAAGGAGTCCTCCACCGTCTTGAGCGGGCAGCGCAGCATGTACTGCCGCACCTCTCCGTCGCTGTCGGTGTACCAGACCTTGATGTAGTTGTCGTCGGACTCGATATAGTAGAGGTTCTCCGAATCGATGGAGAACTTGAGGGCTCCGCTGTTGTCGAAGAGGGTGATGCGCTTCTCCTCATAAGGCTTGGTCGGGGTGTCGCTGACCACATTGGAGTAGTTCATCAGGCGTATGGTGTTGTTGCGGTCGGCAAGGGTTAGGTAGAGCGCCGAGAACACATACGGCACGCCGAGACATATAAGGCTGAAATACAGTGCGTTGAGGAATTCCTCCCAAGCCGGCCGGTCGCCGATGTCGATGATGCCTCCCCTGTCGCCCTGGATGGTGAAGAAGGTGTAGAGCAGGCTGATTACCACGATTTCGACAAGGTTCCAGATGATGTATTTCAGCACCGTGAAATCCTCGTCGTTGCGGTGGCGGTGCATCAGCACCTTGCTCAGCACCACTATGCCTATCGACACCACGATGAACGCAACGGTGAAGAGGAAAGCCGAACTCAGCCCGAGCTCAAACCATACATTGTGGGAGAACGGGATGCTCAGCAATATCACTACAAGCGAGAAGAGGGCCGTAAAAGTCACGGTCCAGATCAGCTGATACTTGCTGAGCAGGTATCGGGGCAGCTGCTCTTTCAAGAACGACATAACTCTGCAAATATATGAATTTTTTACTACCTTTGGCAGCAAAATAAGAATTAGATATGGAAAGAAAAGTGGCCGTAACGGGGCTTGGAGTGCTCTCCTGCGTGGGAAATGATGTCAAAACATTCTGGAACAACCTCATCGCCGGAGTCTGCGGAATCGACTATATAACTGAATATCCTACGGAAAATCTGCCCGTCAAGATAGGCGGAATGGTCAGAAATTTCAATCCCGAGGAATACGGAATGGAGAAGCCGTTCATCCGCAAGCAGGACCCGTTTACCATCTACGCGATGGCAGCCACTTACCAGGCGATGAACGACGCCGGGCTCGTGTCCGGGGAGAATATCGACCCGAAGCGGCTCGCGACCTACATCGGCTCCGGAATCGGAGGATTCACCACCATCCAGAGGGAGCTTGAGAAATTCATCGAAGACCCGAGCGGGCAGTGGATTTCACCGAACTTCGTGCCTACCATGATCGGCAACATCGCCGGAGGCCAGGTAGCGATCAAATTCGGGGCACAGGGCTCCTGCATCGACATCGTGACCGCCTGCGCCACCTCCACCCACTCCATCGGAGAGGCCTACAGGGCCATCCGCCACGGCTATGCCGACGCAGTAATCGCCGGCGGCGCCGACCGCTGCACCATCCCTATCGGCATCGCAGGCTTCGCCAACGCCAAGGCGCTCACCCGCGCCGAAAATCCGAAATACGCCTCCCTGCCGTTCAACGCCAACAGGGGCGGCTTCGTGATGGCTGACGGCGCCGGAATCCTTATCCTCGAAGAATACGAACACGCCAAGGCACGCGGGGCGCACATCTATGCGGAAGTGGTCGGCTACGGCAGCACCTGCGACGCCTACCACGCCACCGCGCCGCGTCCGGACGCCAGCACCCAGGCGGAATGCATCCGCATAGCCCTGGACCAGGCCGGATTCAATCCTGACAGCGACAGCGTGTATATCAACGCCCACGGCACGGGCACGCACCTCAACGACATAGCAGAGACCCTCGCCTACAAGCAGGCCTTCGGAGACTTTGCCTACAAGTGCCATATCAGCAGCACCAAATCCATGCACGGACACATGTTCGGAGCGACCGGAGCGGTGGAGGCTGCGGCTACCGTGCTCGCCCTGCAGGAGAGCATCATCCCTCCTACCATCAACCTCGACGCCCCGGACCCGGAGTGCGACCTCGACTACACGCCTAACAAAGCCGTCGAAGCCGAACTCACGCTCGGTCTGAGCGATTCGTTCGGCTTCGGAGGTCACAACGCCTGCCTGGCGTTCAGAAAAATCTAGTTAACTAGTTAAGCGGCTTCCTTGAGGCGCTCCGCGTTCTCTGCAATCTGCAGCTGGTCAATACATTCCTGTATGTCTCCGTCCATAAAGACGGGAAGGTTGTACATTGACCAGTTGATGCGGTGGTCGGTCACGCGCCCCTGAGGGTAGTTGTAGGTGCGGATCTTGGCCGAGCGGTCGCCGGTGGAGACCATAGTCTTGCGCTTGGCGGCGATGCCGTCGAGATACTTCTGATGCTCAAGGTTATACAGACGGGTACGCAGTTCCTCGAAGGCGCGGTCCTTGTTCTTGAGCTGGGAGCGCTCCTCCTGGCACTGCACGACGAGTCCCGTCGGGATGTGGGTGAGGCGCACTGCGGAATAGGTAGTGTTGACTCCCTGTCCGCCAGGGCCTGAAGAGCAGAAGAGGTCGAGCCTGATGTCGTCCCAGTTGAGGTCCACGTCGAACTCGCCGGCCTCCGGGAACACCGCCACGGATGCGGCTGAAGTCTGGATGCGGCCCTGAGTCTCGGTCTGAGGCACCCTCTGCACGCGGTGCACGCCGGATTCGTATTTCATCACTCCGTAAACTCCCTCGCCGGAGAGCTTGAATACCACCTGCTTGTAGCCTCCGGAAGTGCCCGGGGTCTGGTCGGTGACTTCCAGCTTCCAGCCCTTGGACTCGGCGAAGTGCTGGTACATGCGGAAGAGGTCGCCCGCGAAAATCGCCGCCTCGTCGCCGCCGGTGCCGCCTCGGATTTCGACTATCGCGTTCTTGCCGTCGTCAGGGTCCGCCGGAATCAGGAGCAGCTTGATGTCCTGCTCCATCTGAGGCATCCTCGCCTCTATGTCGGAAATCTCCTCGCGCGCCATTTCGCGCAGCTCGTCATCCTTCTCGTTTACAAGGATATCCTTCGCCGCAGCGAGGTCCTTGGTCATCTTCTCGTACTCCTTGCCGGCCTTGATTATAGGTTCCAGCTCCTTGTAGTCCTTGTTGAGCTGGACAAATTTCTTCATGTCCGACATCACCTCGGGACTTGAAAGCTGGTCCTGAAGCGACTGGAACTTCCCCTCCAGCGAGAGTACCTTCTCCAAAAGCTTGTTATCTGCCATAAATTATTGAATGTCTTTGATATAGCACCGGCGTTTCATATACGGTTCGTGCTCGTAGCAGTTCCAGATGTTGGCCGCCGAATCGTCCTCGATCTGAGGGTTGGATATTGCCCAGCGGTTGCCGATTCTGATTGCCTTGTCCCCCATTTCCTTGTAATATACGGAGGACACGCCGGTATTCTGCCACTCCGGGACGGCCCCGTGGACCATCAGGTCGGTGAGTTCGTAGTTGTATTTGGCCTTGAGCAGGTGAATCCAGCCGAACGGGAAGAGGCTGCCCTTTGCCTTCTGGAGCGCCGCGGATATGCTCGGGAACGATATTCCGAACGCCACTATTTCATCCTTTTCGTCCATCAGCATGCAGGAGGACTTGCCGTTGAGGAAGCGGAGCACCCTGCCGGCCTCGTCGCGGATTTCGTCGTCGGTGAGAGGCACGAATCCGTACACCGTCTCGGTGAAGCTGTCGTTGAACGCCTTGAAGAAGCGGAGCACCCACTCGGGGTCCTTCTTCAGCGTGTCTATGTCCACGAAATGCAGCTTGGACTTCTCCTGCAGCATCCTCGCGACCCTGCGGGCCTTGTCCGGCACGCCGTGGTTGGCCACCATCCTGTACTGCACCCAGTCGCACTCCTTCTCGAAGCCGAGGGAGGAGATGAAGTCGTCGTAGTAAGGGTAGTTGTACGGGCAGTTGAACGGAGGCACATATTCAAATCCCTCCGCCAGCAGGCCCTGACGGCCGAGGGTGTTGTAGCTTAGCGGCCCGTGTATCTGGGTCATACCCTGCTCCTTTGCCCATTTCTCGGCAGTGGAGATGAGGAGCTTCGCGACCTCGAAGTCGTCGATGCAGTCGAACCAGCCGAAGCGGGCGCGCTTCGTATGGTAAATCTCGTTGTAGCGCGGGTTGATGATGGCGCAAATCCTTCCTACAACCTTTCCCTGCGAGAGTGCAAGCCACATTTTGCGCTGGCAGTAAGACAGGGTGGAAACTCCCGTGAGCAGGAACATCTCGTCCGAGTGCAGGGCCGGGACATACTGCGGACAGCCGCGGTAGAGCTCGTCCGGGAAGCGGATGAACCGCCGGATATCGTGCTTTTCGCTTACTTCTATGATTTTATAATCCGCCATAAGGTTTCGATTGGGTACAACTTCGCAAAGTTACGAATTTACTTCAATACCCGCAAGCCGCTACAGGCCCTTCGCCTTGCCCTCGTCCCAGATGGCGTCCATCTCGGCGAGAGTCATATCGCTGAGCTTGCGTCCCTTGCGGATGGTGTTCTCCTCCAGATAGGTGAAGCGGCGGCGGAACTTGCTGCAGCACCCTCCGAGGGCCTTCTCCGGATCGACTCCGTAGAGGCGGGCGGCATTGATTACTGCGAACATCAGGTCGCCGAACTCCTCCTCCTCATGGGCGAAGTCATCCTCGCCGCAGGCCTCGCGGACCTCACCGAGCTCCTCCACGACCTTGTCCCATACATCCTCGCGCTTCTCCCAGTCGAAGCCGCAGCCGCGGGCCTTCTCCTGCATGGAGAGCGCCTTCAGGATGGCGGGCATCGCGTCCGGGATGCCGGAGAGGATGGTCTTGTTGCCGTCTTTCTCCTTGGCCTTCACGAGCTCCCAGGTGTCGGCTATCTCCTTGGCGGTGAGCTTCTTGCCGGAGGTATCACCGAAGACGTGCGGGTGGCGGAAGACCATCTTGTCGCAGACCTTGTCCAGCGCGTCGGCGATGTCGAAGCGGCCCTGCTCCTGCCCGATGCGGCAGTAGAACGCTATGTGGTAGAGCAGGTCGCCGAGCTCCTTGGCGATGGCCGGGGCGTCGTCCTTTATGATGGCGTCGCTGAGTTCATAGACCTCCTCCTCGGTCATCGGGCGTATGGACTCCATGGTCTGTTCCGCGTTCCACGGGCACTTCTCGCGAAGCGCGTCCATCGTGTCGAGCAGTCTCGAAAAGGCTGCAAGCTTTTCTTCTTTTGTATGCATTTTTTATTATTTTTGCGGGCACAAAACTAATAATAATATTTTATGAAAGCGATAAATTTCGTTTCCGCCGATGAAGCGGTCAGCCATATACCGTCACATTGCCACGTGCACCTGAGCAGCGTCGCCAGCGTGCCGCACTGCCTGATACAGGCGCTCTGCCGCCGTGCCGATGCGGGCGATGTGCTTGACCTGCACTTCCACCACTTCCACACCGAGGGCCCGGCTCCGTACAGCGAGCCGCGATATGAGGGCATCTTCTTCGAGCAGGGCTTCTTCGTGGGTCCGAACGTGCGCAAGAATGTCAATGCCGGCTATGCCGACTACCTCCCGGTGCACCTCGGCGAGAGCCAGAAACTCTACCGCGACGGCGCCATCAAGCTCGGCGCGGCGCTGGTGAACATATCGCTTCCTGATGCCGAAGGCAGGGTGAGCCTCGGCACTTCAGTGGACTGCTCCGTGGCGGCCGTGGAGACCGCCGATGTGGTCATAGGTGTGGTCAATCCCAATGTCCCTTACGCCCACGGCGACCTGCTGAGCCTCGACCAGTTCGACTATCTCGTGCAGGACGACACCCCGCTGGTGACCGCCGCATTCGCAGAGCCCACCCCGACGGAGGTGCTGATCGGCAAGAACTGCGCGGCCCTCGTGGACGACGGCGACTGCATCCAGATGGGCATCGGAGCGCTTCCTAACGCCCTTGCGGCGCAGCTCCGGGGGCACAAGCACCTCGGACTCCACACGGAGATGTTCGCCGACGGCCTGCTCTCCCTCATCAAGTCGGGAGTCATCGACGGCAGTTGCAAGAAGATAGATACCGGCAAGGTGGTCGCCTCCTTCCTGCTCGGCTCCCAGGAGGTCTATTCCTTTATAAATGACAACCCGCAGGTGCTGATGAAAGATATCAAATACACCAACGACCCCTGGGTCATCGCGCAGAACCCGAATATGAAGGCCATCAACTCCGCGACCGAGGTCGATATCACAGGACAGATCAGCGCAGACTCCATCGGGACGCGCATCTTCAGCGGCACGGGCGGACAGCTCGAGTTCGTCAAGGGGGCGACGATGTCCCGCGGCGGCAAGAGCATCACGGCCTTCGCTTCCCGCACCAACAAGGGTAAGAACAAGATAGTAGCCGAGCTTAATCCTGGAGCTGGCGTGGTGACTCCGCGCGCCGACGCGCACTGGATCGTTACAGAATACGGCGCAGTGGACCTCTACGGCAAGAGCCTGCAGGAGAGGGCCAAGCTGCTCATCAGCATCGCCCACCCCGACGACCGCGAGATGCTCGACCGCCAGGCCTTCGAGCGCTTCGGCCCGCACTGGCTCAATCTGGCGGTGTAGATTGTCCCTACAAGAAAACAGCCGGCTGGGGATTGCTCTCCGGCCGGCTGCGTTTCGAATTCTAAGGATTAATTACTGACTGCAACGCCATCAATCGTGAGAGAACCGGTAGTTCCCGGGACGAAACGTCCATAGAGGTTGCTCTGACCTGTTGGAGCGGTTTTGCCGTCCTGGGTGAGAGTATTGCCGGATTCGGTCGTATTGCTAATTACTACCTGGCCGATATTCGCGGTTCCGATAACAACGCCCACGCGCCAACCGCCGTCATCAGTAGAATGAAGTTCGCAGCCCGTGATGGTGTTGCCATCGATTGTGTGGTATGTCGCCTTGTTGCTTCCTGCATGGCCGATGAGAGCACCGACTGAACCATTCGCAGTTATCTTGCAATTCGCAACTGTGCAGTTCTTGATTGTAACGTAAGTGTCAACCGCACCGCTTCCGTCAAATCCGGCTGTCCAGCCAATAAGGCCGCCCACGCGGGCACCGCCGGTAGAGGTAATCTCAGCGTTCTTCAAGCTGCAATTGTTCAGCACGATTTTCTGCATTGAATCGACAGAGCCTATGAATGCCCCAAGCCCCTGGTCACTTGTAGAGTCATTGATTTTGGATGAGTCCAAAGTGAGATCATACACGGCAACACCAGATTGCCCGCCAAAACCGCCGGCCAAGAGTGGAGCGTTAAGGCCTTTAATTGTATGGCCGTTACCCTTTATCGTGATAACACCCGCACCGGTATAACCCTGGACGATAGCAGGAGTCCAGGTCTCGCCTTCGGCGAAATTGATGTCCTCAGAGATTTCAATGATATTGTCACCGGAACCGGATGAAGTCAGAGTGGTGAGCATAGTCAGGAGTTCGCTCGCGGTCTTCACGGCAACTGATTTAGAAACTGTCCAAACATCCGTGGATGTTTCAGTTGAGTTGTAGCCTTCAGCAAGATAGCTGTCATCGTCATCTGTCGTAGGATGTGCCGGGTTAAAGTTGATGAATGTGCCTCCGGTAATTTTAACAACTCCTGTAGTACCGTTCTTCTTGTTGATTACCCAATATCTACCTGAATACGGTGCCGCGGAACTGAATGTGCCTCCGTTGATGGTCACATTACCCCCATTGCTATAAATTGTTGCGTTACCTGATCCCGTAGCGTCTGCACCGACTGTGAATGTGCCGTCATTAATGGTCAAGTTGCCTCCGGTTATTACCATAATTGCCGTGCAGTCTCCGCCTTCGCCGCCGTAAACAGTGCCTGTGCCATTAATGGTAAGGTCTCCGTTGACCACAATGGCAACGCTGGTGCCGCTATTTGTGATGTCGTGTCCGTTGAGGTCAAGTGTAACCACTTTGCCGGCAGCCACGGTTACAGGCTTGCTGAGAGTAAGATCTTCAGCGAGTTTTGCAGAACCGCCGTTAGCGAAGAGAGCCTCAAGGGCAGAGGCGCAGTTAATGTTCTCGAGGTCAACGAGTTCATCATCATCGAAGTTAGGGTTAACTACGATATTGTATGTAGCAACGGAGGTGAAGAGGTTGCCGAGGATGTTGGTGC
>CAVAID010000003.1:0-78368 GCA_963588685.1 bacterium
CCATCCACAAGGCCCTCAGGGCAACATTGCCGTTCCCTCGATTTGAAAATGTGCCGATTAATGCCACACGGAAGTTTGCAGGTGAGCCGATTTACATTAAAATATGCTATTATATTCTTACCTTTACGAAAATCAAATTGAACTTGCTATGAGTAAAAAAGTTATCGGGCTGATAATCTCACCTGTCATCGGGGCCATAACCGAGAACAATCTTGAAGTGGACAACTATGTCGTGGTCAGTGTGGGGAAAGTTACCTACGAAGGTCAGACCGGCGTAGTGACCATCGGTCTCCTCAACAATGTCTTCACTCCCGGCAAGGAGAAAGTCCGCGAAGCTCTCAGGGAGGCCTTTGAATAAGATATAAACTTCGGGGGAGATGCCGGGAAGAAGGGAAATCCTCCCGGGGCATCTCCCCCGTACGATTAAGCATGGCCGTTCAGCCTCAATGCGCCATGAAGTTCCACTTGGAGTTGTCGCTGGACATGTCGAAGCGGCCGAGGGCAGGGGTGCTGTCGCCGACGGAGATCAGGGCTAGCTGCTCGTCAGTGCCGGGCACGGACTTAGGCATAATCCTGTAGGTGCCGTCGGTGAGCAGTTCGATTCTCCAGAGCTGCTCCGGTGCGCCCGTGAATTCCGGCACGGTAACGACTTCTGCGTTCTCGGCGGCTGCAAGCGCCCTCCGGGTGCCTTCGATCACGATTTTGTAGTACGGCGCGCCCAGGTAGCCGCCAGCCTCCGGCACTGCGGTCACCGTCCATTTCTGATGAGGACGGAACATATAGTCGCCGATGCGCACATCAATATCTCCCTTAGGCCAGCTGTCTATCACTTCCTCGAGCTTCTGGTCTTCGACGACCACCTCAGGCTCGTCCTGGTTGAGCCAGAATGCCCGCATTCCGCTTGCCATGCGCGTGAAGTCCACGGCCAGTTCGAGGGCGTAGCCCCTGCGCTCGGACTCGATTTCGTAGGTGCCCTCCTTGAAGAGCTCTCCGGCCTTAGGCCAATCGTTGACCCATACCAACGGCCTGATACCCAGCACGCTGCGTCCGCTGCGGTTGAGGTCCGCCTCGAAGTGGCAGGACATCTTCTCCACACCCTCTTCCACTACATAGTGCCCGAAATGTCCCGGGCCGGTGACTCTGCCGTGCGCGGCGAGCACCATCTTGCCGCCTCCCTTGAGCATGTCGCGTCCCATATTGTCCAGGTAAGGTCCGGTCACGCTTCTGGAGCGGCCCACCACGATGTTGTAGGTGGAATTGGCGCCGTCGCAGCAGGTTCCGTGGGTGCCGAGAAGATAATACCAGCCGTTGCGGTACATCATTGCCGATGCCTCGCAGTCAATGGCCACATTGACGGCCTCGTTGCCCTCGACGCGCCTGCCGGTCTCCGGGTCGAGCTCGATGATCTTGATGAATCCGAAATAGGTGCCGTAGCTCAGCCAGAGCCGCCCGGTGGTAGGGTCGAGCAGGAGAGCCGGGTCGATGGCGTCGCAGTCATCGTCGTAGAACGACTCGTCCACGACTGCAGGCTTGGTGAATCCGAAGTCCGGAGAGTCCGGGTCGAGGCTTTTGGTCCACATCGTGAACACTGAGCTGGCGTGCCCGCCGACCATCTTTCCCTCAGCCTCGCCCGTGGCTGCGCTATAGGTGATAAGATAACGGTCGCCGATCTTGAGGGCGTCCGGAGCCACGCCGCCGCCCGGTCTGTTGCCGCCCGGATTCCACAGCCAGCCGTCCTCGGATACGAGGGCGCCGCTGCCGGTGCCGAAAGTGTAGTATTTCCCGTCACAATACACGATTGTGGAAGGGTCGTGGATAAACGGCTTGCCCTCGCGGGAAGTGCTGCTGCTCTGGGCTGAAGCCATATTGGAGATGAGGAGGAGCGCCAGCGCTCCGCTGATTGTTCTGTTCATGTTACTCGCTGATTATCTTGATGTTCTTTACAGGATTGCCTTCGGAGTCGATGAAGCGGAGGCAGAAGTCGCTCATTCCCGGGCCGTTGATGACGGCACCGCGGACAATGTTGCGGCCCTTCTTGAGGGTCAGGAGGCCGGAGGTGCAGTCGTCCATTACCATGCGCCTGTCGCCGGACAGCACAACGGCCTCTTCGCCGTTAAGCCACCACATTGACGCTGAATTGGAGCCCACTGCCATGCGGACGCCGCTCAGCTCTTCAGGACAGTCGATGACGGTGACGGCCCAGAAGAGGACCCCGTAGCCGGAGCCGCTCAGATTGGTCGCGAAACGGAAGAGCTTGACATTGAAGAGCTTGCTGTCGAGCGCGTGCCACTTGAGGCGGGTCTTGCGGTCGAGCTTTACCTTCTCGCCGTCCTTGGGCACGGCGGTGAACTGCCCCTTGAAATACTCCTTATAGAAGGTCTCGCGGATATAGGAATCGGTAAAGATGGCGTTGGTGGTGAGCTGCATGCTTATCGGCTCAAGCAGCGTCCAGCGTCTGATGAAGCCGTCTTCGTCAGGACTCATCGGGACTGATGTCGAAGGGGAGAAGAAATTGTCGAGGGCCAGCTTGCTCTGGTCCTGGGCCCGGAGGCCGCTTCCGCCCGGAGCCAGCAGTGCTGCCAGCAGGACGAATGAACTGAGGATTGTTTTAGCTTTATTCATTGTGTGTCGGTTTTTCCGCAAAGTTATCGCCCCCGCGGCACACTTCCCCCATTCAGATGTTTCCATTTGTTTTGTTACAATTCCATTTTTTGCATATCTTTACGGAGTAATCGTAAAATTGAACCGGATGAATTATTACAACTGCTCGGAAAAGCAAACGGCGGAAAGCCTCCACACCGACATCGAAAGCGGCCTCAGCGCCGCGGAGGCATCCCGAAGACTAAGTGAACACGGCCCCAACGAGCTGGCCCAGACTCCGCATACCAGCCTCATCGTAAAGTTCTTCGCCCAATTCAAGAGCTTTATGATCATCGTGCTCATCCTGGCCGGCATCGTCTCCGGCGTGGTGGGCTACATCAACGGCGAAGGCTTCACCGACACCATAATAATCCTCGCAATCGTAGTGCTCAACGCAGTCATCGGCGTGGCGCAGGAAGCCAAGGCCGAGAAGTCGCTCGACGCGCTCAAACGCATGTCCGCCCCGCACTGCAAGGTGGTCCGGGACGGCAAACTGCAGGTCATCGAGTCGCGCAGCCTCGTGCCGGGAGATATCGTGGAAATAGAGACCGGCGACTCCGTGCCCGCTGACCTCAGGCTCACGGAAGCCGTCAACCTCAAGATACAGGAAGCCGCCCTCACGGGAGAATCCCTGCCCGTGGAGAAGAGCACGCAGGCGCTCGACGGCAACGCTGCCCTGGGCGACAGGGTCAATATGGCATTCCAGTCCTGCTCGGTAACCTACGGGCGCGGCAGGGGAGTCGTAGTGGGCACCGGCACAGGTACCGAAGTCGGGCGCATAGCCTCGATGCTGCAGGCCGTGCCGGAGTTCAAGACCCCTCTCCAGATACGCCTCGACAAGCTCGGCAAGGGCCTTGCCTGGGCCTCGCTGGTCGCCTGCGCCATCATATTCATAGTCGGCCTGATCTACGGCCACGAACTCCTGACCATGTTCATGACTGCAGTCAGCCTCGCCGCCGCAGCCATCCCGGAGGGCCTGCCTGCAGTGTCCACAATCGTGCTTGCGGTCGGGGTGCAGCGGCTTGCAAAGCGCAACGCGATAGTCCGCAATATGCCGTCGGTGGAGACCCTGGGCAGCACCACGGTGATCTGCTCCGACAAGACCGGCACGCTCACCCAGAACCGCATGACCGTGGTCCGCAGCTACCCTGAGAACTGCCCGCAGCTGCTCAGCATCGCGGTGCTCTGCAACGACGCCAGCATCAACTCCGACGGGCAGCCCCTCGGCGACCCTACCGAGACGGCCCTCATCAGCCTCGGCGAGCAGCATTCGATGCCTAAGGCCGAGCTCGAAAAGAAATATCCGCGCGTCGCCGAAATCCCTTTCGACTCGGAGCGCAAACTGATGACCACCGTACACTCCGACCTCGACGGAGGCCTCTTCCTCGCGGTCAAGGGCGGCTTCGACGAGCTGCTCTCCCGCTGCAACCGCATCCTCGACGCCGGCAAGGTGCGCCCGCTTACCGGTGATGATATTGCCCGCCTCTCAGAAATCAACGCCGGAATGGCCTCCGACGCCCTCCGCGTGCTCTGCATGGCCTATAAGAACGAAGAACTGCTCAGCGCGGGCACCGATGCGGAGCAGGAGCTCGTCTTCGTGGGAATGGTGGGAATGATCGATCCGCCGCGCATCGAAGTACGCGACGCCGTGGCCAAGTGCGGCGAAGCCGGCATCCGCCCGGTAATGATTACCGGCGACCATCGTAACCTCCGTCGAGGAGGGGCGCCGCATCTACGACAATGTGCTCAAGGCAGTCCGCTTCCTGCTCTCCACCAATTTCGGAGAACTGATGCTGCTCTTCGTGGCGGTCGTGCTCAATATGTCGGCCCCACTGCTGCCTATCCACATCCTCTGGATTAACCTCGTCTCCGACAGTCTGCCTGCCCTCGCGCTCGGATTCGACACGGCGGAGGAGGGGATAATGAATCGCAAGCCTATAGATCCGAAGGTCGGGATACTTACCCGCTCCTTCGTGCTTAACTCCATCTTCCGCGGACTGCTGATTGCGGCGCTCTCCTTTGCCGCCTGGTTCATCGGGTCGCAGACCTCGGAAGCCGCCGCGATGACCATGGCATTCGCCGTCATCGCCCTCTCCCAGCTGAGCATACTTTTCTGTGTCCGTGCCGGGCACAACGCCATCGTTCATCACCTCTTCACCAACAAGTATCTCTGGGCCGCGGTCATCTTCGTCCTGACCCTGATGCTGGGCGTTCTGCTCATCCCTGCGGCGCAGGAAATCTTCCATGTCGTGCCTCTGAACGGGGCTCAATGGTGGTGGATTGCCGGTCTGTCGGTCTTCCCGGCCGTAGTGATCGAGTTTGGCAAGCTTCTCCGTCGCAGCTTTGGCAAGACGCACAAGGTCAATGAATAAAACAGAATAGTTAAACCCGCTAACAAAGATGTTAAGAGGCGATTTCCCCCGAAATGACGGGTTGAAACCGCCTCTTCTCTATGCTATGGCCTCTCCGCGGAGGTAGTGCTTCCGGATGAACGGAGTCGTGTAGCAGTAAGGTATGAATCCGAGTGAAGGGAGCGGCTCGGTAAGGATAAGATTGGCAAGTTTGCCGACGGTAATCGAGCCGCAGTGTTCGCTCACTCCCATCGCGTACGCCCCGTTGAGGGTGCAGGCGTTGAGGGCCTGCGCTGGGGTCAGCCGCATCTTGATGCAGCCTTGCGCGAGGACAAATCTCATGTCTCCCGAAGGCGACGAACCGGGGTTGTAGTCGCTGGCGAGGGCCAGCCCCAGACCTGCTTCAATGAACTCGCGCCCCCGTCCGTAGGGGAGCCCGAGGAAGAAGGAAGAGCCCGGCAGCATGGTCGGCATGGTGTCGCTGCCTTTGAGAAGTCCGATGCCCTCGGAGCCTGTCCTCTCCAGATGATCGACAGAGAGCGCCCCGTAGCGCAGGGCGACATCCATTCCGCCGGTGACGGCGATTTCATCCACGTGAACTTTCGGGCGAAGTCCGTAGCGGGCACCCGCCTCAAGTATCCTTGCGGTATCCTCCGGGGTGAAGAATCCCTCGTCGCAGAACACGTCCACGAAGTCCGCAAGACCCTCCGCGGCGACTGCCGGGAGCATCTCTTCGCAGACCAGGCGCACATAATCTTCTTTGCGTCCGGCATAGGCTCTGCCCACAGCGTGAGCGCCGAGGAAGGTGGCGCGAATTACTGCAGGGACGGCTTCGCGCAGACGCCGGATTACCCGCAGCATCTTGAGCTCGTCTTCGGTGCTGAGACCGTAGCCGCTCTTGATTTCAATCGCGCCGCTGCCCTTCGCCATCATTTCCCGCACGCGGGCGAGGCTCTGCTCGTAGAGGCTGTCCTCGGAAGTGGCGTGGAGCAGGTCGGCCGAGTTGAGGATGCCGCCGCCGCGCTCTGCAATCTCCTCGTAGGAGAGGCCGTTGATCTTGTCGATGAACTCGCCCTCCCGCGTGCCGGCATAGACTATGTGCGTATGCGAATCGCAGAACGACGGCAGCAGGAAGCAGTCCCGGGCGTCCACAACTTCATCATAATCGGCGCCCCCGGAGCCGGCAAAATCAGACCCGGAGCCCGCAGAGCCGCCAGCAATGCCCGCGGAGACGCCAGGACAAGAAGTTCCCAGCGGGCACGAAGCCATCTCCCCGAAGCCGGAAATCACCCCGTCCCCGGTGCTCAGCCAGGCATTCTCCAGGCTCGGGAATTCGGACATCTCCGCGCCACGGCGCCTCAGCAGCCCGGCCGGTGCTATGCCCGCCAATTCCTTGATATTGACGAAGATGCGCTTCATATATTCTCTTCCTGCAGGAAGCGCACGGACTTCTCGATGAGAGGGTGCATATAGCTGTCCTTCTCCACGAACGGCACCTCGCGCCGGTAGTCGGCAATGATGCCCTCGAGCAGAGGGGAGGTCCTGGCAGGGCGGCGGAATTCCAGTGCCTGCACTGCGTTAAGCAGTTCTATTCCAAGTACTTCCTCTACATTGTCCACGACCCTGACGAGTTTGGTGGCGGAGTTGGCGCCCATGCTGACATGGTCCTCCTGGCCCTGGGACGAAGGTATGGAGTCGCAGGACGCGGGCCAGCAGAGGCCCTTGTTCTGGCTTACTATCGACGCCGCCGTATATTGCGGAATCATGAATCCGCTGTTGACTCCCGAATCGGCCACGAGGAACGACGGGAGGCCTCTCTGCCCGGAGATGAGCTTGAAGATTCTCCTCTCGGAGATGTTGGCCAGCTCGGACATTGCCACTGCGAGGGAATCCATCGGCAGGGCGATGGGCTCGCCGTGGAAGTTGCCCGCCGAGATTATCATATCCTCGTCCGGGAATACGTTAGGGTTGTCGGTAGTGCTGTTGATTTCCGTTTCTATGGCCCCTTCCACATAGCGTATGCAGTCCTTGACGGCTCCGTGGACCTGAGGTATGCAGCGGAACGAATACGGGTCCTGTACGTGCTTTTTAGGCCTTTCTATGAGCTCGCTGCCCTTGAGCACCTCGAGGAAGCGCTCCGCGGTCTTGATCTGCCCCCTGTGCGGGCGCAGCTGGTGCGTCAGCGGGAGGAAAGGCTCGATGCGCCCGTCGAAGGCGTCGAGCGAGATGGCTCCGATATAGTCGGCCCATTTGGAGAGACGTCGGCTCTTGAGCAGGCACCATACGGCGTTCGCGCTCATGAACTGAGTGCCGTTGAGCAGGGCGAGGCCCTCCTTGGACTGCAGCGTAATCGGCTCCCAGCCCATTTCTGAGGCGACTTCAGCGCTCGGCCTAACCTTGCCTTTGTAGAGCACTTCGCCGAGGCCCAGGAGCGGCAGGCTGAGGTGGGCGAGGGGAGCGAGGTCCCCGGATGCCCCGAGCGAGCCGTGCTGATAGACCACAGGCAGAATGTCCCTGTTGAACATGTCCACGAGCCTCTGCACGGTCACGAGCTGCGCGCCGGAGTGCCCGTAGGAGAGCGACTGGACCTTGAGCAGAAGCATCAGCTTCACTATCTCGGGACGGACGGTCTCCCCGGAGCCGCAGGCGTGCGAAACCACCAGGTTGTACTGGAGCTGCGAGAGCTTGTCGGCTGGAATCGTCACATTGCAGAGCGAGCCGAAGCCAGTGGTGACCCCATAGACCGGCCGGCCTATGTCCTCCATCTTGGTGTCGAGGAAGCGGCGGCACTTCAGCACCGCCTGCACGGCCTCTTCCGACAGGGCTATATCTTCGTGATTGTCAATTATTTCCTTTACTCTCTCCAGGGAGAGGTGGGCGGATGAAATATAATGTGTCATAAGGCTGATTTCAAAGCGTTTTCGATGATGGAGTCATCGGCTAACACAGGGCAGGTGACCTTGAGCTCAGGGCTGCGGCCCATTTCCCTGAGGATGGAGCTCATGGCCCCGGAATTGCGGGCCCAGCTACGCCTTGCGATGCCGTTGTTGACATCCCAGAAGAGCATCTCGCGGATGTGCCGCGCGGAGTCCTCGCTACCGTCGATAACCATACCGAAGCCGCCGTTGATCACCTCGCCCCAGCCGACTCCGCCGCCGTTGTGGATGGACACCCAGGTCGCTCCGCGGAAGGAGTCGCCGATAACGTTCTGCACCGCCATGTCAGCAGTGTATCGCGAGCCGTCGTAGATGTTGGCAGTCTCCCTGAACGGGGAATCGGTGCCGGAGACATCGTGGTGGTCGCGCCCCAGGACGATAGGCGCCGTGATCTCCCCGCTGCGTATCGCCTCGTTGAAGGCGAGGGCAATCTTCGTCCTGCCCATGCAGTCGGCGTAGAGGATGCGGGCCTGAGAGCCCACGACGAGCCTGTTCCGGCCGGCCTCCTCGATCCAGTGGATATTGTCCTCCATCTGGTGGCGGATCTCCTCCGGGGCGTCCTTTGCCAGCTCGCGCAGCACCTTGACGGCGAGCGCATCGCTCTTGGCGAGGTCCTCCGGATCCTGGGACATGCAGACCCAGCGGAACGGGCCGAAGCCGTAGTCGAAATAGAGCGGCCCCATGATGTCCTCCACGTATGAAGGGTAGCGGAACGAGCCGTCGCCCTTGAGGATGTCAGCCCCGGCGCGGGAGCTTTCCAGCAGGAAGGCGTTGCCATAATCAAAGAAATACATACCGTTGGCAGTCAGCCTGTTGATGGCTGCCACCTGACGCCGCAGTGAAGCCTGTACCGCTTCGCGGAACTTCTCCGGCTCCTCGGCCATCATCCTCTGTGACTCCCCGAAGCTGTAGCCTGCCGGGTAATAGCCTCCCGCCCAAGGGTTGTGCAGGGAGGTCTGGTCGGAGCCCAAATCAACTTTAACTCCCTCATCGGCAAGTCTTTCCCAAAGGTCAACTATATTGCCGATATAGGCAAGGGAAACGGTCTCCTTCTCGGCAACTGCCCTGCGTATGCGCGGCAGAAGCTCGTCCAGACTGTCGTGGAGCTCGTCCACCCAGCCCTGGCTGTGGCGCTTGCGGGCGGCGAGCGGATTGATTTCCGCCGTGACGCTCACCACCCCGGCTATGTTGCCGGCCTTAGGCTGCGCGCCCGACATTCCGCCGAGTCCGGCGGTCACGAAGAGCACTCCCTTCATGTCCTCGCGCGTGCCTTCGAGGCCGCGTTTGCGGAGCTGCATCCTCGCGGCGTTCATCACCGTGATGGTGGTGCCGTGCACTATACCCTGCGGGCCTATGTACATATACGAGCCGGCGGTCATCTGGCCGTACTGCGACACTCCGAGGGCGTTGAATTTCTCGTATTCGTCCTTGCTGGAGTAGTTCGGGATTACCATTCCGTTGGTCACCACCACGCGCGGCGCGTCCTTGTGGCTGGGGAAGAGGCCGAGCGGCAGGCCGGAATACATCGAGAGGGTCTGCTCGTCGCTCATCTCCGCGAGGTACTTCATAGTCAGGCGGTACTGCGCCCAGTTCTGGAAGATGGCCCCGTTGCCGCCGTAGATTATAAGCTCGTGGGGATGCTGGGCTACGCGCGGGTCGAGGTTGTTCTGTATCATCGCCATTATAGCCGCGGCCTGCCTGCTGCGCGCAGGGTACTGGTCTATAGGGCGGGCGAAGATGTCGTTCGCGGGGCGGTAGCGGTACATATAGATGCGGCCGTAGTCGCGGAGCTCCTGCGCGAATTCCGGGGCGAGCGCGGCGTGCAGCTCCTTGGGAAAATACCGCAGGGCATTGCGCAGCGCGAGCGCCTTCCCGCTGCGGCTAAGGATGTCCTTGCGCCGCGGGGCGTGGTTAATCTGGGGGTCGTATGGCCTGGCTTCCGGAAGGTAGGAGGGTATGCCCTCGAGTATCTCTTCCTGCCAGTTCAGATGATGGTGATGGTCGTCCATTTGATTATTTTATATGGCTGTTTACGATTTCGAGTACTTCGTCCTGAAGTTTCAGGGCTTCCTGCGCTATGGTTTCGGCTTCGGAGGTGAGCTCATCGGCTTTGGCTCTGTCACTTAGGCTGGCTGAGTTGATGCGCACGTTGAGCTGTGCGCCCCTCACCGCGGCGGTCGCCGCGAGGGCTCCCACTCCCGCGTCGGAAGCCGATGCGGGGTTGCCTTTCTCCGCCATCGCGCGGCATATCGGCAGGGCTTTGAGTGCAGCCTTCATGGTGCGGAGTGGCACCTGGGCGGCATAGAGAGTGGCCTCCTCGAGCGCTGCGGCGCGGGCCGCCTTCTCCTCCTCGCTGCCCTTAGGCATCTTGAAGACTTCCATTATCCTGTCGAAGGAGGCGGTGTCCTCATCGACCAGCTCCACGAGCTCGCGCATCACTTCCTGGCCCTTGTCTGCCCAGTCGGAGAATTCCTTCCACCTCTCGTCCCAGCCCCTCTTGTGGGCGGAGAGATTGGCTACCATGGTGCCGAGGGCCGCTCCGAGGGCGCCCATATAGGCGGAGATGGAGCCGCCGCCCGGGGCAGGGGATTCGGAGGCGGTCTCGTCGGCGAAGGCCTTGAGGCTCATCCTCACGAGCCTCTCCCTGCGGGCGAGTTCGGACTCGTCCTGCATAAGGTATTCTATCACTTTCTCCTCAGGCTTGAACGGCTTGAGGTCGTCGAGTCCCATCGACTTGACGGCTATCTTGATGATTTCGCTCTCGCTGATGCCGGTGGAGCGCTGCTGCTTCTCCAGGAAATACTTGCCCGCGTCGATAAGGGCTTTCTTAGGGACGAGCCCCACGATTTCCGTGCCCGTCACCCTGAGACCTCTCGCGGCTGCCGCGCGGCAGACTTCCTCGAATGCCCTGTGCAGCGGGGTGGCTTCGATATCGGTGATATTCATCGATACCTGCGCGATGCCGTATTCGTCTATGTACCAGCCGATTGCCTTGCAGCCCTTGAGCGTTCCCGGGATCCAGATCTCCTTGCCCTCGGCGTCCTTGAGCACCTTGCCGGTAAGCGAGCCGCCCTCGCGTGCCTTGCGGCCCTTTTCGCGCACGTCGAACGCCACCGCCATGGCCCTGCGGGTGGAGGTGGTGTTGAGGTTGAAGTTGACGGCTATAAGGAAGTTGCGGGCTCCCACATTGCTCGCGCCGGACTTCGCCACTGTTTCGTTGTATTCTGATGGCCCGTAGTCCGGGCGGCGGGCAGGGTCTGCAATCTTCTCAGGCAGTGCCTCGTATTCGCCCGCCCTGCAGACTGCAAGGTTCTTGCGCTCAGGCTTGCAGGCCGCAGCTTCGTAGCAGTAGCACGGGATGCCCAGCTCGTCATAGATGCGCTTCGAGAGGGTCCTCGCCAGCTCCGCACATTCTTCCAGAGTGATGCCGGCCACCGGTATCAGCGGCAGCACGTCGGTGGCTCCGGAACGCGGGTGCGCGCCGTGATGCTGTCTCATGTCGATAAGCTCTGCGGCCGCCTTTTCGCCCCGGAACGCCGCTTCGCAGACCGCCTCGGGCGAGCCCACGAAAGTGACTACCGTGCGGTTGGTGGCTTCGCCCGGGTCCACGTTGAGCAGTTTGACCTTCTCTCCGCTCCCCGGAGCCTGCGCGCCGGTGATTGCGGCTACTATCTTATTGATTACCTCTTGGTTGCGGCCCTCGCTATAGTTCGGGACACATTCGATGATTCTGTCCATAAGCGCAAAATGTGTGTTAGTACAGGTCAAATATAAGGAAAAATTCCCTTATCCGAGCTGCCCGCCGGCACAGTTTTACACTGAAAGGAAGAGCCAGATTGAGGCGGCAATCATCACGCCCGCGACTATGCGCTGGTAGAGCTTTTTGTTGATGTTGTGTATGAGCTTGATGGCGATGAAGTTGCCGAGCATCATCGCAAGTCCGATGGCAAGTCCGCAGAGGAATATCTCCCCGTTCATCAGCTTGAGCTTGCCGTACATCGCTATCTTGATGAGGTGCATCGCCGTGGCCGCCGTGGCTTCGCTGGCGATGTAGGCTACCGGAGTGAGCCCGAGGGTGAGGAATACGGCGCTGCTGAGCGGGCCGGAGATGCCGAGCAGACCGTTGATGAGGCCTGTGATGCCGCCGCCGACTATCATGGTGGCAGGTTTCCTGGGCAGGGTCAGCTTGCCGAGTATCTTCATCAGAGCGAAGATTATGAGGAATACGCAGAGCACCCTGGTCATCGGGGCCTTGGGCACTACCGCGAAGCCGAATGCCCCGAGGGCGGTCAGCGGCGCCGCGAGAATGAGGAATCTTCCCACCTGCCGCCACTCTATGTTGCGCCAGCCCATCCCCATCTTGGAGAGGTTGCTGAGCAGCTGGGCGATGGTGGACACGGGCACGGCGACTTCCACCCCGTAGAACGAGGTCAGCACCGGCAGTAGTATCATCCCTCCTCCGAAGCCTACAGCCCCGGAGAGCAGTCCCGCGACGAAACCCACCGCCAGCAGGACCGAAATTGTAGAGAACTCAAGCATGGTTTATTTTCTTGGTTTAGGTAAACGGAAACGCTTCCCTGAGAACAGCCTCTGCGGGAGCTCCATAGCGAAGATTATTCCCAGAACGATGGCGATGGCCGCCTTGGCAGCCGTGAACCCGGTCGTGAGGGAGAGCTGGAACTGGTTGGAAACCAGATAGTAGGTAAACCAGAATATGCCCGCTCCCGGCACGAGGGGGAAGATGCCGCAGAGCAGGAAAACCGTGCTCGGACACTTCCTCAGGACGGATGCGTAGCGGGAGAGAATGCAGACCACGGCGGTTGAGAGCACGATGGCGAAGGTAGCGCCCATCGCGGCGTAGCGGGTCAGGGCGAGGAAAATCCCCCAGCCTATGGCGCCGATGAGCCCGGCTGTGACATATTCCCTGCGCGGCGCTCCGAAGAGGATGGCGAAGGCGAAAGTGCCTATGAATGCCGCCAGCATCTGGGAGAGAAGCCCGGCAGTCTCAGGGCTGACGCTCATCCCCGAGAGGACGATGAGCCCCCCGAAAATCCCGCCGTCCAGCAGGAAGCCGATGCTGACTCCGAGCGCTATGCAGATGAATCCGAGCATGGCGTCGGTAAGCCGCGTGATGCCGGAAATGTAGTCCGAATTGGCAAGGTCCCGGACCCCGTTGACGAACGGCACCCCCGGAATCAGGGGCATTATCGCACCGATTATTACATTGCTCAGGCTGTCGCCGAACCCTGCCCTGAAGAGGGCGAGGCACAGGAAAGTGGCGAGGAAGGCGTTGGCGAGGTCTCCCACAATCCTGGAGAGAAACCTCGAGCTGACGAAGAGGCAGAACACATAGAGCAGCGCCCCCACGACGAAGGCCGCGAGGCAGTCCTCGAGGCCGCCCCCGAACACCGCGCAGAAGCCGGCGGCACCGAAGGCCGAACCGACTATCTGCTCCCAGGCCGGTTTGCCCTTGGATGCCTTGATGGCGTCGAGCCTCTGCCGCGCCTCTGCGAGACCGCAGCGATTGGTCGCTATGTCATAGCTCAAATGATTGACTGCCACTATTTTGGAAAGCTGTATTCCGCGAATCGGGATAAACTCGACATTGGCATATTTGCCCGACGGACCGGTGGTGAAGATGCCGTTGCTGATGACGAAGAAGTGCCCGGATTCTACCCCGAAATGGGATGCGATTCTGTCCATCGTATCCTCCACCCGGGAAATCTCGGCCCCGTTCTCCAGAAGTATGTGCCCGGCCTCGGACGCTACCTCAAGAACTTCTGTCGCTTCGTTCTTCTCTTGCATGGCGCAAAAATAATCAAAATTTCAAGCGGGCAGCATATTATTGCCTCTTCCTCTGCATCGCGACCTTCAGCCGGTACTGCCAGTAGCAGAGCGCCGCGACCGCGAGTACCGCGCCGGCCATCCCGACCCAGTTGAGGGAGAAATGCGTGCAGACCGCGCCGCCTATGAGCGCGCCGCTGCCTATTCCGAGGTTGAAAATGCCTGAATATATGGACATTGCGACGGCGGACTCGTCATCGTTGGAAGCTCCGATTACCTCAGACTGCATGGCGATGTTGAAGCAGGTCACCGATATGCCCCAGACGGCGCAGAGCAGGATGAGCAGGCCGTGGCTGAATGCGAACGGCATCAGCAGCACCAGGGCGAGTATGAGCCCGACGGCAGCAAGGTGCACGAAGCGGAAGCGGTAGCCGGTGTAGAACTTGGAGAACGCGTAGCTGCCCGCAAGCCCGGCAACTCCGAATATCATCAGCGTGCCGGTGACAAGTCCCTCAGGCATACCTCCAATCTGGGCGAGGAACGGCTCTATGTAGCTGTAGGCAGTGTAGTAGCCCGCGGCGAAGAGCAGAGTGAAAATATAGATTCCGATGAGTACCCTGTTGTGCAGCATCTTTGGCAGGCTGTGCAGGCTGACTCCCTTGCCGGCAGGAATCTTGGGCAGGGTGAGGGCCACAAGTATAAAGGTGACGAGGGCGAATATTCCGATGGTGAGGAAAGTCATCTTCCAGCCCAGCTGGAGGCCGATTGCACGGCCCAGCGGCATGCCCATGATCGTGGCGATGGAGGTGCCGGTAACCACCACGCTGAGCGCGAGGCTGCTGTATTTGTGCGGCACGGTGCGGACGGCGATAGTGGGGATTATGGACCAGAAGAGGGCGTGGGTGGAGGCGACTCCGATGCGGGAGCCCATCAGCATCCCGAAGGAGGAGGAGACGGAGGAGAGCCCCTGGCAGATGACGAAGAGAGCAATCACCCCTAGAAGCAGCTTGCGCATCTCGGTCCGGGAGAACAGCATCGTGAGCGGCAGGGAGAGCAGCATCACCATCCAGGAATACACCGTAATCAGCACTCCGGTCTCGGCTTCGCTGCGGCCGAAGTCGGCGCCGATGTCGGTAAGGAGCCCTATCGGCACGAATTCAGATGTGTTGAAGATAAAGGCGGCGCAGGCGAGCCCGACAAGGGCCACCCAGTTGCGTGCCGACATTTTCTGTTCGTCCATTCTACTAACTGTTAACTGTTTTGACGTTCAGGCGGAGAACTGCCCGTCGCGGGAAAAGCCTGCCCCTGAAACCGGCCGCAAATTTAGAAAATAATCCGTTTCGCGATGCGGCTCCCGCCCGCTTCCGGCGTTAAAAATTTGTTTCGGAAACGATGCCTGTGTTACAAGTTTTATTTTCATTATTACATATCCATAATGTAGGGTATCGGGCGGCGGAAATTATCCTTATCTTGGTAGTATGAAACGAACCACATTACCACTAGCGGCAGCGCTGCTCGTACTCGCATCCTGCGGCGGCTCCGACAAGGCTCTGGTCCTCAATGACCTGGAGTACTTCGAGAAACAGGGCGTCAACGTCCTCGTGTACAATAACCTTTTCTCAGGCGGATTCAACGACGAGAAGAATTCCGGCCTGGAAATCATCCACCACGGCGTGCGCACCGTGCAGGGCGGCGCAGTCCGGCTCAACAACACTCCGGAGCAGTGGGACCTCGTGCCTTCCACGACTTTCCGCAATGTCGACCCGGACACGCAGACCATCGAGGTGGGCCTCCGCTATGAGGACTACGACTTCGACTCCCGCTTCGCGGTAAGCCCGGAAGGGGAGGGCTTCAGGATTGATGTCTATCTCGACAAGCCGGTGCCGGAGGCGCTGGAGGGCGAAGCCGGATTCAACCTCGAATTCCTGCCCAGCCAGTACTGGAACAAGGCCTACATCGTGGACGGCAAGCCGCAGCGTTTCCCGCGCTACGCGGTGAGTGAGACGGTAACCCGCCCGAACAGCGAGAAGCCCAAGCAGTTCAAGGGCTACAAGACCTACGACGACCGCGGCACCGACCGTTTCGTGGACCCGCTCCCGATGTCCGTGGGGCACACGATGCTCTTCGCCCCGGACGCCCCGGAGCGCATGATCAAGATCACTTCCGAGGATGCCGAGCTCAAGCTCTACGACGGGCGCATGATTGCGCAGAACGGCTGGTTCGTGCTCCGCAGCGTGCTTCCTGCAGGCCGCACCGGCAAGGTGTTCAGCTGGCATGTGGAGCCTAACGCGGTCAAGGGCTGGATCAGGGAGCCGAATGTCGGGTTCTCCCAGGTGGGCTACATCCCGTCCCAGCCTAAGGTGGCGGTGATCGAGCTCGACAGCCACGACAAGCCGCTCGCCTCGGCTTCCGTATGGCGCGTCAGGGATGACGGCAGCGCGGAAAGGGCCTTCAAGGGCAAGACCGATGTCTGGGGCAAATACTATAAATACAATTATGTGAAGTTCGACTTCACTGCACTTCAGGAGCCGGGCGTATATTATATCCAGTACGGCGACACCAAGACCGGCAACTTCATCATCGACGACTCCGTCTATGACAAAATCACTGATGCCACGAGCGACGTGTGGGTGCCTATCCACATGAACCATATCTTCGTCAACGAGGCGTACCGCGTTTGGCACGGGGAGCCGTTCAAGGAGGGTTATCTCCAGGCTCCGCCTTCCACCGACCACTTTGACCTGCACTCCCAGGGCCCTACCACCGATACAAAATACAAGGGGCTGGAGCTAATCCCGGGCCTGAATGTGGGCGGATTCTTCGATGCCGGCGACTTCGACATCGAGACAGGGGCCAACATCTCCGTGGTGCAGAACTTCGTTTCCGCCTGGGAGAAGTTCCACCCGCTGCGCGACATGACCTTCGTCAGCGAGAGCCAGCGCTATGTGGACCTCCACCGTCCGGACGGCACTCCTGACATCCTTCAGTATATCGAGCACGGCACGCTCAACCTCGTGGCCCAGGCCGAGAACATCGGGCACATGTCCCAGTGCCTCTCCAACTCGGTGTTGGACAACTACCACCACCTCGGCGACGCGGCTTCCCTCACCGATGGCCTGCACTATGACCCGAGCCTCGGACCTTACGAGAAGTCGGCAGACGGCAAGCGCAGCGGCGTCAAGGACGACATGTGGGCGTTTACCTCCCGCAACCCTCAGCTTGACCTCCGCGCCGCAGCGATGTTCGCCGCCGCGAGCCGCGCCCTCAAGGGCTACAACGACGACCTCGCCGGCCGTGCCCTGAAGCAGTCCCGCAGGCTGCTCAAGGAGTCCGAGGAACTCCTCGCCAAGGCTCCGATGCCGCCGCACGGGCGCAGGGGAGGCTTCGGTGGCGACGTGTCCACCAACCTCCAGCTCTACATCTCCACCGGAGAGCAGCGCTACCTTGACAGCTTCCAGGCTGGCATCTGGGCGATGCTCGACCGCAATGTCAACTTCGGCATCGACACCGCAATCGAGGCCATACCTTATATGGACGAGGCCTACAGGGAGAAGCTCCGCCCGTATGTGGAGAAATACAACGAATACATAGTCGGCCTTGAGAAGGACAACCCTTACGGCGTGCCTCTCGGACTGGGCAACTGGGCCGCCGGCGGAATGATAGTGAACCTCGGCACCTCCATCTGCCTCGCAAGCAAATACTATCCGGACATAATCTCTCCGGACCACGCCTACAAGGTGACGAGCTTCATGTTCGGCTGCCACCCTTACCACAACTACTCCCTCGTGGCCACGGTAGGTGCCGCAAGGCCAAAGGCAGTATTCTACGGCAACAACCGCGCGGACTTCTCCTTCATCCCCGGCAATGTGGCCCCGGGCCTGCTCTTCAGGCAGCCTGACCACTTCGAGAACTTCGACGACTGGCCGTTCCTCTGGGGACAGAACGAGGGCACGATTGCCGGCAATACCCAGTACATAATCTTCGGCCTTGCATTCAAGGACATGGTAGCTTCAAAATAATTATGGTTTTATATTCTCTTTTGATCAGTCTCGGTCTGGCTGCGGGCTCGCCCGCAGTCGCCGCGTCGCAGCTTGATTCGGCTTATGTATTCGCCTATGCCACTGATGTCAACGGCGGGCGCAACGGCCTCCATATCGCCTGGTCCGGCGACTGCGTGGCCTGGCACGAAATCGGCCCTTCCTATTCTTTCGTGAAGTCGGACTACGGCGACTGGGGAAGCCAGAAGCGTATGCTCGACCCGTACCTGATCCACCGTCGGGACGGGGGCTGGACGGCATTCTGGAGGGTCAATGAGAGCGAGGAAGTCCTTGCGCTCACCAGCACTCCTGACCTTGTGCACTGGAAGCCTCAGGACTATTACAGGTCTTCCGAGGTGGCTGCGGCGCGCACCGCTCCGGAGCGCGTCAGCCTCACTCTGCCTCTTGCCGGAGAGGTAAAGGGCACGCTCCACAAGGTGGGCTGGCAGACCGTGCAGACTCTGCTCGATGCGGTGGCAGTGGCTTCCACCGAGGATAGGGCCAATGCGGAGAGAATCATCGACGATGCGCAGCGCTTCCCGGACCTGGCGCCGCAGAAGCTGAGCGCGAGCATCAGCGAGAACGGTTCCAAGTCCATCAGCGACAAGCTGATAGGCATATTCTTCGAGGATATAAACTATTCCGCTGACGGCGGGCTCTATGCCGAGTTGGTGCAGAACCGCGACTTCGAGTACAGTTCCCGCGACAAAAGTCAGTGGAACTCTGCAACTTGCTGGACTCTGAAGGGTTCCGGTACGGAGTGGAGCGTGGATACTTCTGAGCCGCTGCACGCCAACAACCCTCATTATGCCCTGCTGGAGGTTTCCGCGGCCGGTGCAGCGCTCTGCAACGGCGGCTATGACGGGATAGTGCTCAAGGCGGGCGAGAAGTACGATTTCAGCGTGTTCGCCCGCAAGGCGGGCAAGGCTTCCGGCCGCTTCGAGGTCCGTCTCGTGGACGGGCAGGGGAATGTTCTCGCCAAGGGCCGATTCTCGGCTTCTTCGTCTTCGTGGAAGAAGAGTACGATTGTCCTCAAGGCGTCCGCCGACTGTGCCGATGCGAGCCTTGAGATTGCTCCGCTTTCCGCCGGCAGCTATGCCCTGGATATGATTTCCCTTTTCCCTCAGAATACCTTCAAGGGGCGCAGGAACGGCCTGCGCGCCGACCTGGCACAGACCCTCGCCGACCTGAAGCCAAAGTTCGTCCGTTTCCCCGGCGGCTGCGTGGCGCACGGCAACGGTATGGACAATATCTACCGCTGGAAGAATACCATCGGCCCTCTGGAGTCCCGCATCCCGAACTGGAATATCTGGGGCTACCATCAGAGCCTGGGACTCGGCTATTTCGAGTATTTCCAGATGTGCGAGGATTTCGGGGCTGAGCCGCTTCCGGTGATTGCCGCCGGCGTGCCTTGCCAGAATTCCTGGGCGGGCGGCTATGGCCAGCAGGGCGGCATCCCGATGGAGGAGATGGATGCCTACATCCAGGATATTGTGGACCTTGTTGAATGGGCGAACGGTGACCCGAAGACCTCGGAATGGGCGCGGAAGCGTGCCGAGGCGGGACATCCGAAGCCGTTCGGGCTCAAGTACATAGGCATCGGCAACGAGGATATAATCAGCGATGTGTTCAAGGAGCGTTTCAAGATGATTTACGAGGCTCTGCGCGAGAGGTGCCCTGAGATTACGGTTATCGGCACCGTGGGCCCGTTCTGGAACGGTTCGGACTACGAGGAGGGCTGGCGTTTCGCCGACGAGCTCGACATCCCGATTGTGGACGAGCATTATTATGTGAGCCCGGGCTGGTATGTCAACCATCAGGATTTCTACGACCGCTACCGCCGCGGGGGCACCAAGGTCTATCTGGGCGAGTATGCGGCGCATATAGCTTCGCGTACCAACTGCCTTGAGACTGCGCTTGCCGAGGCTATGCACCTGTGCAATGTGGAGCGCAACGGCGATGTGGTGGAGATGACTTCATACGCTCCGCTTCTGGCGCGTCGCGGGCATACGCAGTGGAATCCGGACCTGATTTATTTCACGGGCACGGGCGTGGAGCCTACGACCGGCTATCAGGTGCAGAAGCTTTTCGGCTGCAACGGGGGAGACCGCTATCTGCCTGCTTCGCTGAGTCTTGAGAAGCCGGATGCGCAGCTGCTGCGCAGGATTGCTTTCTCCAGCGTGATTGACAGCGCGAGCGGCGACCTTATCATCAAGGTAGTCAATATGTTGCCTGTGAGCACTTCGCTCAGCGTGGCCCTGCCTGAGAGCTTTGTGGCAGGGGAGTACAGCGTGGAGTGCAGCATTCTCAGCGGCGAGCTTGACGCCACCGGCCTGGTCCCTGCTACTTCCACCCTCACTGCCACCTACGGCCGCCTCGAGACCGAGCTCCCGGAGTATTGCTTCGCGGTGTATAGGATTAAGAGGTAGGTTGATTCGGTGCCGGCCCGAGGGTTGGCAATGTGGATATTTTGACTATCTTTGTTAGTGTTAACAAAAGATAGAAGGACGATGGGAGGAGAGATTCAATTTGCATTGTACAACATGCCGGATGACAGCGGCAATGTACAGGTGGTCATACATGATGAAACGCTATGGTGCACGCAGAAAGCGATGGCACAACTGTTTGGCGTTGGCGTGCCGGCCATAAGCAAACATTTGAAGAATATCTTCGAGGAGGGAGAACTGGAACAGCAAATGACTGTTTCCAAAATGGAAACAGTCATTAACAGAGGTAGACGTGGAGAAGTAACAGAGCCGATAGATTTCTACTCCCTTGATGCCATCATCGCCGTAGGATACCGAGTTAACTCTCTGAGAGCTACCAGATTTCGTCAATGGGCGACAAAGATTCTGAATGAATATATACGGAAAGGCTTTGCGATGGACGACGAACGCCTGAAGCAAGGCACGGCGGTTTTCCTTCCATACACGCAAGCTTCAGCACGATATCCATCTCGGAATATGCAATGTGCTGAACCGCTTCAACCCGTTCATGCTGTATTTTGACAGCTCGACGGAAAGCTGGAAGGAGCTCGCTCTCCTGCCGATACTCCCGAATTTCAGCTACCGGATTTCGTTCTGACAACCCCCACATATTTTCCCAAAAAACCGCATGCGAATTAAAATTTTCCGTATATTTATGGGTGATTTTAAAGAATATGAAGAATTGGGTGTCCATCGTGCTGATGTTGGTGCTTGCCGGCAGTCTGTTGCCGCGGGCATACGCCACTCCGGCCCGTCCGGGCACGGTCACGCTGACGCAGAGCGACGGCACCGTCATCAGGGCGCAGATACACGGTGACGAATTCTTCCACTGGACCACCACCCTCGACGGCTACAGCATCGTAGGCGGCGGGGACGGCGACTGGTATTTCGCGGAGCTCGACTCCCGCGGCAGGCTCGTCTCCACCGGCATCAAGGCGGCCCCGGCATCCCGGCTCAGCGCAACGCAGCGTGCGGCCCTCAAGAAAGACCTCCGACCGACGGCCGAAAGCCGCAGCCGAATATCCCCGGCAGCGGCAAGCCCGTCAAAGCATAAGGCATGCCCGGCTTCCGCCATCTCCGACCTCTGCCCTCCGCAGCTGGGCGGCACGGTGATCAATGCCAAAGGCAAGACCAAGATCCTCGTCATCATCGTCGAGTTCAAGGATGTCGCCCTCCGCTCCGGCAACGACCGCAAAGCCTTCGACGATCTGCTCAACTCCCACGACTACACCAGGGACGAAGCCACAGGCAGCGCCTGGCAATATTATTATGACAACTCCCTGGGCCAGTTCGACCCCGAATTCACGGTCGTAGGTCCGTACACCCTAGCCAACAAGCGCTCGTACTACAGCGCCGATGACGATGCCAAGGTAAGTGAAATGATTACCGAGGCCGTCAAGCTCGCCGACGCCGATGTGGATTACAGCCAGTTCGCCACCGACGGCACCGGGCACGATGTCTTCGTGTTCTACGCCGGCGGACAGCGCGCCGACGGCTCCGCCTCCGAAGGCATCTGGCCGCACAGGTACAGCTTCCCGGCCATCACCCTCGACGGCGTAATCCTCTCCGGCTACGCCTGCAGTTCGGAGCTTGACAAGAAAAAAGACGGCAGAATCGGCTTTACCTCCATCGGCTCGTTCTGCCACGAATTCGGGCACTGCCTCGGCCTTCCGGACTACTACGACACCGACGGCACCGCCGACGCCGACAGCCCCAATTTCTACGCCCTGATGGACGTGGGCTGCTACAGCAACGACGGCCGCACCCCTCCGGCGCTAGGCATAATGGACAGGTGGATGCTCGGCTGGTCTGAGCCGGAACTCTGCGAAGACGGGGGAGCGCACACCCTCAGGCCGGTCACCGAAGGCAAGGGATATATGGTCCGCAGCGAAGCCTCCGGCGAATACTTCCTCCTCGAATGCCGCGGCGCGGGCAAGACCGTCTGGGACACCGCCTCCTATATGGATTTCTACGATTTCGGCATATACTGGGGCCTGATGGTATGGCGCGTCGATGTCAGCAAGACCTCCGTCTGGCGCAACAACGCCGTCAACTGCACCCCTGGCAGCGAGCACTTCACAGTCGTATATTCCAACCCGGCAAAGTACATGGGCTACAAGCCGGTATTCGCCCCCGGACACAGTTTCTTCCCGGGCAGCGATGCGGTCACCGGGCTCGTCAGCGGCACCACCGAGGGCTTCTCGTCGCGCGGCGGCTCCCTCAGCTACGCCGACATCTCCGGCATCAGCCTCAATGAAAGCGAGGGCACCCTCACTCTCAACATAGTACCTCACGCCCCGGCCATCAGCGGCATCGAAAAGAAGACCTGGCAGCGCGACGCCATCGTCAGCTGGGTGGACGAAAGCTCATCTTCCTGGAAGGTCAGCTGGACTCCTGAAAGCGGGGGAGAATCCCAGAGCGTCACCGTCAGCGAGCCGCAGGCCCATCTCTCCGGTCTCAAACCGGGCTGGAAATACAGCGTCAGCATCCTCAGTGACAGGGAAGGCAGCGCCGGCTTCACCCTCACGACCTCAGCCGAAGGCAAGGGCAATCCGCGCATTGCCGTATCTTCCTCCAGCCCGGACACTTCCGAGACGGTGCTCTTCACTCTCATCGACTGCGGGGAATACAGCAGCGTGCAGTGGACTGTGGACGGTGCCAAATCCGACAACTGGCGTACCCTCAAGACGGGGGAGCGCCGCATCCAGGCCACAGTCACCCTGCCGGGCGGCGGCAAGGAATATTATCTGCGATATCTGAAGGTTGCGCAATGACAAAGAATATTCTCCATATAGCCCTTGTATTGTCGGTGCTTGCGCTCGTATCCTGCAAGCGCGACGACGGCAGCGAAGCTCTCCGCGAGAGTTTCAGGGCGCAGGAGGAATATGTGCTCTGCGAGGGCGACAAGGTGCTCCAGACCTTCGACAGGGCGAGCTACCAGTACTGGTGCAGCCCGGACAAGGGCCTGTACCGCTTCTCCGACGAGGATGGCAACAAATATATGACCCTCACTCTCAGCGGCTTGCCGAGCGAGAGCGGGAAGGTCAGCGGCAGCGTGTCCGGCACTCTCGGGCACGACGGGCTGGAACTCGCCGACCTCTACATTCTCAAGAAAACCACCTCCGCCGTATGGCTCTGGTCCGACTCCTCCCGATGCGGAATCGTGCTCCCGGCCTGGGGAATAATTTACAGATAACTGATCAACATCAATCAATATGCGACTCAAACTGTTTTTAATTCCGTCCCTGCTGCTGACGCTTGCCCTGCAACTGTCGGCGCAGAACGTGAGTGTGAATGGTCTTGTCATCGATGAGAACGGAGATCCGGCCATCGGCGCCTATGTGGTCCTCAAGGGCACGCAGAAGGGCGTGATTGCTGACATCGACGGACGCTTCACGATGACCGGGCTCAAGAGCGGCGACATACTTCAGGTTTCCTGCACCGGAATGGTATCCCAGGAGGTGGCGGCGAAGCCGGAACTCACAGTTGTCCTGCTCTTTGACCATCAGATGCTCGATGATGTGCTCGTGGTCGCCTACGGCCAGCAGACCAGGTCATCGTTCACCGGTTCCGCTGCCGTGGTCAAGAAGGATGAAATCGAGAAAAAGCAGCTTACCAATGTGCTCAGCGGCCTCCAGGGCCAGGTGGCAGGACTCCAGATGGTCAACAATTCCGGCTCTCCTACCGCCACTCCTTCGATGGCCATCCGCGGCTTCAGCTCCATCAACGCAGGCACCTCGCCGCTCATCATCGTGGACGGCGCGCCTTACGACGGAGGCTGGAACAACCTCAATCCTAATGACGTGGAGAGCATCACCGTGCTCAAGGACGCCGCGTCCAACGCCCTCTACGGCGCGCGCGGAGCCAACGGCGTGATCATGATCACCACCAAGAACGGCAAGAGCGAGGAGGCTGTCATCACTTTCGACAGCAAGTGGAGCATGAACAGCCGCGCCACAGTCGATTACGACTACATCGACGACCCGGCCCAGTACTACGAGCTCCAGTACGCCGCGCTCTACAACTATTATGTGCGCGACCGCGGCATGGGCTCCTATGACGCCCACACCACAGCCAACGCCAACCTCGGCGGAGCGTCTGCCGACGGCGGTCTTGGCTACATCGCCTACACCGTCCCTGACGGGGAATACCTTATCGGCACCAACGGCCGCCTCAACCCTAACGCGACCCTCGGCCGCAAGGTCACCTACAACGGCAAGACCTACACCGTGATGCCGGACAACTGGCTCAAGGAAGCGTTCAGGCGCAGCCTCCGCCAGGAATACAACCTCAGCCTCACCGGCGGCAACGAGAAGCTCCGCTTCTACGGCTCCCTGGGCTTTCTGGACAACCAGGGCATAGTCTATAATTCTGACTTCGAGCGCTTTACCGCCCGCGTCAAGGCCGACTACCAGGCCAAGACCTGGCTCAAGGTCGGCGCCAACATGAACTGGTCCCACAGCAGCTCCAACGATGTGGACGAGGGCTCCAGCACCTCCATCTTCGGCATCGCCAACACTATGGCGCCTATCTACCCGGTCTATCTGCGCGACGAAAACGGGGAGATAATGTACGACGAGAACGGCAAGATGTACGACTACGGTTCAGGCGAGCTCGGCGGGCTTACCCGTCCTGTCCTCTCCCGCAACAATCCGCTGCAGGAGAACTCCCTCAACACCGACCGTACAATCAGCAACACCACCAACCTCACCGGCTACGCCGACTTCACCCCGCTCGAGGGCTTCAAGTTCACGGTCAACGGCACCGTAACCCAGGGCGAGAGCCACTACACCGGCACCCAGCAGGGATTCTACGGCTACGGCCACACCGCCTACCCTGACGGCTATGTGTATAAGTACAACAGCCTTACCTATTCCCTCAACTTCCAGCAGATTCTCAACTACAGCGCCCAGTTCGGAAGGCACAATGTCTCCGCGATGGTGGGCCACGAGAACTACGACTACCGCAGCGAGTGGATAAGCGGCGACCGCGAGGGCCTCTTCGACTACTTCGGCTCGCAGGAGCTGAGCGGCGCCATCAAGATCAAGGAGAACGGCGGATCGTCCAGCCGCTACAACACCGAAGGCTGGTTCTCCCGCGCGATGTACAACCTCGACGAGAAGTACTTCTTCTCCGCCTCCTACCGTCGCGACGCCTCCTCCCGCTTCCATCCGGACCACCGCTGGGGCAACTTCTTCTCCTTCGGCGGCGCATGGATCATCAGCAAGGAAAGCTGGTACAGCAGCAGCTGGCTCGATATGCTCAAGCTCAAGCTCTCCTGGGGCCAGCAGGGCAACGACTCCATCGGCGACTACCGCTACACGGACACCTATTCCATCTACTACTTCAACGGCAAGCCTTCCCTCGCGCTGAGCAGCATCGGCAACAAGAACATCTCCTGGGAGACCAACAGCAACCTCAACGCAGGTTTCGAGTTCGAGATGCTGGGCGGCCGCATCACCGGAAGCGCCGAGTACTTCAACCGCCTCACCACCGATATGCTGAGCTATGTATATGTGCCTCAGTCAGGAGGTTACAGCGGCACATACGAGAATGTCGGCAACATGCTCAACACCGGCGTGGAGCTTGACATCAACTTCGGGGTCATCCGCAGCCGCGACTTCAACTGGGACATCCACCTCAACGCCACCAGCTACAAGAACGAAATCACTATGCTCCACGAGAGCAACAAGAGCGCGGTGCTCGACGGCCACCACGGCTATATCAACGGCTCCTACTTCTACGGCGAGGGCCTCCCTCTGCATACCTTCTACATCAGGCGCTATGCAGGCGTCAACGAGAAGGGCCAGTCCCAGTGGTACATAGAGGGCAGCGACGGCGAGCTCACCAAGACCACCGACTACACCAAGGCCTCATACTTCAACTGCGGTGACGCCGATCCTGACATCTACGGCGGACTCACCTCCACCATTACCTTCAAGGGCTTCGACCTCTCTGTCAATGTCAACTACAGCATCGGCGGCAAGGCCATCGACTACGGCTACTCAGCTCTGATGGGCAACCCTAACGTGCAGAATACCGGCATCAGCTTCCACAAGGACCTGCTTAATGCCTGGTCCGAGACCAACCGCGACTCCGACATCCCGCGCTTCCAGTTCGCCGTGCAGCCTGTCGATGACTACGCAGGAGGCACTTCCGACCGCTTCCTCACCGATGCTTCCACCCTTACCCTGCAGACCGTCAACCTCGGCTACACTCTGCCTGACAAGCTCGTCAAGCGTCTGGGGCTCAGCAAGCTGAGAGTCTATGCGGCGGGGGAGAACCTCTGCTACTGGAGCCGTCGAAAGGGCTTCGACCCGCGCGGCAGCTTCTGGGGCACGACTACCACCACTACCTATTCTCCGGTCCGTATGATCACGGGCGGATTTACCGTAACATTCTAAGACAGAGGAGGAAATGAATATGAAAAAATTCTTTTTAAATATCTGTTCGGCCCTCGCTCTCGCCGCCTGCCTTTCAGGATGCATCGAGGAGACTTTCCCGACAACGGAGGCCACTCCGGAGCAGATTGCCAAGTCTTCTTCTTCGCTGGAGTACCTGCTCAACGGCCTTTCGTCCTTCTTTATGGACTACGATACCTGGGGAAGTTCGGCCAACACCAACGACTGGGGCTATACCTGCCAGATGTATATGCGCGAGGTGATGGGGGAGGATTTCCCTGTCTATGACGCGGCCTACGACTACTGGAGCTACGAAGAGGCGGGAAGCTACCTCAACTACAACTCCTACTTCACCTGGTACTACTATTATTCTTTCATCAAGAACGCCAACAATGTGGTCGCGCTGGTCCCTGACCCGGACAACGCCACCGTCGCGGCCCGGCAGAGCCTCGGGCAGGCGCTCGGCATCCGCGCGATGATGTATATGGACCTCGAGGCCATGTTCGAGTTCCGCAGGACCGAGGTCGATGACCTCAATGACGAGGCCGACGAAAGCGGAATAATGGGACTTACGGTGCCTATCGTCATCGAGACCACCACCAAGACGGAGCTCCAGAACAACCCGCGCGCCCCGTTCTACACTATGTACCGTTTCATAATGACCGACCTCAACCGCGCCGAGGACTGTCTCTACGACTACACTCAGGCGACCGTCGCCAATGTGGACCTGGGAGTTGTCTATGGCCTCAAGGCGAGGCTCTGGCTGGAGATGGCGAGCCGCTTCGAGAGCTCTTCCACCGACCTGGCCCTCCAGAAGAGCGCCGAAGATTCGGGTGACGGCTACGACGACCTCGGCATCGAGACCGCTCTCGACTGCTATGCTCTGGCAGCAGAATATGCGCAGAAGGCCATAGCCTGCGGCTACACGCCTCTCACTGAGGATGAGTGGACCGATGCCAAGACCGGCTTCAACACCCCTCGCTCATCCTGGATGCTCGGCACCTATGTAACTTCCAAGGAAGAGGTCAACACCACCTACTACTATTGCTCCTTCGTGGCCCAGACCTGCTCCGAGCCTACCTGGTCCATGGCCAGATACGGCAATGCCTTCCGCTGCATCAGCAAGGCGCTCTACGACAAGATCTCCGATGACGACTGGCGCAAGGCCAGCTGGGTAGCCCCGGGCGATGCCGGCAAGACAGTTGTCCCGGACAAATACAGGACCGAGCTTGACGGCGAGGCCTGGAGCGAGCTTCCTGCCTACGCCAACCTCAAGTTCCGCGCAGGCGGCGGAGCGGGCAGCAGCATCGAGAACGGCCTTATCGCTTCGCTCCCTCTGATGAGGGTGGAGGAGATGTACTTCATCTGGTTCGAGGCCATCGCCCACACGCAGAGCGTCGCCGCGGCCGCGAGCGAGATGTCATCCTTCCTCAACACCTTCCGCTTCCGCAACGGAGACTACAGCTGCACCGCCACCACGATGAAGAATTTCATTACCGAGCTGATGGTGCAGAGGCGCATCGAGTTTTGGGGAGAAGGCATCAACTACTTCGCGTACAAGCGCCTCAAGCTCCCTATCACCAGGGCATATACCGGCACCAACTTCATCTCGGCACACCGCCTCAACACCAAGTCCGGCTATGTCGCACCGTGGCTGAACTACTTCATCCCTATCTACGAGAGGGACAACAACCAGGCAGTGGTGCTCAACCCCGATGCCTCAGGTTCCATCATTTCACAGTAAGCAAGCAGCATGAGAAATATGAAAACATATATTTATTCCGCTCTCGCCCTCCTCGGACTCGCCCTTGCGGCCTGTCAGAAAAACGGGGGCTACGAGCCTGCGCCGCAGCCGGCCGAAGACTGCATCGAGGCCTACTTCCTCTCATCCAACGCTTCGGAATACATCCTTGGCCTTGATGTGACGAGCATAACGCTCAAAGTGGGCAGAATGCAGTCCGACTTCGCCGCCAGCGTGCCGGTAATAGTCGATTACAGCGACGACGTGTTCAGCATCCCGTCCACCGTGGAATTCGCGGCGGGGGAGGACACGGCCGAACTCACCATCGAGTTTCCGGGAATCCCGTCCCGCGTGGAGAAGAACTTCATCATCCGCCTTGCCGACGAGTATGTCAACCCTTACGCCATCCATGACGGCTCCGATGTCTTCTCCGGTACCGTGCTGGTATCCAAGTGGATAAAGATTGCCGAGGATGCGGAGTTCTGGCTGTATGAGAAGTTCGACTGCGTCACCTGCTCCGATGTATATTGGCTCGAGGGCCTCAACCGTTTCCGTTTCACGAACTTCCTCGAGAGCGGCTACGACCTCAGCTTCAGCATCGTGGGCGACGACAAGGACTTCGATCCGGAGGACATCTCTACCTGGACCGGCGAGTTCAGCCCTCTCGACCACTATGCCGAGGAGGCCACGACCGACAGCTACAAATACTGGAGCCTGCGCGACGATGAGGGCAACTACTTCAGCTGGAAGCCGGAGGAGGCGCCTGCCACCATCAACGGACTCTATGTTTACCGCACCTCCTACTATTCGTCCGTGGAGATGTGCGGGACCGGGACCGACACCTACCGCGGCTGTCTCACCACCTGGCTCAGCACCGAGGAGGGAACCCTAGACGGATATGTGCACATCTATCTTTATTGGGCACCGCTCAAAGCCCTGCCTACAGGAGAATAAACAATGTCAAACCAAATAAAACGAAAGAGTATGAAATCATTATCATTTCTTCGCGGGAGTGCCTGCACTCTTCTTGCAGTAATTGGCCTCGCGGCCTTCTCTTCCTGCAACCCGACACAGAAGTTGCCTACTCCTCTGACCGCTCCTCAGCCTACCCTGGCTGCAGCCACAGTCAACTCACTCACCTTCAACTGGAAGGCTGTTACTGATGCCGTGGAATACGGCTATGAACTTACCGACGCCGCAGGCGCCCAGGTCAAGGCCGGCAGCACCAAGGCTCTCAATGTGACCTTTACCAAGCTGACCGAGAACACCACCTACACCTTCAAGCTCACCGCCTACTGCGCAGAGAGCGACTCTGACCACGAGATGTCAGAGTCCGCTACTGTTACGGCTACGACTGCTGCAATCCAGCCGCTCAAGACCCCTGCCCCGACCGCAAAATATGAGGCCGGCATCGTTACGATTACCTGGGATGCGGTTGAGAACGCCAACTCCTACAGCTATAGCTACGGCGTAGAAGGTGCTGAGGCTGTGACAGGTACCACCGAGGAGACCTCCCTCACCATCGAGAACCTTGCCAACGGCGAATACAGCTTCACGATTACCGCTTCCAGCGCAGATGAGGCATACTCGACTTCCGAGGCGGGCAGCTGCAAATTTACCGTAACTCCAGTCGAGAAGTGGAGAGTTAAGGGCATATTCTTCGACGGCGCCGGCAAGTACTGGAATGCAGAGCTCGCGGCAATGAGCGACGGCAGCTACAGCCTCAAGAACTGGTACAATGTCGAGGGTTATGACCTCAACTTCACCGTTGACGCTGCGAACAATGACCAGCTTGCAATCACCAATGCCACAAGCGTAAGCGACAATACTTACTACTATGTAGCTGCCGGACTCAGCGAGGATGTCTGCATCTATCCTATTAATAAGTATTCTAAGTTCAGTGGAGACCAGAATAGCGGCGAACTCTACTTCTACAATTATACCTCAAACGCTTCTTCAACTTTCCAGTGGCCTGCACCGGAGGGAAGCGCCGTTACCGCTGATGCTATCGCCGGTACATACAGCCAAAGCAGCAACTATTATTATTATTATACCGATTGGACGGCATATACCTCAGAAAATGATGTGACCATTGCCAAGGTTGACGACACTACCATCACCATCGATGGTCTCATCTGGGAGAATTATGGTAAGCTGACAGCTACTCTTGAACCGGCCACCGGAATTATCCGCGTTGATCCGCAGCTTTATGATTACTGGACATTCGGAGGTTGCACAGAGCTCAGCCCTGCAGTCGGAGCCTACAAGGACGGTGTAATCACCCTCAACGGCTGGAACCTCTGGTACCAGTATGAAGGATATTCATACTATTCACAGTACACCTATAGCACCTACACTACTCTCACCAAGAAGTAGTCCTGCGTGCACATTCTGACTCCAAGCGGCCCCTCCCCGGGGCCGCTTTTGTTTCAATTATTTTCCCTCCCGTATCACATTGCCCTCTCCCGCCTCCGGCTTCAGTTATTATTCCTAACTTTGATTCAGTAATAACACTGATTAGATATGAAACACAAACTATTGATTGCTGCGATGGCGCTCTCGGCCGTCTGCACCGTGCCTTCCGGCGCCCAGACTCCCGGGGAGCGTGACATCGTATTCGGCACCGACCTCAAGGCGGAGGCAGTGGTGGAGAAGGCCAAGGCATTGGCACAGAAAATTGTTGACCCCAAGGCTGAAGATTATCGGGCGAGGGGAGACCAGCGGCGCACCTACTGGTTTGAGGAGGCCGGCGAGAAGATGCCGTACCGCGTCTGCGTGCCTGACTCCTGGGACGGACATTCTCAGCTGCCTATGGTATTGTTCCTCCACGGGGGATGGAACGATGAGAGCTCCTACCTCGACCAGAACGACCATCAGCTGGTGAAGGTGGCCAACAAGTACGGAGTGCTCCTCGTGTCGCCGCTCGGCGCCCACGAAGCCTTCGGCAACTATATGATGCTGCCGGCCAAGTTCGACCGCGTCGATGACATGAACGCTATCCTCGACAATCTGACGCCGGAGCGCATCGCCGCCAACAATCTCAGCGAGCAGGATGTGATCAATGTCCTCGAGATGGTGCTGGCCGAATACCCGGTTGACCGCACGAAAGTCTTCCTGATGGGACATTCGATGGGCAGCGGAGGCACCTGGTACCTCGGTGCCAAGTACCCTGACTACTGGCGCGCCCTCGTACCTATCAGCGGCCCGTTCACCATGAAGGAGGGCTATCCTTGGGAGAGGCTCGCCGGCAAGCCTATATTCATGACCGAGGGTACGAAGGCGGAGGCTTCAGTAGAGAGCAGCCGCGAGCTCTACAAATATGCCAAGGAGGAGAAGAAGCTCAATATCAGATACAAAGAGGTGGACGGCGACCACGGCAGCATGTTCCCGATGGTGCTCGAGGACTGCTTCCACTTCATCAAGGGACAGGTAAGCGAGGACGACATGTACGCCTACCTGATGGTCTATTTCAAGGAGCACGGCCACAATGTTTACTTCGCCGTGAGCCGTGACGGCCGCACTTTTACCGATGTCAACAACGGCAACCCGGTAATGGCTGGCGATACCCTGGCCCTCCAGCGCGGCATCCGCGACCCTCACATCTACCGCGGACCTGACGGAGCCTTCTATATGGCCATGACCGACCTCCACATCTACGCCAAGCAGGAGGGCCTGCGCGACACCGAGTGGGAGCGCGAGGGCTACGGCTGGGGCAACAACCGAGCCCTGGTGCTGATGAAGTCCTGGGACCTCATCAACTGGAAGCGGACCAACCTGCGCGTGGACCTGGCCTTCCCGGAACTCGCCGACATCGGCTGCGCCTGGGCTCCTGCCACCGTCTATGACGAAGAGGCGCAGAAGCTTATGCTTACCTTCACCATGCGCTTTGGGCGCGAGGGCCACAACAAACTCTACTACGCCTATGTCAACGACGACTTCGACACCCTGACAAGCCTTCCGCAGGTGCTCTTCGACCAGCCGAACGGCGCTCCCGCCATCGACAGCGACATCACCCGCGTGAACGGCAAATACCACCTCTACTATGTCTCCCATGACGGCACGCCGGGCGTCAAGCACGCTGTGTCCGACCGCGCCAACGGCGGCTATGTCTATGAGCCTGAGTGGTGCGACCCGGAGCCGGGTGCCTGCGAGGCCCCGACCCTCTGGAAGATGATCCGCAAGAACGAGTGGATACTCATGTATGATGTCTATTCCGCCCGTCCTAACAATATGGGATTCAGCTCCACTACGGATTTCGTGAATTATACCGACCTCGGCCAGTTCAACAAGGCCGCGATGCACACCACCAACTTCGAGTCGCCTAAGCACGGCGCCGTGGTGCAGATTACCAGGGAGGAGCTCCGCCGCCTGCAGGAATACTGGCATTTCGATATGCCGGTGCAGCGCGTCATTGAAGACGGCGGTACAGGCCCATACAAGGCCATAATGCGCGAGGAGCCTACTCTCCCTGAGCATACGGTATTCGCGCCTCAGGACCTCACGGCTTTCGGGGCCGGGAAGAAGTTGCCTGTGCTCGTCTGGGGCAACGGCGCCTGCGCCAATTCTCCTTGGGAGCATATGAACTTCCTTAATGAGATCGCCTCCCACGGCTATATCGTCCTCGCCACCGGCAACATCCCTCTGGTTGACGAATGGTACAAGGGACCTATGTCCAGACAGCAGCAGCAGATCGAGAGCATCGACTGGATCATCGCGCAGAACTCCGACCCGGCTTCTCCTTACTACCAGAAGATTGATGTGGACAACATCTGCCTGTCAGGCATGTCCTGCGGCGGACTGCAGACCCTTACCAACTGCGCCGACCCGCGCATCAAGCTGCTGATGATCTGCAACAGCGGACTCTTCGTCAACGGCGACGGCTCCATCCCTGGCATGCCTATGCCGTCCAAGGACAAGCTCAAGGACATCCACACCCCGGTCATCTACATTATGGGAGGCAAGGAGGACATCGCCTATGTCAACGGTTCCGATGACTTCAGCCGCATCAAGCATGTGCCTGCCTGCATGGCCAACTTCCCTGTAGGCCACGGCGGCACCTACCTCCAGCCTCACGGCGGCGAGTTCACGGTAGTGGCCCTCGCCTGGCTGGACTGGCAGCTCAAGGGCGACACCGACGCCTCCAGGATGTTCCTCGGCAAGCGCCCTCTCCTCCGCGAGCGCCCAAGCTGGACCCTCGACCGCAACCGGAAGATGGAAAAGCTCAAAGTCGGGAAATAGGCCCTCGATGCTTCGAAGCGCCGTTGCAAAGCGCCGCTTCGGCTAGGTTGGGAAGTTTTTGCCCTGGAATGTCCCAACCTGGATTGGCCTGCGGCATAGCGGTCCGGGACGGCAGACCCGGTATAAAGCGAAAAAAGGCAGCCGGAAGGCTGCCTTTTTGAGCCACTCACCAGGCTCGAACTGGCGACCTGCGCGTTACGAATGCGCTGCTCTACCGACTGAGCTAAAGTGGCTTTTGGGATTGCAAAGATACTAAATAAATCGAAACAATCAATTCTTCCTGCGTTTCTTCTGGAGGGCGTCCACAACATTCACCATAATGCTTCCGAGGATGCCCGCGCTGATGGATGCCATCAGGATGGCGATCTTGCCGGCATCGGTGAGTTGCCGGGCAATCTCGGGCGCATTGCCTCCGAAGGAGAGTGTATCCACGAATATCGACATCGTGAACCCGATGCCTCCAAGGCAGGCTGTCGCGAACATCTTGCCCCAATTGGCGCCGGTCGGCATCTCCCCGAGGCGGAGCTTCGTCGCAATCCAGCTGAAGAGCGTGATACCGACAGGCTTGCCGAGCACGAGCCCGAGGAATATGCCCATCGACACGCTGCCGAGCTCCGGGTCGAAGCGGAACAGGTTGAAGTAGGAGGTGTCGCTGATCACAACTCCTGCATTGGCGAGGGCGAAGAGCGGAAGTATCAGGTAGTTGACCCATGGGTTGAGGAACCTCTCCACCACATAGGTCATCTCCATCGAGCCGTTCTCTACCGCCGAGAGTTTCCTCAGGCACTCCTTCTGCTGTCCGATGGAATATTCATCATCGTTTGCATCGTACTTCGCTATCATCGCAATCAGACGGTCGCGCTTGCAGGTGTACTGGGCCTTGTTGTAGCGCGGCTCGGCCGGAATCAGGAAGGCCATCACGACCCCGGACATCGTGGCGTGGATGCCGCTGTAGTAGAAGATCACCCAGACGAAGAATGCGCAAATCAGGTACGGGGCCATCCTCTTCTCTCCCAGATTCCTGATTATGAACGCCATACCTATAGGTGCGACGGCCAGCACGAGCAGCGGCAGATTGACTTCGCCGCCATAGAAGAGTGCCACCACGAGGATGGCTATCAGGTCATCGGCGATGGCCAGGGCGGTCAGGAAGACCTTGATGGAACTTGGCACCTTGTCGCCAAGTATCGTCAGGATGCAGACCACGAAAGCTATATCCGTGGCGGTCGGGATGCCCCAGCCGCTCGCTGCAGCGGTGCCGTGGTTGACTACGGTATAGATGACGGCAGGGAATATCACTCCTCCGAAGGCTGCAATCACCGGAAGCAGAGCCTTCTTGGGGGTGGAAAGTTCACCGTGGGCAATCTCGCGCCGTATCTCCAGCCCCACTGTGAAGAAGAATACCACCATCAGGATATCGTTGATGAACTTCTCTACCGTCATATCCCGAGGGAAATGCAGGTCGAAATCGCCTCCGCTGAAAATGTGTATCTGTATCTCGGTCTCGAGCAGACTATGGTAGAAATGGCCGGTAAGCGGCAGATTGGCGAGCAGCATCGCAAGCACCACGCAGCACATCAGCAGCACGCCCTGAAACCACGGGCGGCTGGAGATCAGCTTCCAGCGCCTGTCCATCTGCACCAGACCCCTGTTCCATTTGGATGTAGTTATAAATCCCATCTTAGAATATTATTTTGAAATCGCAGAGCCTAACATCCCCGGAAATCCCTTCCAGATGGCACTGACCGCCCTCCCTTGTGCAGAGAGGCTCCCGCGGCTGCAGCTCCGTGGCGACGAGGTCGCCGGTGCGCAGGTAGCAGTATCTGCTCACCTCCGCGATGCTCTCTTCCATTGCGGGAACGGAAGCCTCCCCGCAACGGAAAATCTCCTCCCCGTCACGAAGAAGCGTGAACCCGGCTCCCGGCGCGCTCTTGTCGAACATCTCGCCCGGCAGGAAGGAAGTATGGTCGAGGCAGCAGGCGCAGGCATAGCCCTCCTGCGAACCGTCAATCAGGTCTTCGGGGTAGAGCAGCACCCCGTAGGAATAAGTCTGGAAATATCTGCCCGCAAACCTCGGCCCGATGCTGCGGCCCGGCTTGCTGACCCTCGTGAAGAGAACCGGACTCCAGCTGAGCCGGCCCACGAAATCGGGAACATAGAGGTCTTCGCTGTCCTTCTCCCAGGTCGTGTCAGGCCTGACCACAACCCGCCTCCCGGCGGTCAGCACCACTATATTCATCAGAAGAGCTTGCCGGTGTTGAATTTGGAAGCGAAACGCTCCCGCCTGAACTGCTCCTCGAATCTGTCGAACTGCGCCTTGGTGTCGAGCGTGAAGCTGCCCTTGCGCACCCAGTCGAAGTATGAAGGGTCGGTGTCATACACCTGCCTGATGGTCTTGCCCTTGTGTTTGCCGAAATTGACCAGCACCTCGCCCTTGTCGTCGTAGATGAGGTGGCCGGAGAAGTCCACATATTTCTTGCCCACGTAGGCGGAGAGCGACTTGACGTCGTTCTTCAGCTCGGGATAGCGGTCCAGCTGACCCTGGAGCACCTTGTAGGTGGCCACGGTGTCGGCCTCGGCGCTGTGCGCGTTGTCGAAGTCCTCGCCTCCGCAGTAGAAGCGGTAGGCGGCCTTGAGGTTGCGCGGCTCCATCGCGTGGTAGATGTTCTGCACATCCACCATCAGCGGCTCGTGCAGGTTGACCTTGAGGTCCTTGCCGGCGAGTTTCGCCCTCTCGAACTCCTCCGCTAGCATCGGGAGGTCGAACTTGGAGGAGTTGAAGCCGGCGAGGTCGCTGTCGCGCAGCCACTCCGCCACTTCGTCCGCCACCTCATAGAAGGTAGGGCAGTCCGTGAACATGTCGTCCGTCAGGTGGTTGACCTTGGATGCATCCGGGTTGATGGGGCGCTGACGCTGCGCCTCGTAGTCCCAAGGCTTTATGTTCCAGGTCTTTATCCTCTGCTCCCCGCCGGGGAACACCTTGACGAAGCTGAGTTCGACTATGGAGTCGGCAGGTATATTGAGGCCGGTGCTTTCTATATCGAAGAAAATCAGAGGCCTGCTGAGATTCAGTTGCATCGCGTAGCCGGATTTATGATACCATTATAGGCATAAGGATGCCGCAGAGCTTGGCGCTCTCTTCCTCCTCCTCGGACGGCACGATCAGGGCGGCCCTGCGGGAGTCGGCGAACTTCATCACCACGGTCTCGCAGCTCATGTTGCTGAGGATTTCTATGAGGAAGGATGACTTGAAGCCGATGCTGATGCTGTCTCCGTTGTAGTCGCAGTCCAGCTTCTCGTATGCGGCGAGCGCGAATCCGAGGTCCTGGGCCGTGATTTCGAGCTGGCCCTGCTGGAGGTCGAACTTGATGTGGTTGGAGGCCTTGTTGGCGCAGACTGCCACGCGCCTTACGGTATTGAGCAGGCGGTTGCGGTCTATCCTAAGTATGTTTGCGTTGTTCTGCGGGATGACCCTGCGGTATTCAGGATACTTGCCCACGATGAGCCTGCAGACCATCATCGTCTCGCCGAAGGTAAATACGACGGTGTTGGCGTCGAACGATACGGTCACGTCTCCGTCCTCCTTGTCGAGGGAGGACTTGAGCACTGCCGCCGGTTTCTTGTGGAGGATGAAGGATGACTTCTCGGCCACCTTGACGTCCTTGGAGGTGTAGCAGATGAGCTTGTGGGAGTCGGTCGCCACGAGGGTGACTCCGTCCGTGTCCATATCGAAGAATATGCCGTTCATCGTCGGGCGGATTTCGTCGTCCGCGGTGGCGTAGATGGTGCTGCTGATGCCCTCGGCGAGGGTCTGTGCCGGGAAAGTGGCGGTGGCGGCATCGTCTCCGGCGCCCTTGATGGCAGGGTAGTCCGCTGCCGGGAAGTAAGGCAGGGAGGAGTTGCCGTTGCTCCAGATGCACTCGAACGAGCCCTCGGAGGTGGTCCTTATGGTCACCGGCTGGTCCGGGAGAGCCTTGAGCAGGTCGGTCATCTGGCGTGCAGGCACGGCCATGCTGCCCTCCGCGACTGAACTCTGCACTTCAACCACCGTCCTGAGCGTGAGCTCCTGATCGGAAGCGGTGATCTCGAGCTTGTCGCCCTTGAGCACAAGGAGGAAGTTCTCGAGGATAGGAAGGGCGGTCTTCGTAGGGATGGCCTTGGACACATCCATGAGGCCTTTAAGCAGTCCGGCGCTTGAAATGTTGAATTCCATATTTGTCATTAGTTCATTTTTACAAAAATACGAATTATTCCCGAATAATGGCACACAATTTGACTTTTTAGACCTCGGAAATTTTTAAAGACTTTAAGATATGAAGAAAGGTTTCTTAATTGTGCTTGCATCTGTGGCTCTGAGCGGCCTCACCGCCTTTGCCGTTGTCAAGACGCAGGCTCCAGACGGTCAGGCGGTTTCTTCGCAGGTGACGACCACCCCGGAGGGGCAGCTTGTCAAAACTGTCAATTTGTCACTGTCCGACTATCCTGACTTCACCTACGCCGCCGAGACCGCAGTCGAGGCGGTGGTATATGTGGAAGTGACCTCCAAGGCTCCTCAGCAGGAATACATAGACCCGTTCTTCCGCTTCTTCTTCGGCGACGGCTACGGCCAGCAGGGCGGCGGAAGCCGTGAGCGCAAGGGCAGCGGCTCGGGCGTGATCATCCGTCCTGACGGATACATCGTCACCAACAACCACGTTGTCGCTGGCGCCACCAGCGTCTCAGTGACCCTCAACAACAACAAGAAATACGAGGCCAAGGTCATCGGCACCGACCCTGCCACCGACGTGGCCCTGATCAAGATAGACGAGAAGGACCTTCCTTGCCTGCAGTTCGCCGACTCCGACAAGCTGCGCCTCGGCGAGTGGGTGCTCGCGATAGGTTCGCCTCTCGGGGAGCAGCTCCGTTCCACCATCACCGCAGGCATCGTCAGCGCCAAGGGCCGTTCAATGTCCAGCGGCGGTGAGTTCAAGATCGAATCGTTCATCCAGACCGATGCGGCCGTCAATCCGGGCAACTCCGGCGGCGCGCTCGTCAACAAAAAGGGAGAGTTAGTAGGAATCAATACAGCAATCGTCTCCACCACAGGCTCTTACACCGGCTATTCATTTGCCGTGCCTTCGAACATCGTCCACAAGGTAGTCGCCGACCTCATCGATTTCGGCACGGTCAAGAGGGCGAAACTCGGAGTTTCAATCACTTCAGTTACCGAAGAAATGATGAAAGAAATGAAACTTTCTTCACTTGACGGCGTATATATAGCTGAAGTTGTGAAAGGAGGGTCTGCTGACAAGGCAGGCGTGAAGGAGAAGGATGTGATCATCGCCATCGACTCCACCAGGATTTCCACCCCTCAGGGACTGCAGGAAAAGGTCAACGGCTTCCACCCGGGCGACAAGGCTACAATCAAGCTCATCCGCTCAGGCAAGACGCTTCAGCTTCCTGTAACCTTCCTCGACGAGGACAGCCTGGAAGCGGCAAGCCAGAGCGCTGACGGCACGATAGTATTCTACGGAGCCAGCCTCAGGGCAGCCAAGAACGGTGTCGAGATCGTCTCAGCGGGCAACGGCAGGATTGCCAAGGCCGGCGGCGAGGACGGATTCATCATCCGCTATGTCAACGACAAGAAGGTCAGCAAGCCTCAGGATGTCATCGACATAGCCAAGAAGAGCAACGGCGCCATCTTCATCGAGGGTGTCACCGCGAGCGGCAGACCTGGTTACTTCGGCTTCGGAAAGGACGAATAGGTTGTCTGTCGTGCGGATTCAGAATTGTCGCGGCCGGATAACCTCCGGTCGCGATAATTTTTTATACTATAATGAGACAGTTAAAAATTACTAAATCCATCACCAACCGCGAGAGCGCGTCCCTGGACAAATACCTCCAGGAGATCGGCCGCGAGGAGCTGGTGTCACCGGAAGAGGAAGTCGAGCTTGCGCAGCGCATACGCAAGGGAGATCAGGAGGCGCTCGAGAAGCTTACCAGGGCCAACCTCCGCTTCGTGGTGTCAGTGGCGAAGCAGTACCAGAACCAGGGCCTCAGCCTGCCTGACCTCATCAACGAGGGCAACCTCGGCCTGATCAAGGCGGCGGAGAAGTTCGACGAAACCCGAGGCTTCAAGTTCATCTCCTACGCAGTGTGGTGGATCCGTCAGTCCATCCTCCAGGCGCTTGCGGAGCAGAGCCGTATCGTGCGTCTGCCGCTCAACCAGGTGGGCTCCCTCAACAAGATCAACAAGGCCCTCGGCAAATTCGAGCAGGAGAACGAGCGCCAGCCGTCCACCGACGAGCTCGCCGAGATGATAGATATACCTAAGGACAAAATCGCCGACACCCTGCGCGTCTCCGGCCGCCATGTCAGCGTGGACGCGCCGTTCGTGGAGGGCGAGGACAACAGCCTGCTGGACGTCCTGCCTAACGACGACTCTCCGAGCGCCGACCGCGGCCTCACCAACGAGTCGCTCAGCACCGAAATCGAGCGCGCCCTGCAGATACTGACCGGCCGCGAGAGGGAGATTATCAAGTCCTTCTTCGGCATCGGCTGCCAGGAGATGACCCTCGAGGAGATCGGCGAGAGGCTCGACCTCACCCGCGAGCGTGTCCGCCAGATCAAGGAGAAAGCCATACGCAAACTCAAGAAGCCTGCAGCCAGCAAGCTCCTCAAGACCTATCTCGGATAAATGACGGCGGAACAGTTCATCGCCGCGAAGGCCTCAGAGGCCATCAAGGCAATCTACGGAGCCGACATCGAGGCATCCACCCTCCAGGTGCAGCCTACCCGCAAGGAATTCGAGGGCGACTACACCCTCGTGGTGTTCCCGCTCCTGCGCACCACCCGCCAGTCCCCGGACGCAACCGGCACGGCGATAGGGGAGTGGCTCACCGCAAACTGCCCGGAAATCAGCGCATTCAACTCAGTCAAGGGCTTCCTCAACCTCAGCCTCTCCAACCTTTACTGGAAGGAAAGCCTCGAGGGGATAGCTTCCGATGACAAATACGGCCAGCTCCCTTCAACGGGACGCAGGATAATGGTGGAGTTCTCTTCACCTAACACCAACAAGCCTCTGCACCTCGGCCACGTGCGCAACAACCTGCTCGGCTCGTCAGTCTCCGACCTCCTCAAGGCCGCCGGCAACGAGGTGATCAAGGTGACCCTGGTCAACGACCGCGGCGTGCACATCTGCAAGTCCATGTATGCCTGGGAGCAGCGCTTCAACGGTGCCACCCCTCAGAGCAGCGGCAAGAAGGGCGACCACCTCGTCGGCGACTGCTATGTGGAGTTCGCCAAGATGGAGAAGGAAGACCCTTCAGTGATGGACAAGGTCCACGAGATGCTCGTCAAGTGGGAGGAGGCCGACCCTCAGGTCCGCGCCCTCTGGCAGATGATGAACGAGTGGGTGTTCGAAGGCTTCGAGCAGACCTACAAGGCGCTCGGCATCAGCTTCGACAAGACCTACTATGAGCACGACACCTACCTTCTCGGCAAGGAGCTCGTGCAGAAGGGACTCGATATGGGAGTCTTCGTCAAGGACCCTGACGGCTCAGTGTGGTGCGACCTCACCGCCGACGGACTCGACCGCAAGCTCCTGCTCCGCTCCGACGGCACCTCGGTCTATATCACCCAGGACCTCGGCACGGCAGAGCGCCGCTTCAGCGAATACAAGCTTGACTCGCACATCTATGTGGTCGGCGATGAGCAGAACTACCATTTCCAGGTGCTCAAGCTCATACTCAAAAAGCTCGGCTTCAGCTGGGCTGACTGCATCTACCACCTCTCCTACGGAATGGTGGAGCTCCCTGAGGGCAAGATGAAGTCCCGCGAGGGCACCGTGGTCGATGCCGACGACCTCATCGAGAAGATGTACCAGGAGGCCAAGGCCACCTCGGAGGAGAGCGGCAAGCTCGCCGAGATGCCTGCCGAAGAGAAGGACAGGCTCTATCACATCATCGGGCTCGGAGCTCTCAAGTACTTCATACTCAAGGTCGATCCTAAGAAGAAGATGCTCTTCAACCCTAAGGAGTCCATCGACTTCAACGGCAACACCGGCCCGTTCATCCAGTACACCCACGCCCGCATCTGCTCCATTCTCCGCAAGGCGGAAGAGAGCGGCATCAAGGCTGCTATCGCTCCGGATGTGGTCCTCAGCGCCAAGGAGATACGCATCGTGCAGATGCTCGCCTCCTACCCGCAGAAGGTCGCCGAAGCCGCGGACGCCCTCTCTCCTGCGCTCATAGCCAACTACTGCTACGAGCTCGCCAAGGAGTTCAACCAGTACTATCACGACACAAGCATACTCCGCGAACCGGACCGCAAGCTGCTCGAGATGAGGCTCGCCCTTATTTCCACCACAGCCCGCGTTCTCCGCTCCGCAATGGGAATCCTCGGAATTGAACTGCCTGAGAGAATGTGACATACCGACTTCCGTCAAGGAAGTGCGACAACTCGGATGGGACTACATAGACGTCATCTTCTTTACCGGTGACGCCTTTGTGGACCACCCGAGTTTCGGTACTGCGTGCATCTCCCGCTACCTGCAGAAATTCGGCTACAGGGTGGCGGTCGTGCCCCAGCCCAACTGGAGGGACGACCTGCGCGACTTCCGCAAACTGGGTGCCCCGAGGCTCTATTTCGCCGTCAACGCCGGCGCGATGGACTCGATGGTCAACCACTACACCGCGGCGAAGCGTCTGCGCCACGACGACGCCTACACCCCTGAGGGTAAATTCGGGCAGAGGCCGGACAGGGCGGTGACCGTTTATACCAAGATACTCAAACAGTTGTGGCCGGAAGTCCCGGTCGTGATCGGGGGAGTGGAGGCATCGCTCCGCCGCCTCACGCACTATGACTACTGGGACGACGCCATCTTCCCGTCCATCCTCGTGGACAGCGGGGCCGACTGGCTCTGCTACGGGATGGGGGAGAGGCCGATGCTGGAACTGACCAGGGCAATCGAGGCCGGGCGCAACATCCGCCAGATAGAGAAAATCCCTCAGCTCGCCTTCCTCCGCGGGGGTAAATGGAAGGTTGAGGACCCCCTCGTGCTCCACTCCTACGAGCAGTGCTGCGATGACCCTGTCGCCTTTGCCGAGAACTTCCATCAGATTGAGACTCACGCCAATATGCTCCACCAGCAGACCATAATCGAGCCGGTGGGGAACGGCTATGTGCAGGTAAACCCTTCCTACCCGCCGGCGACCGAGGAGGAGATGGACTCGTTCTGGGACCTCCCCTTCACGAAGAAGCCGCACCCGCGCTACAAGGGCAAGCGCATCCCTGCCTACGACATGATCAAGGACTCGATAATCACGCACCGCGGCTGCTTCGGAGGCTGTAATTTCTGCACCATCGCGGCCCATCAGGGCAAATTCATCCAGTCCCGTTCGGAGAAGTCGATAGTCGATGAGGTGCGTGAGCTGGCCTCGATGCCTGAGTTCCACGGCAACATCTCGGACCTCGGAGCGCCTACGGCGAACATGTACGGCATGCACGGTACCGACCCGGAGAAATGTGCGGTCTGCCGGCGCAAATCCTGCCTTTTCCCGGCCCCGTGCCGCAACCTTGACCGCGACCACAGCCGCGTGCTGGACCTCTACCGCCGCGTCGATGCCGTGAAGGGCGTGCGCCACTCCTACATCGGCAGCGGCGTGCGCTACGACCTCTTCCTCGACGAGAACGGCTTTATCGACGACACGGGCAAGCCGTACCTCCGCGAACTGATGCTCCGTCACACTTCCGGGCGCCTCAAGGTGGCTCCGGAGCACACCGAGGACAAGGTTCTCAATTATATGGCGAAGCCTTCCTTCCGGCTATTCGAGCGGCTGCGCCGTGAGTTCGACAAGATCAACCGGGAGAACGGCACGCACACCGAGCTGGTCCCGTATTTCATCTCCTCCCACCCGGGATGCACCCTGCAGGATATGTACAAACTGGCCTCAAACCCTTGTCTCAAAGGCATTTGGATGGACCAGGTCCAGGATTTCATGCCGACCCCGATGACCACCTCGTCGATAATGTTCGCCACCGGCATCGACCCCCGGACGATGAAGCCCGTCTTCGTGGAACGCGATCCGGATAGAAAAAAAGCGCAAAAAGCCGTTTTTTTTAAGAAAAAGTAGTATTATTGCACCCGAATTTAATACAGGTATATGGCACAGGACAACAAGAAACGTCACATCGTAAGTTATGAGAACATGTCCCGCGAACTTGCGGAGGCATTTGCGGAGAAGTATCCAAAAGGATTCAGCGACTATCTCCCTGACCTTGTCAAGTACACCAAGCCGGACGGCACTCCGTTCTACGCGGTGATGATTGAGATTCCGGATGCGATATATCTGGTAAAGATCAAGGTAAAGATTGACGATGCCGACGATATAGAGAGGTGGCTCGAGGGCGAGGAAGACGCCGAGAACGAGCAGGTGGCCGGAACAGCCGGCGACACCGGCGACGAAGGCGGCCCGCTTCCTGACGAGAACATCTCCCAGTATGGGGCGGAGGACGAACCTGCGGATGCAACTGAATAAGCCTTTCGGTAAAATATCCGAGCAGAACAAGCTTCTGCTTCTAAGTTTGGTGGTCGGCGTGCTCTCTGGGTGCGCCGCCGTCATCCTTGACTGGGCCATAGATGCCATCAGCGGCGCGCTGGACGGCAGCTTCGGGGGCAGCTCCTACGAGTGGGGTTTCCTGATATTCCCGGGTGTCGGAATGATGATTTCGCTGCTCCTGCTCAAGTTTCTCATCAAGGACAATATCGGCCACGGAGTGACCAAGGCTCTGCTTGCGGTCTCGCGCAACGAGTCCCGCATCAAGCCGCACAACATGTGGTCGTCGGTGCTGACTTCCTCGTTTACGATAGGCTTCGGCGGATCGGTGGGAGCCGAGGCCCCGATAGTCTATACGGGTGCCGCGATAGGCTCCAACCTCGGGCGCGTCTGCGGCCTCTCGTACCGCAACGTGACCATCCTGCTGGGCTGCGGCGCGGCTGCCGCGGTAGCGGGCATATTCAAGGCCCCGCTTGCCGGCGTGCTCTTCACGATGGAGATTCTCCTCTTCAACGTGTCGATGAAGTCCATGCTTCCGCTGCTGGTTTCGACCATTTCCGCGACGGTGGTGAGCTACGCGTTCCGCGGGCAGACTCCGGTATTCGCCTGCGAACTGACTGCGTTCTCGATGGGCAATATCCCGTTCTACCTGATTCTGGGCGTGGCAGCGGGCTTCTTTTCGCTCTATTTCACCAACGGGACGCTCTGGCTGGAGGACAAGCTCGGCAAGCTGCACAATGCCTATCTGCGCTGGCTGCTCTGCGCCGTGGGGCTCGGTCTGCTGATATTCCTCTTCCCGCCGCTCTACGGACAGGGCTACGATTCCCTTAACTGCCTGCTCAACGGGCAGGAGATCAGCCTGGAGAACAGGACCGTCCTCTCCGGGATGATGAACCACCCGTGGGGCGTGCCGATATTCTTCGTGCTGATACTGTTCTTCAAGATTGTGGCGATGACCCTGACCAATTCCGGAGGGGGAGTGGGCGGTACTTTCGGACCGACTCTGTTCGCCGGGGCAATCCTGGGCTTCGTTGTGGCGAGGTGCCTCAACCTCTGCGGCAACAGCGTGCCGGAGCAGAATTTCGTGCTCGTCGGGATGGCGGCGCTGATGGCGTCCGTGATGCAGGCGCCGATGACGGCAATCTTCCTTATCGCCGAGATATCAGGAGGTTATGAGCTGCTTATCCCGCTGATTATGACTTCTACCGTGGCCTTCGGCACGGTCAGAATTTTCGAGAAATATTCCATTTACACCAAGCGTATCGCGCAGAGCGGCGACCTGCTCACTCACGACAACGACCAGGCCGTGCTGACCCTGCTGCGCACCGAGGACCTTATCCGCGACAAGTACCCGAAAATCGCCATTGACGCGACGCTGCGCGAGGTCGTGGACATGATTTCCGAGACCGACGCTTCGGTGATGGCGGTGATCGACTCGCAGGGGCGCTTCCAGGGTATGGTGGACCTCGCCGCCGCGCGCAAGTACCTTTTCAGTACCGACAAGTACGACAGCATCCATGTCTATAACATTATGGAGACCCCGCCGGAGTATATCTACTATGGCGAAAAGATGGGTTCCGTGATGCAGAAATTCGACAAGACCGGGGCCTGGCGTCTGCCTGTAATCGACGAGAACAGGAAGTACCTCGGCTTCATCTCCAAATCCCGACTTCTTATGGCGTACCGCAGCGAGCTCCGGGAAATCTCCCAGGAGGACTAGAACGGCGGCGCTTCGACGGAGCGGCATTTCGACGGAGCTCAATGACCGCACCCCCGAGCCATGCACTCCATGAACGGCCCCCGAGCCTGCGGTTGCCGAGCCTGTCGAAGCATCGAGGGGGCCGAAGTGTCAAAGCGATGAAGAGCGGTCGCGAAGGAAGCGCTTAATCAGAAATGCAAGAAAATACGGGAATGTGTAGAACTTGCCGTTCCAGCCTATATTCTTGTAGCCCAGCTTTATGCCGTATCGGATGTCCGGGCAGGATTTCCTGTCTATCAGCATGTTGAGCGAGGCTGTCGCGCCGTCGCCGGCTTTGACTTCAAGCGGTATCAACGAACTGCTGTCGCGTACAAAGAAGTCCATCTCTACCGCAGGGCTGTCTTGCCGATAGAAATACAGCTGTTCGTATCCGGCTTTGATGAGCGACTCGGCTATGATGTTCTCATAGATGGCGCCCTTATAGGTTCCGAAATTTCTGTTTGCGCGCAGGTCTTCCTGAGCCTCCTCGTCCAGCGAAGCTACAAGCAGGCCGGTGTCGTGGTAGTAGATTTTGTAGTTTGTCGGGCAATAATTACCCTTGAGCGGAAGTTCCAGATTTTCAAGGCAATATGCCACATTTACCACTCCTGCGGCTTTAAGCCAGTCCACGCTCCCGATATAGTCACGATTCCTTGCGTTCTTGGCTATCTTGCTGATTTGGAATTTCTTGTTCTCCTTCGCCAAAAAAGTTGAGATGTGCTTATACACCGCCAGAATCTTTGCCTTGTCACTTTCTTTGGCATATTGGGTTATGTCTTCCTCGTAGTCCCTGAGCAACTGCCGCTGTAAAGCGAGAGTTCCGCCGAAATGTCCGTTCTCGATATAAGTCCTGACCACTTCCGGCATTCCCCCCACTATCATATAATCCCTGAATAAGCCGGTCATCGTGTCCAGTTCCAGCTTCGAGAACGGAGTCAGAGTGAGCATATGCCCGTAAAGAGTGTCAATCTGCTGCTGAGAGTACCCTTTGGCCCAGAGGAACTCCTCGAAATCCATTGAGTGCATATCATAATCATCCTTGTATCCAACTGCGTTTGACTCAATCTCTTCGTAGTAGATACCCATCAGCGAGCCAGAGCAGATTACATCATATCTGCCGTCCTGACGGAATGACTTGAGCGAAGTCGCGCAGTCGGGACATTTCTGGAGTTCATCGAAGAATATGAGAGTCTTGCCGGGAATAAATTTCCAAGACGGCTCCAGGAGCGAGATGTTGCGGATAATCGTATCAACTTCGTATCCGTCATCGAATATGGCGCGGAACTTCTTCTGCAGTACGAAGTTAATCTCTATCAAAGAGTCGTAGTTGGCTTGGCCGAATGCCCGAATGGACACGGATTTGCCAATCTGTCTGGCGCCCTTGACGATAAGCGGCTTGTGGTCAGCAGTCTCCTTCCAACCAGAGAGAAATGTATCTATCTTTCTTTTAAGCAGTTCCATAGACTTCTTCACATTTTTAGACGCAAATTTAGGTAAATTTTCACATTTTCCGATACTATATCGGCCTATTTCTCACATTTCACTTTTTTGCATTTCGACGGAGCTCAATGACCGCCTGCGACTCGGTCCCAAAGCCTGAGGTTGCCGAGCCTGTCGAAGCGCCGAGGGCTTTTTGAGTATTTTATATTATATTTGCCAAAAGGTCAGTATGCTTCTCATGACGGCACGCATCTGGACTTCCTGATAAGCAATCTTGTAAGCAAGAAGCCTGTGGTGGAGACTGGCCGGACGAAAGTAATGCAGAGGGCTATAGAACAGGGATTCGTCCGGCCACCCCCGGCACGGAAAGGGGGACTGGCCGGACATCTACGGCTTTGAACGCACTGTAGAGCACAATGCCCCGGCCAGTCCCTGTAAATCCCGAGCCTGTCGAAGCATCGGGGGGCCGAAGCCCTACTTCACCAGCCGCAGCGAGATGCGGCCGCGGTCGAGGTCCACGCCGATTACGCTGACCTTGACCTGCTGGTGCAGCTTCAGCACCTTGGTCGGGTCGGTGCCGCGCGGGCCCATCTGGGAAACATGCACGAGGCCGTTGTCATGAAGTCCGATGTCCACGAAGGCTCCGAAATTGGTAATGTTGGTCACGATGCCCGGGAGTTCCATCCCTGTCTTGAGGTCGTCGATGGAGTGGATGTCGTCCGCGAACGCGAATTCGCTGGCACTCTCGCGCGGGTCGAGGCCCGGTTTGGCGAGTTCTTTAAGAATATCATTAACCGTCGGCAGTCCTGCTGTCGGGGTGACGAAGTCTTCGGCCTTGATGCGGGAGCAGAGTTCAGCGTTGCCCACAAGCTCGCGTGTGCTGACTCCCAGTGACTTGGCCATCCTGTCCACGATGCCGTAGGACTCCGGATGCACGGCTGAAGCGTCGAGAGGATTCTCGGCACCGCGTATTCTCAGGAAGCCTGCGCACTGCTCAAAAGCCTTGGCCCCGAGACGCGGCACCTTCTTGAGTTCCGCCCTGCTCCTGAATCCGCCCTCGGCGGTCCTGTACGCGACTATGTTCTCCGCAAGGGAAGGTCCGATGCCGGACACATAGGCCAGCAGGTACGGGGAAGCGGTATTGAGGTTGACGCCCACTGCGTTGACGCAGCTCTCCACGGTGTTGTCCAGTTTCTCCTTGAGCAGAGTCTGGTCCACATCGTGCTGATACTGACCGATTCCGAGGTTTTTCGGATCGATTTTGACGAGCTCCGCCAGCGGATCCATCAGGCGGCGTCCGATGGACACTGCTCCGCGCACGGTCACGTCCTCGTCTGGGAACTCCCTGCGCGCGATTTCTGATGCGCTGTAGATGGAGGCGCCGTCCTCGCTGACGGTCCATACCTTGCAGTCCTGCGGGAGATGTATCCTGCGCATGAATTCCTCCGTCTCGCGGGAAGCCGTGCCGTTGCCTATAGCTATGGCCTGGATTCCGAATTTGTCTATCATTCCCTGTACCGCGGTGATGGCCTTGACCTTGTCGTTCTGCGGCGGGTGCGGGTATATTATCGTGTGGTAGAGGAGGTTACCCTGCTCGTCAAGGCAGGCTATCTTGCAGCCGTTGCGGAAGCCCGGGTCGATGGCCATGGTCCGCTTCTGGCCTACAGGGGCGCTGAGCAGCAACTGGCGGAGATTCTCCCCGAATACCTGTATGCTCTCGATATCGGCCTTGCGCTTCGCTTCCCTCAGGACTTCGCCCGAGATGGAAGGCTCCAGCAGGCGCTTGTATGAGTCCGCCACGGCCTCCTTGATCTGGTCCGCAAGCGGCCCGGCCGGGTAGGAATGTTCCTGGCAGAAATCGTAGTATATCTTGGCGGCGCATTTCTCCGGGTCGGCATCGATGCCCACGCTCAGGAAGCCCTCGCTCTCCGCCCTGAGGATGGCGAGCAGATTGTGGGACGGGATTCGGCTGAGCGGCATCTTGAAGTCGAAATAGCTCCGGTATTTGGAGGCTTCGGCGGAGTCGCGCCCGGCCTTGGTGACGCTGGCGCTGACCCTGCGGGAACGGAAAATCGTGCGGAGATTCTCCCTGATCCGGGCGGTCTCGCTGAGCCTCTCGGCCACGATGTCGCGCGCTCCGGCAAGTGCAGCCGAAGTGTCTGGCACCTTGTCGCTGAGGAACTTGCTGGCGTCGGCCTCGGGGTTGCGGGTGCGGACGTTCCACATCAGGTCGGCGAGCGGCTCGAGCCCCAGCTCCTTCGCCGCCGTGGCTCTGGTGCGCCGCTTGGGGCGGTAAGGCAGGTAGAGGTCCTCCAGTTCGGTGGAGCTGAGGCACCCCTCAATCTTGGCGCGGAGCTCGTCAGTGAGCGCGCCTGCCTCGCCTATGGTCTTGATTATCGTATCCTTGCGCTTCTCCATCTCGTCATAGACATCAGCCCAGTGGCGCACTTCCGCCACCTGCGCATCGTCCATCCCGCCGGTCCGCTCCTTGCGGTAGCGGCTGATGAAGGGGATGGTGTCGCCGTCGGCAAACATCTCCACGCAGTTTTCGACCTGCCATGACTTGAGTTCGAGAAGCTCGGCTATATGATTGATATAGAGTTCTTTCATCGTTTCGGGAGGATTTTGCGGAACCTCAGGGCCAGCACGCCCCAGAACGCTTCGCCGAAGATGCTGCCCGACATCTTGGAGGTGCCCTCCTTGCGGTTGACGAAGATTACCGGCACTTCGGCAATCCTGAACCCGAGTTTGCGGGCGGTGTATTTGAGCTCAATCTGGAAGCCGTAGCCCTTCATTCGCACATTATCCAAATCAATGGTTTCCAGCACCTTGCGCGAATAGCAGACAAAGCCTGCCGTACTGTCGAAGATGCGGAAGCCGAGCACGGTGCGCACATAGATGGAGGCGCAGTAGGAGATGAGGATGCGCGAAATCGGCCAGTTCACGACATTGATTCCGTCGCAGTAGCGCGAGCCCACGGACATGTCGGCAGTGCCTTCGACACAGGGCCTGAGCAGGCGCGGAAGGTCGTCCGGGTTGTGGGAAAAGTCAGCGTCCATCTCGAAAACATAGTCATAGTCCCGCTCCAGAGCCCATTTGAAGCCGGCCACATAGGCGGTGCCGAGTCCGAGCTTGCCCTCGCGCTCAATCATATGCAGCCTCTCCGGGAATACCTTCTGCAGGTCCCGGACCACGGCGGCGGTGCCGTCCGGCGAGCCGTCGTCGATGATGAGGATGTCGTATTCGCCTTCGAGGGAGAGAACAGCGTGTATTATCTTGGAGATGTTCTCTATCTCGTTGTAAGTCGGGATTATTACCAGTTTTCGCTCCATAATATGTGTGTCTAACTTACAAATGTAGCGCTTTTTTCTTACTTTTGTGCTTATGACACCATGCAGATTCGATATTCCTTTGCGGGTCTCCACTTCACGCATCAGGGAGATTGCCGCCGCCAGCACTTCAGACTATACCCTCATCTACACCGGCCCTGCAGAGCTCCGCTGGGTTAACTTCGGCCTGGAGCGCATGCTGCAGGTCGCTTCCGACACTGGAGCGGCGATGGTCTATGCCGACCATTTTTCCTCCGTGGGGGGCGAGGTGCAGCCCTATCCGGTAATCGACTGCCAGCAGGGGTCTCTCCGGGACGATTTCGACTTCGGCGGGGTGCAGCTCTACCGAACCGACGCCCTCCGCGAGGCGGTGTCAAGGATGAATGAGGAATACGAATACGCGGGCCTGTACGACCTTCGCCTCAAGGTCTCCCAGCGCGGGAAGCTTGTGCATATCAATGAGTTCCTGTATTACGAAGTGGTGCTCGACACCCGCAAGTCCGGGGAGAAGCTCTTCGACTATGTGGACCCGCGCAACAGGGCGGTCCAGATTGAGATGGAGCGCGCCTGCACGGAGCATCTCAAGGCCGTGGGGGGCTATCTGAAGCCGGAATTCAAGCCGGTGGACCTCAGCCTCGGAGGAGAATTCGAATACGAGGCGTCGGTGGTGATTCCGTGCCGCAACCGCGTGCGCACCATCGGGGACGCGATACGCTCCGCTCTGGGCCAGAAGACATCGTTCAAATACAATGTGATAGTGGTCGATGACAATTCGACCGACGGCACGCAGGAGGTAATCCGCTCCTTCAGCGACCCGCGCCTCATCTACATAGCCCAGGACAAATCCTACCACGCCATCGGGGGCAACTGGAACGCCGCCGTGCACCACCCGCAGTGCGGGCGCTTCGCGCTGCAGCTCGACTCGGACGATGTCTATTCCGGGCCGGACACGGTGCAGAAGTTCGTGGATGCTTTCCGGGAGCAGAACTGTGCGATGGTGATTGGCTCATACCGGCTGACGGACATCAATCTGCAGCCGCTGCCTCCGGGAGTTATAGACCACCGCGAATGGACTCCGGAGAACGGTCGCAACAACGCCTTGAGAATCAACGGGCTGGGGGCGCCGCGCGGCTTCTGGACCCCGCTGCTGAGGGAGATCAATTTTCCGACCACCAAGTACGGCGAGGACTACGCCGTGGCGCTGCGCATCAGCCGCGAATACCAGATTGGGCGCATTTGGGATGTGCTCTACAACTGCCGCCGCTGGGATGACAACTCCGATGCCGCCCTCTCCATCGAGAAGACCAACGCCAACAATCTCTACAAGGACCGTCTCCGCACCTGGGAGCTCCAGGCAAGGATTGCTATGAACAGAAGTTAGCTCCTCGGCCCCTCGACCTCCACTACAGCTTCACCGTCAGCGGCTTGAGGCCTGGGGCGGTGACGGTGAGGGTTGCCGGGCCGGAGGTCGGGAGGGAGCGGAGGATTATCAGGGCGCGGCCGCGGTAGAGGGAACGGGTGCTGGCGTCGCTCATCTCGCCGCTGTTGATGTCGCCGTTGTCGATGGCTACGATTTCAGCGGGACCGCTCACGCTACATTCAATTTCAGTGCTGCAGAGAGGGTCAGTCGTGCCGCGGCCGTCTGTGGCGCAGATGCTTACGAACTGCAGGTCGGTCCCGTCGCGGAGCCAGTCTCCGTTCTCTGCTACAGCATTGAGCTTCACCGCTTTGCCGGCGGTGCGCACAAGGTGGCTGCAGACTTTTACGCCGTCGCGGTAGCCGATAGCTTCAATCTTCCCGGCGCGGTAGGGAACGCCCTCCCAGAGGATACGGTTGCGCGCCTCAGGATCGGAGATATCGTTGGCTTTGCGGCCCAGGGACTTGCCCCCGACGCGCAGTTCCACTTCATCGCAGTTGGTGAAGGTGTAGAGCGAGAGCGTGCTGCCCTTGCGGAAGTTCCAGCTGTCGCTCAGGTTCTCGTTGCCCACATTGACATCGTTCCAGACTATGTTGTCCTCGCTGAGAACTACTCCTATATGCACGGTCGGGGTCTCCGGGTCGAACATGCTCTTGAGAAGCCAGGCTTTCGGCTTTGGCTTGAGGCTCGTGTCGAATACGCCCTGCGCCCAGCCCTTGGCCGGCCAGCCCTGCGATTCGCCCAGATAGTCCACTGCGCCCCAGTAGGCGAGGCCGATGACCCTGTCGAGGTCCATCCCGAAGAAATTCGGTCCCATCATCCTGGTGCTGGCTTCGCTCTGGTAGAACTTCATCCACGGGAAGTGCTTCCCGTCGCCCGGGAAATACATATAGCGGTAGTTGTAGGAGGAGATGTCGGTCTCGAGCACGAGGTCGGCGGGCAGTTCGTCGGTCCGGTGGTTGCGTCCGCGCGGGTGCATCGCCACGGTGTACGGACGGTCGGTGTCGAAGCGCTGCGCAAGCGCCTTGAGCATCCGGTAAGGAGTCACGCCCCAGTCATGATAAGGGATGTCGTAGAGCTGCTGGAGCTCGTTGCCAAAGCTCCACATTATCACGCACGGGTGGTTGCGGTCGCGCGTCATCCATTCCGGCAGGTCATGCACCCACTGCTCGGTCCAGTCCTTGCGGCCCCCGGAGTAGCGGGTCATCCATTTGTCATAGAGCTCGTCCACCACGAGTATGCCGAGCCGGTCGCAGATGTTGAGGAATTCCTCGCTGTACGGATTGTGCGAACAGCGTATATGGTTGAGCCCGAATTCTTTGACCTTCATGAGAGTACGCTCCGCCGCGCGGGGGTATGCCGCAGCTCCGAGAGCGCCGAGAGTGTGGTGGTTTGCCATGCCCTTGAGCAGCACCTTTTTTCCGTTGAGCAGGAAACCCTGTTCCGGCGTGTATTCTATGGTTCTGAATCCGAAAGACGAGCTGGCGCTGTCGCCGCTGCCGAGGCTCAACTCCACGGTGTAGAGATTGGGGTGTTCGCAGTCCCAGAGGGCAGGGGAGTCGATGGCGATGCTGTCGATCAGATATTCGGCATCTTCGCGGCCGCGCGGGGTGTTGAGCTTCAGATCCTTCTCCGCCACTGTCGAACCGTCAGGGGAGAGTATGCGGTAGCTGGCGGAGAATTCGCCCCCCTGCTTATTGATTATCCGGGCGGCGATGCGGACTGCCTGATTGTCTATGGTGCTGATATTGAGCGGATGACGTGCGAAATACAGCGTCGGGTCTGTAAGGACGAGCCGCACGCTGCGGTAGAGTCCGCCGCCGGTGTACCAGCGGGAATTGTTGGCTTCGCCGGTGTCCGCGAGTACGCGTATCTCGTTGTCTGAGCCATATTTAAGTTTATCGGTCAGGTCAATCTCGAAGCCGAGGTACCCGTAGTCTGTACCTCCGACGCGCTCGCCGTTGAGGAAGACATCGCCCCGGAGAAGTATGCCGCCGAAGTCAATCAGCACCCTGCGTCCGCGCCAATCCTCAGGCACATTCAGTGTCCTGCGGTACCAGCCGCGTCCCATTTCCTTGAATCCGCGGGAACTCAGCCGGCTTTTTCTGTTGGCGGAGTTGTCGCTGAGGTCGGCCGTCTCGTCAGCCGCCGGTGCGACCCAAGGCTGATGTATCTGGAAGTCGTGAGGCAGGTTGACTTCCTGCCAGCTGTCGGAACTCTCATAACGGAACTCCCAGGAACGGTCCAGGCTGATGGTTTGGCGCTCCTGAGCCCCGCTCAGCGAATACGCGAGCAGCAGCGCGAGGAAAGTAAGGAGATGGTGTTTCATGTCAAAAATTTTTGTGGCTGTTACAAATTTAATGATTCGTATTCTTTCCCGCAACGCATGGGGCCGGAATTTGCGGAAATTTGCCTTATATTTGCGCCCAGCCGAAAAACACAATATGTCAGCAATCGCAGATAAGGACCGGCTGGTCTTCATTGACTATATTCGCGTCGTGGCGTGCCTCATGGTAATGATGGTGCACGCGGCGGAGAATTTTTATGTGACGGGGATGCCCGGGCTGGGGGAGAATATGACCATAGTGCCGAATGAGGTCAACAGATTCTGGCTGCCTTTCTGGAACGGCGGGCTTTCGCGCACCTGCGTGCCGCTGTTCATCATCGTGTCGGCGTTCCTGCTTGTGCCGATGAAGCCGGGCGTGACGATGGGACAGTTCTACAAGCGACGTTTCCTCCGGATCCTGCCGCCGATGTTCATCTTTATGGTGCTGTACAGCGTGCTGCCGATGCTCTGGGGAGAGTTCTCCTGGGATGAGTCCAAAAACCTGCTGCTGGGGCTGCCGTTCAATTTTCCTTCGAATGCGTACCATCTCTGGTTCATGTACCCGCTGATTTCGCTGTATCTGATCATTCCGGTGGTATCGCCGTGGCTGGAGAAGGCTTCCGCGAGGGACGAGAGGATATTCCTCGCCATCTTCGCCATTTCCACATTCCTGCCGTTCCTGCACAAGCTCACCCCGCTCAAATATGTCTGGGGGGAGTGCTGGTGGAACAATTACCACGCCCTCTGGTACTGCTCCGGCTATCTGGGATATCTCGTGATGGCGCATTACATCCGTTTCCACATCGACTGGAGCACGCGCAAACGCGTCCTCGTGGGCCTTGCCTGCTTCCTCGCGGGCGGCGGATTCACCTTCTGGTCGCACTGGAGCATGGGTGTGCCGGGCCAGCCTGTACATCTGGGACTGCTGGAGTATGCCTGGGAGTTCTGCACGCCGAATGTGCTGCTCGCTTCGTTCGGCCTCTTCCTGCTCTTTACCTGCATCCGGCAGAAAAAGGCTCCGCGCATAATTACCGAGCTCAGCAAACTCTCCTTCGGGATGTACCTCATGCATGTGTTCTTCATCACGCCGATTGCGCAGTTCTTCGTTAACGGAGACCCTGCCAACCCGCTGATACATATCGGCTTGGCCATACCGCTCAGCGCCCTGCTCTGCTTTGTGGTCTGCGCCGCCGTCTCCAAACTTATCTCCCTCATTCCGGGGAGCAAATGGGTGATAGGATAAGTATTTCCCCACAAAATTTTGCAGATTATAAAAATTGCTCTATCTTTGCAGTGTACTAATGAACTAATACACGGCAAAGATGATAAAAATAGACAAACTTGCATTCAGCTACGGGCCAAAGGAGGTTCTGAGGAACATCTCCATGACCCTTGAGCCGGGCAGGATCTACGGGCTTCTGGGCGAGAACGGAGTGGGCAAGACCACGCTCCTGACCCTGCTCTGCGGCCTCAAGAAAAGCCAGTCGGGCACTATCGACGCTGACGGTCACAACCCTTACCATCGCGACGCTGACTTCCTCGCCTCGCTCTATTACATCCCGGACGAAGTCGCTCCGGTCAGCGAGCGCGCCGAAGCCTGGGCCCGGAACACCGGCAAATTCTGGCCGGAATTCTCCCTCGACAAGTTCAGGGAAGTGATGGCGCTCTTCGAAACCGACCCGCAGCAGAAGATGAACGCTATGTCTGCAGGCCAGCTCAAGAAGACCTACATCAGCTTCGCGCTCGCCTGCTCCACCCGCTACCTGCTGATGGACGAGCCGACCAACGGCCTGGATATCCCGTCCAAGGCGCAGTTCCGCTCCGCCATCCTCAAATACACCCGCGAGGACTCCACAATCGTGATTTCCACCCATCAGGTAAGGGACCTTGAGAATGTGATCGACCCTATCATAATCCTTGACAGGCAGGACGTCCTGCTCAACGCTTCGCTCGAGACCATCTCCTCCAAGCTCTTCTTCGACTACGGGACCACCCTCCACCCGGACAGCCTCTATTCCGAGCAGCTCCCGGGAGGATTCATCCAGGTCTATCCCAACGCCACGGGCGAGGAGAGCAAGGTAAATATCGAGGCTCTCTTCAACGCCGTCCACAAGAACAAAGAACTCGTAAAAGCCCTTTTCAGCAATGAGTAACGTATTTGATTTCAAGAGATTCGGCAACTATTTCGGATATAGTCTGCGCAACGGCGCAAGCAATTTCTGGCTTACGTTTCTCATCTGCGCCCTGATGCCGGCGGTGGTATTCGTGTTCTACGAGCTCATAATGCTGGTTTTCAACGGCTCCTTCCCGGCTTCATCCGAGTGGATGCGCGACCTCGCGGCCGTGTTCGGCCTGATCATAATCATCCTCATCGCACCGTCCAAGCTGTTCGGCTGCATCACCGACAAGCGCCAGGGCACCGCTTACCTGATGATTCCGGCCTCGACCTTCGAGAAGTGGCTGACTATCATGCTGATATGCGTGCTGGTGCTGCCGCTCTGCTTCATAGTTCTGATGGTGGCGGGCGACGCGCTGATGACGCTGATTTTCGGCTCCGCATATGCGGACCAATATCTTTTCACCTATCTCTGCCAGTCGTTCAATCTCGACCTTGGAGAACTGAAACTCAACGCAGTCGCCTTTGGATATGCAGACTGGATTACCGGAATTCTTACCTACGCGCTCGGCGCCGTCTGGTTCAAGAAGGCAAAGGTGGGCAAGACCCTTCTGTGCGTGACGCTGCTCAGCATCATCATCGGACTGATCTTTTCCGGTGTCAGCCAGGAGGTATTTTTCAGTGACGAATTCCTGCTGAACGGCCTCGAACCGAATGCCGCAGCGACTTGGGTCAATGTCTTCTGCAACGCAATCGTCTGGATATGGGCTGCCGTGCTTGCAGCTGCCATCTATCTGAGAATCAAAACCATAAAACATTAGCAGATGGAATTTGACAGCAACAGACCTATATACCTCCAGATAGCCGACAACATCTGCGAGAAGGTGCTCTCCGGCGAGCTCAAAGCGTCCGACCGCATCCCGTCCGTGCGGGAATGGGGAGCTTCAATCGGTGTCAACCCCAACACGGTGGCGCGTTCCTACGAGGTGCTCTCCAACCGGGGCGTGATCTACAACCAGCGCGGCATCGGCTTCTTCATCGCGGGCGATGCGGTGGACATGATCCGAAGCAGCGAGAGAAAGAAATTCATAGAGGAGGACCTGCCGGCTTTCCGCAACCGTGCAGAACTCCTCGGAGTCAATCTAAAAGAATATATAAAATGAAGAATATCAATATTATACTGGCGCTTGCAGCCTGCGCGCTTCTGAGCCCGGCCTGCAAATTCATCTCAGCCGAGGGACTCAGCGACAGTTACGGCAAGTCCGGCGAGAAAGTCATCGCTTCCGGGAACCTTGTAAGCAAGTCCTTCGAAATCAGCGAATTCACGGCAATCGAGACAAAACTTCCGTGCGACATTACCTACAGTGCCGGCGAACCGGGGCTCAGTGTATATACCTCTGACAACATCATCGACAAGATATCCTTCGACATCGACGCCGAGGGCACTCTCGTGATTGACGCCTGCGACGGCTACAGATTCAAGAAGCTCAAGACGCTTAAGATCCGTCTCAGCTCAGCCACTCTCAGGGAGGTGGCAGTCAAGGGCGCAGCCGACATCGAAATCGAAGGCGACCTCGTCTCCGACAGCTTCAGCATCCGCATCGACGGCTCAGCCGACATCGATATCGCGAACATTAAGACCGAAAGCCTCGTAGCCGATATAGAGGGAGCCGGAGACATTGATATTGAGAATCTTGTCTGCGGCACGGCCTCAGTCAGCATCAAGGGCTCAGGCGACTGCACCCTCTCCGGCAAGGCCGAAAGGGTTGACGTGGAGATTATGGGTGCGGGCGATGTGGACCTCTCCGAGCTGCAGTGCGACGATGTTACATCCAGCATCAAGGGCGCCGGCAGCGTGGAGCGATACAGAGACTAGGCTTTAAGAATTGACCTGTGCCGGGCACGGACGCTGGCTTTTTCGCCGGCTCTGAGCCCGGCAATGTCGTCTCCGGGCACGAAGGCCGCGACGAATTTTTCCCAGATGCAGTCCACTGCTATGTCGCGCGGATGCACGAGGTCGCGGTCATAGAAACGGTAGTCCCTGAGCTCGTCCATAAGTATCTCGTAGGCAGGGAAATAACAGGCGTTGCGGCAGCTCGCAAGGGCCTCCTCGATGCCGAGATGCAGGGTCGATTTGGAAAGTGTATTGGCGTGCGCTCCGTCGGAGAGATGGCGTATCGGTGAGACGGTCAGGATGAACTGCTTCTCCGGATGGCTTTGCATTATTCCCTTGAGCAGCTCAGTGCATTGGGCGACCGTAAGCCTTTCGCGGGTAAACTCCACCGCCGGGCGTTTGAGGCAGTTGGAGACCACCCGTCCGCCCCGGGAAAGGGCTTTCCAGACCCAGGCCGTGCCGAGCGTAATTATAACCCTATTGCTTGAACGCCAGAAGTTTGCGGCTTCCTCGAGCTGCGCGTTGGCGTTCTCCAGAAACTCTTCCCGACTCGCCCGGGCAAAGGAGGTATGGTGCTCATAGCTGCAGATTAGCCCCGCCCCGGCACCCATTTCCACGCAATCTTCTTCGGTGAAAGGCTTGCCGGAGTCGAGCCGGCCGACGGCAGATGCGATTGAGGCCGGATTGTACAGCGTCCCGAACGGGTTGGCGCATACATTGAAGCCCGCGTCCCGCAGATGCGCTCCGATACTGTCGGAGAAACAGCTCCCGAGCAGCACGACCCTGTCCTTCAGCCCGACGCTGATGCCGGTCTGCGGCACTTCTATTTCGGTAAAGAGTTTCATGTCTGCAAATATAATATCTAACTCGTTCACCGGCTAGTGCGAGTGCGGAAATTTGACTATTTTTGTGTCTATGAAACTCAAGTCAATTCTCTTTTCGGCGCTGCTCGTTTTGGCGGCGCTGCCGGCAGGGGCGCAGGAGCGCACGCTTCACATCGTGACAACGGGGGATGTGCACGGTTCGTGGTTTGACAGGCCGTATGTCGAAGGCAAGTCGGCGCGCACCAGCCTGATGTCGGTAAAGCACTATGTGGACAGCCTGCGGGCCGCGGTGGGGGAGGACAACCTGCTCCTGCTCGATGCCGGCGACTGCCTCCAGGGCGACAATGCAGCATATTATTACAATTATGTCGAGACCTCCGTCCCGCATCTCTACCCGAGACTCGCCGCCTATATGGGCTACGATGCGGTGGTGGTCGGCAACCACGATATCGAGACGGGTCACAAGGTCTATGACAGGGTCTGTTCCGAGCTTGCCGAGCTGGGCATTCCGTGGCTCGGAGGCAACGCGCTCCGCGTCTGCGACGGCACGCCGTATTTCCCGGTGTGGAAGATTTTCAACCGTGCGGGGATGAGGGTTGCCGTGCTCGGATTTACCAATCCGAACATGAAGGCCTGGCTCTCCGAACCGGTATGGAGGGGCATCGAATTCGTGTCCCTGCTGCCGTATGTGCAGAAATGCGTGGATGAGGTCAGGGCGATTGAGAAGCCGGACGCAGTGGTGGTCGCGGTGCATTCCGGGACCGGTGCTGGAGACGGGCAGGTGCTTGAAAGCCAAGGACTTGACCTGCTGGATTCGCTCCACGGTGCGGATGTCCTCGTCTGCGCCCACGACCATCGTCCGTTCGTGGCGGAGAAGAACGGATGCGTGCTTATCAACGGTGGCTCGCGTGCCGGCAATGTGGGCTATGCGACCGTCAGCCTCGGGGCAGAGGGCAAGAGCGTGCAGGGCAGGACGGTGAGGATGGACAAAAGGGCCGTGGATACCTCGATGCAAAAGGAATTCGAGTCTGAATTCGAGGCGGTCAAGGCCTTTACCAACAGGCGCGTGGGCCATCTGGCGATGGATATGAGGACGCGCGACGCCTACCGGGGAATGTCTGACTACATCAACCTCGTGCACACCGTGCAGATCGGGGTGCCGGAGGCGCAGATTTCCTTTGCGGCCCCGCTGACCTACGACGGCACCGTCAAGGCGGGCGAACTTATCTATAATGATATGTTTACCATCTATCCTTATGAGAATCAGCTCTTTGTGCTGAAACTCAAGGGAAGCGAGATACACAGTTATCTGGAATATTCCTACGATGCCTGGATTCAGACTCCGGGCAAACATGTGCTGCGCATCGCCGACTCTCCTGACCCGAGAACCGGCGCGCCGAGGTGGTCTTTTACCGCTAGGTCATACAACTTCGACTCCGCGGCCGGCCTGGTCTATACCGTGGATGTCACCAAAGCTTATGGCAAGAGAGTGAAAATCAGCTCTCTGGCCGACGGGACTGCCTTCGATGAGGAGGCCTGGTACAATGTGGCGATGACCTCATACCGTGCGAGCGGCGGCGGCAACCTCATCCTAGAGGGCGCAGGCCTCAGCAAGGAAGAGGCGGACAGCCGCGTGGTAGCGCGCTATCCGGAAATCCGCGATATGGTCTATGACTTCATCTCTGCCCACGGCGACATCACCCCGGAGCTCGTCAGCGACCCGTCCGTGATAGGCGAGTGGCACTTCATCCCCGAGAAGAAGGTCAAGTCCCTGATGGACAAGGACTACGGGCTGGTGTTCTAGCTTGGCCTTTCGACTTACCGTCTGAACGACTTGAGGCGCTGCTGGAGGGAGCCGTCTACGGCCATCTTCATCATCTTGCGGCTCTGCTCGAACTGCTTGATGAGCTTGTTGACATCGGCGAGGGTGGTGCCTGAGCCCTTGGCGATGCGGTTGCGGCGGGAGCCGTTGAGGCACTCCGGGTGCTCCTTCTCGTAAGGGGTCATCGACTGGATGATGGCCTCGGTGGACTTGAACGCGTCCTCCGGAATCTCGACATCCTTGAGCGCCTTGTCCATGCCCGGCAGCATACCCATAAGGTCCTTCATATTGCCCATCTTCTGCACCTGCTTCAGCTGCTCGTAGAAATCGTTGAGCGTGAACTGGTTGTGCGCAATCTTCTTCTTGAGTGCGCGGGCCTGCTGCTCGTCGTACTGCTCCTGCGCCTTCTCCACGAGGGAAACCACATCACCCATACCGAGGATACGGTCCGCCACGCGGGCAGGGTAGAATATGTCGAGGGCGTCCATCTTCTCGCCCGTGCTGACAAACTTGATCGGCTTGCCTGTAACAGCCTTGACGGAAAGGGCAGCGCCGCCTCGGGTGTCGCCGTCCATCTTGCTGAGTACCACGCCGTCATAGTCTATGGCCTCGTTGAAAGCCTTGGCTGACTCGACCGCGTCCTGACCGGTCATCGCATCCACCACGAAGAGGGTCTCGCTAGGGGAGAGGGCATCGTGGAGAGTCTTGATCTCGTCCATCAGCTCCTTGTCCACCACGAGGCGTCCGGCGGTATCGACGATCACTACGCTGAAGCCCTCCTGACGGGCCTTGGCCACGGCGTTCCTGGCCACCTTGACCGGGTCCTTCTCGCCCTCCTCACTGTACACAGGGACGGCAATCTGCTCTCCGAGAGTCTTGAGCTGCTCGATGGCGGCCGGTCGGAAGGTGTCGCAGGCCGCGAGAAGCACCCGCAGGCCCTTCTTGCTTTTGAGACGCAGCGCCAGCTTGCCGCTGAAGGTAGTCTTGCCGGAACCGTTGAGACCGGCCACCAGCACCACGGCAGGCGAGCCCTTGAGCTCGATCTCGCTGTGCTCCGAGCCCATGAATTCAGCGAGCTCGTCGTGGACGATCTTCACCATCATCTGCTGCGGCTTCACGGCCGTGAGCACATTGGCGCCCATAGCCTTGGCCTTGACTCTGTCGCAGAAATCCTTGGCTACCTTGTAGGACACATCGGCGTCGAGCAGCGCCCTGCGAATCTCCTTGAGGGTCTCGGCCACATTGACCTCGGTGATCTTGCCCTCGCCCTTGAGTATTTTGAATGACCTTTCGAGTCTGTCGGAAAGATTGTCGAACATAATAAATGGTTTTGGGATGCAAATTTAACACTTTTTGCCGTATCTTTGCGCAGATATGGGACATCATTCGCACAGTCACCACCTTCAGGCCGTCGAGTCGCTGAACGCGGTATATTTCATAGCCATCGCCCTCAACTTCGGCTTCGTCATAGCCGAGGCCGCAGTCGGGCTCTGCTACAACTCCATCGGGCTCCTCTCCGACGCCGGACACAAGCTCATCGATGTATTCTCGCTCCTGATAGCGCTCCTGGCCTTCCGCCTCGCCGACAGCCGCCAGAGCGAGCGCTACACCTACGGCCTGCGCAAGACTTCCGTGCTCATATCGATGCTCAACGCCGTTATCCTGCTCATAGCTGTGGGAGTGATTGTGTATGAGAGCATTGAGAAGATTTCCTCCCCTGTGGAGGTCAACGGCGCCGCCATCTCCTGGACCGCCGGCCTGGGCATCATCATCAGCGCCGTCAGCGCCCTGCTCCTGATGCACCACCAGAAGCGGGACATCAACACCCGCGGAGCCTTCCTGCACATGGCGACGGACGCCCTCATATCCGTGGGAGTCGTAATTTCCGGGCTCATCATCAGCTTTTCAGGCTGGAACATTATCGACCCGCTCATCAGCCTCGCAGTCGCGGCGCTCATCCTCTACAATACCCTCAAACTCCTCGCCGCCAGCTGCAGAATGTGCATCGATGCGGTGCCGGAAAACATTGACTATAAGGAAGTTGAGCGCGCAATAAAAGAAACCCCGGGCGTTGCCGGGGTATCTGAACTGCACATCTGGGCAGTGAGCGTGACTCAGACCGCACTTACGGCGCAGCTTCTGCTCGACGGGACCGTGCCTTCCGAGGAGGTGACCGGAGCAGTCCGCAAGTCGCTTGAAACCTGGGGGCTTAGTCCAATCACCCTCGAAACCCGAACCCGCTAGTACTCGTCCCAGCTGCGGATGCTTATCTTGTCCTGCGGCACAGCGCAGAACGCTCTGATATAGGCAGTTGCAAGCCTGTAGTTTGTAATCAGCGGAACATTGAAGTCAATCGCCGCGCGGCGCATGCGGTAGCCGTTGGTCAGCTCCTTGTGGCTATAGTCCTTAGGAATGTTGATAACCAGGTCCACATCGTGCTTGCGAATCAGCTCAATCGCGTCCGGGCAGCCCTCGATCGGATTTTCGCCCGGCCACATTACCCTCGTGGCAGGGACTCCGTTTTCATTGAGATAGCGTGCCGTGCCTTCCGTGGCGTAGATGGCTATTCCCTTCTCGCTCAGCAGCTGGCAGGCTGGCAGGATGTCCGCCTTCTGGCGCGCGTTGCCGGAGGAGATGAGCACAGCCTTGTGCGGGATTTTGTGCCCGACGGAAAGCATGGCCTTGAGCAGGGCGTCATCCAGATTGTCCCCGATGCAGCCGACCTCGCCGGTGGAGGACATATCCACGCCGAGTACCGGATCCGCCTCGTTGAGACGGGAGAACGAGAACTGCGAGCACTTCACCCCGACATATTCCAGCTCGAACGGGTCGATGCCCACCGGCACCGGATGCTCCCCGAGCATGCAGCGCGTAGCGAGTTCTATGAAATTGACTTTCAGTACCTTGGATACGAACGGGAAGCTCCTGGATGCGCGGAGGTTGCACTCGATTACCTTGATGTAGTTGTCGGTGGCGAGGAACTGGATGTTGAACGGCCCCGTTATGTGGAGCTCAGCCGCGATTGCAGCCGTGGTCTTGCGGATCCTGGCCGCCGTGATGCCGTAGATTTTCTGCGGAGGGAACTGAATCGTCGCGTCTCCGGAGTGCACTCCGGCGAACTCGATATGCTCGGAAATCGCAGAAGCGATGACGCGTCCGTTGTCGGCCACCGCGTCGCACTCAAGCTCCTTGCAACGCTGCATGAATGAGCTGATTACGACCGGATGCTCAGGCGAAACCTCCACCGCCATGTCGAGGAAGACCTTGAGGTCCTCGTCGCTGTAGCAGACGTTCATCGCGGCTCCGGAGAGTACATACGATGGGCGCACCAGCACAGGGTAGCCCACCTCCGCGATGAAGCGGTCGATGTCTTCCTTGGTGGTGAGCTCGCTCCAGCGCGGCTGGTCGATGCCCAGCTTGTCCACGATGAGGGAGAACTTGTTGCGGTCCTCCGCGCGGTCGATGTCGAGGGCCGAGGTGCCGAGGATCCTCACTCCGCTCTCCATCAGAGGCAGGGCGAGGTTGTTCGGAATCTGGCCTCCCACGCTGACTATCACGCCCATAGGCTTCTCCAGCGTGCAGATGTCCATTACTGTCTCGTAGCTCAGCTCGTCGAAGTAGAGGCGGTCGCAGCTGTCGTAGTCGGTGGAGACGGTCTCCGGGTTGTAGTTGATCATTATGGCGTGGTAGCCCCTCTTGCGCAGGGTCTGGAGGGCGTTGACGCCGCACCAGTCGAACTCCACGCTGCTGCCGATGCGGTAGGCGCCGGAGCCCAGCACTATGACGGAGCGGGAATTCTCCCCGAACTTCACGTCGTCAGCGCTGCCGTTGTAGCTGAGATAGAGGTAGTTGGTGTCGGAAGGGAACTCCGCCGCGAGGGTGTCGATCTGCTTGACGCATGGGCGCAGGCCCTCTGCGATGCGGCGGGAGCGCACCTCGGCTTCCTTTATCTTGAATACCCTTGCTATCTGTATATCCGAGAAGCCCTGGCACTTCGCCTTGCGGAGCAGCTCTTTGCCCACTCCCTCGAGTGAAGGGCAGGCCTCCAGCTCGCGGTAGGTGGTCTCGATGTTCTCGAGCTTGTCGAGGAACCAGCGGTCTATCTTGGTGAGAGCGTGTATCTTATCCGTGCTGTAGCCGGCCTCGAATGCCGCTGCAATCGCGAAGATGCGGGTGTCGGTAGGGTTCTTGAGAGCCTCGTCGAGGTCCTCGGCGCGGTATGGCTTGTTGCAGACGAAGCCGTTGGCGCCCTGGCCTATCATTCTGAGGCCCTTCTGTATCGCTTCCTCGAAGTTGCGGCCTATCGCCATCACTTCGCCCACGCTCTTCATGCTGGAGCCGATCTCCCTGGAGACTCCCTTGAACTTGGCGAGGTCCCAGCGGGGAATCTTGCAGACCACATAGTCGAGGGCCGGCTCGAAGAAGGCCGGGGTGGTCTTGGTGACTGCGTTGTTGAGTTCGAAGAGCCCGTAGCCGAGGCCGAGCTTGGCCGCGATGAAGGCGAGAGGGTAGCCGGTCGCCTTGGACGCGAGGGCCGAAGAACGGCTCAGGCGGGCGTTGACCTCGATGACCCTGTAGTCCTCGCCGTCGGGGCTGAAGGCGTACTGCACATTGCACTCGCCGATGATGCCGATATGGCGGACGATGTCGATTGCCGTCTTGCGCAGGAAGTGGAATTCCTCGTTGGAGAGGGTCTGCGAAGGGGCGACCACGATGCTCTCTCCGGTGTGGATGCCGAGCGGGTCGAAATTCTCCATGTTGCAGACCGTTATGCAGTTGTCGTAGCTGTCGCGGACCACCTCATATTCAATCTCCTTCCAGCCGCGCAGTGACTTCTCCACCAGCACCTGCGGGGAGAATGAGAAGGCTTTGCCGGCCACGGCGTTGAGCTCCTCCTCGTTCTCGCAGAAGCCCGATCCCAGGCCACCGAGGGCGTAGGCGGCGCGCAGGATGACAGGGTAGCCCACCTGGGCTGCCGCGGCGCGCGCTTCCTCTATGTTGGAGGCGGCGTGCGAGCGGATGGTCTTGACTCCGATTTCGTCAAGCCTCTCCACGAAGAGCTCGCGGTCCTCCGTGTCGATGATGGCCTGGACAGGGGTGCCGAGCACCTTGATGCCGTATTTCTCGAATACTCCCGCGCGGTAGAGTTCCACGCCGCAGTTGAGCGCCGTCTGCCCGCCGAAGGAGAGCAGGATGCCCTGAGGCTTCTCCTTCTCGATGACCTTCTCCACGAAGTACGGGGTTACCGGCAGGAAGTAAATCTTGTCCGCTACTCCCTCGGAGGTCTGCACCGTGGCTACGTTAGGGTTGATGAGTACCGTCCTGATGCCCTCCTCGCGGAGTGCCTTGAGGGCCTGCGAACCGCTGTAGTCGAACTCTCCGGCCTCGCCGATCTTGAGTGCTCCCGAACCGAGCACCAGTACCTTTCTTATGCTTCTGTCTGTCATTGCCTAAAGCCTTGAAATGAATTCATCGAAAAGAAACTCCGTGTCCACCGGGCCGCTGGAGGCCTCCGGGTGGAACTGCGCCGAGAAGAACGGCTTGCTGCGGTGGCGTATGCCCTCGTTGGTGCCGTCGTTCATATTGGTAAAATATGGCTCCCACTCGCCCTGCAGGGTCTTCTCGTCCACTGCGAAGCCGTGGTTCTGGGAGGTGATGAAGCACCTCTCCGTGCCGTTCATGCGCACCGGCTGGTTGTGGCTGCGGTGTCCGTATTTGAGCTTGAAGGTCTTGGCGCCCGCGGCGAGCGACATCAGTTGGTTGCCCATACAGATGCCGAATATCGGCCTGTCGCCCTCGTATGCCTTGCGGATATGCTCCACCGCCGCTTCGCAGAGGGCAGGGTTGCCAGGGCCGTTGGAGATGAAGAGCCCGTCCCAGTCGAGCGTGTTGAAATCGTAGTCCCACGGAACTCTGGTGACCTGTACGCCGCGCTTGAGCAGGCAGCCCAGTATCCTGTGCTTGACTCCGCAGTCCACGAGGACGACCTTCTTGCCCGTGCTGCCGTAGTGGAGAACCTCCCTGCAGCTTGCCAGGGCCACCTGGTTGTCGATGTTCGGGTCATAGAAAGGAAAATCCTCGCTGCAGCCCTCCGGCACTATCTTGCCGAGCATCGCGCCCTGCTCGCGGAGCATCTTGGTGAGCTCGCGGGTGTCGATGCCGAAGATGCCCGGGACCTTCTGCTCGCGGAGCCACTCGTCGAGGCTCTTGACAGCGTCCCAGTGGCTGTATTTCTCGCTGTAGTCGGAGATTATGAGTCCGCGCACATGGATGCGCTCCGACTCGAAGGTGGTGCAGAGGCCGTTCTCGTCGAACTTCTCGGACGGGATGCCGTAATTGCCTATCAGCGGGTAGCTGACGCAGAGGATCTGCCCTTCATAAGAAGGGTCTGTGAGGCTCTCCGGGTAGCCGACCATCGCGGTGGAGAACACTACCTCCCCGCTGCCGGCGCCGTCGTAGCCGAAGCTCCAGCCTTCCATTCTGCAGCCGTTGCCGAGAACGAGAGTTGCCTTTTTGCGATTTTCTGTCATATTTTTGAGTTCCAATTAGATGCGTTGTCCATTAGAGCGGCTATGCGTTCATTGCAGAGATTGCCGATGCTGCCGATGTGCGTGTGCCCGAGGTCCGATGCCTTGAGCTCCGATGTGTCGCCTCCGGAGTATTTGAAGCGGCCCTCATTAACCTCGACTCCTACCTGCCTGTAGGCCTCCCTGAACGGGGTGCCGGCAAGGGTGCGCCTGTTGACTTCCTCCACCGTGAAGAGGTGGGCGTAGAGCGGATTCTCGAGTATATGGGTGTTGACCTCGATGTGGGCGAGCATATAGTCCGTCATCTGCAGGCAGTCGTGCATGAGTTCCAGGGCTGGGAAGAGTATGTCCTTGAGGAGCTGATAGTCACGGTGATAGCCGTGCGGCATGTTGCTGCAGAGCAGGGAGATTTCGTTCTCGCAGGAGAGGATGCGGTTGCACTTGCCGCGCACCATCTCCCAGACGTCAGGGTTCTTCTTGTGAGGCATGATGCTGGAGCCGGTGGTGAGGCTGTCCGGGAAGTGGATGAAGCCACAGTTCGGACACATATACATGCAGCAGTCGGAGGCGAACTTGTTGAGCGTCAGCGCGAGGGAGCCCATCGCCGAGGCAACGCACCTCTCCGTCTTGCCGCGGCTCATCTGGGCTGCGACGCTGTTGATGACCGGGGAGTCGAAGCCGAGCAGGCGGGTCGTCATGTCGCGGTCGAGCGGGAATGAGTTGCCGTAGCCCGCGGCTGAGCCGAGCGGGTTGCGGTTGACCACTTTGTAAGCCCCGCCCATCATGTACATGTCGTCCACGAGGGCCTCTGCGTAGGCGCCGAACCACATTCCGAAGGACGACGGCATCGCAATCTGGGCGTGGGTGTAGCCCGGAAGCAGCACCTCCTTATATTTCTCGCTGAGGCTCTGGAGGGTGCGGAAGAGGGTGAGGGTCTCGGAGCGCAGGGTCTTGAGCTCGTCGCGGAGGAAGAGCTTGATGTCCACAAGGACCTGGTCGTTGCGGGAGCGCCCGGAGTGAATTTTCTTGCCCATATCCCCGAGCTCGCGGGTGAGCAGAAGCTCGATCTGCGAGTGGATGTCCTCCACGTCCTCCTCGAGCCTGAAACTGCCGTCCGCAACGGTCTGCGCGATTCTGTCCAGCGCCGCGAGCAGAGTCTTGAGCTCTTCGGCGCTCAGCAGCCCAATGCTCTCGAGCATCGTTATGTGTGCCTTGGAGCCCTCTATGTCGTAGGCTGCGAGCCGGAGGTCCAGTTCGCGGTCGTTGCCCACCGTGAAGGCTTCGACCCTCTCGGTCGCGCTTGTGCCCTTATTCCAGAGTGTTGCCATAAAAATTCTCTATGTACTTGATATATGTATCTATAGCATTGACTATCTCGCTTGCGAGGATGTATTCGTCCGCCCTGTGGGAGCGGGCCGAGTCGCCCGGGCCCATCTTGATTGCATCTGTGCCGATGCGCATCCAGTCGGAGGTGGTGGGGGAGGAGAATGTCGGGATGCCGAGTCCCAGGGCCGTCTTGAGCAGGGGAGAGCCTGCCGGGGTGGCGGAGGAGCGGTTGGCGAGGTTGCGTGCCTTGAGGCTGCTGCGGCACAGGGCCTGCAGTTCGCCGAGAATCTCTTCGTTGGTATATTGCTCCGTCGGCCTTATGTCAACGACGAATTTGCAGAGTTCCGGGATAACATTGTGGGCGCTGCCCGCCTCTATCTGGGTCACATTGAGGCGTACGTCCCCCATCAGCTCAGAATGCCGGGAGAATTTGTGCGCGCGCAGCGCAGCAATGTCATCCAGGGCAATGTAGAGGGCGTTAATCCCCTCGTCCCGGGCGGCGTGCCCGCTTACTCCGTGGGCCTCCCCGTCGAGCACCAGCAGCCCGCGTTCGCTCGTGGCGGCGCGCATCCCGGTAGGCTCGCCTACAATCACCCAGTCCGGGCACGGCAGCTCCCCGTCGAGGGCAAACCCTCCGTCCGGGGCATAGAGCCACCTCGCCCCGTCGGGGCCGGAACGCTCCTCCTCGCGGGTCAGAACGAGCATCAGGTTGAACGGGAGCGGCATATTATAAAAATGACGGAAAGCGGCAATCATCGATACCACACTTCCGCCATCATCATTGGATCCGAGTCCATAAACGATGCTCCCGTCGTTGCCCGGGTCAAACGGGTCTCTGGTGTAACCGCCGGAAGCGGGGACGGTGTCGAGGTGGGCGTCGAGGGCGAGAGTCCGTTTGCGGGGGTCGAAGTCCCGGTTGAGGGCTATAATATTGCCTTTAAGAACTTTATGCCCGATGCCCCAGCTGTCCAACGCCCCGCAGACAACTCTCTCCGCGCCTTCCTCCTCGAAGGAGAGGGAAGGGGTGCGGACCAGCTGCCTGAGCAGGTCTATGTAGAGCTCGTAGGTCATATTACCAGTGTCGTGCCTGCGCCCGCGTCGAGCAGCTGCCCGGAGTGCTTGACGGTCACTCCTGCAGCGCCCGCCCTGAGGGCTGAAAATGCGTTGTCCAGCTTGGGAATCATCCCCGCGGCTATGCGACCCTCCTGCTTCAATCTTGTGTAGAGACCGAAGTCAAGGCGGGGTATTACGCTTGAGGAATCATCCAGACTGTAAAGTACGCCATTTTTTTCGAAACAATAAAGAAGTTTCGCATTTATTGCTGAAGAAATTGATGCGGCGATGGTGTCGGCGTTGGTGTTGAGAAGCTCCCCGCGGCCGTCGTGGGTAATGGCGCTGAACACGGGAACTATGCCCATATCAAGGAGTTGCCGGATTTTTGCGGCGTCCACTGACTCAGGGGTGACATCTCCCACCAGGCCATAATCGACCAGAGTGACTCCGTCGGAGAGAAGTTTGGGAGCGCGCCGGTCCGCCCTGATGATGGAGGCGTCGCAGCCGGCGAGGCCCATTGCGTTGCAGCCGCGGGCCTGGAGCAGGGCGGTAATGTGCTTGCTGCACCAGCCTGCATAGACCATCGTCACAAGTTGCAGGGTGTCGGGGTCGGTGACGCGGCGGCCTTCTATCATCTGCGGCTCCGTCCCGAGGCGGCGCTGGAAGTCGCTGGCGAGCTTGCCTCCGCCGTGCACGAGGACCTTGGGCCCTTCGAGCGCGGCGAAGTCGTCGCAGAACTTCTCCAGCAGCTCCGGAGAGTCGATTACATTGCCTCCTATCTTGACGACGCTTATCATAAGCTCCTGAGCATTCTGCGGATGACGGTCTGGGCTGAGACAACCCTGTTGGCGGCCTCAGGAATCACCAGTGACTGAGGGGATTCGATGACCTCGTCGCTCACTATCATATTGCGCCTTACCGGCAGGCAGTGCATGAAGCAGGCATCGTTAGTCAGCGCCATCTTCTCCTTGGTAACTGTCCAGGAGCGGTCGCGGCTGAGCACCTTGCCGTAGTCCTCATAGGAGGCCCAGTTCTTGGCATAGACGAAGTCGGCTCCGCGCAGGGCTTCGTCCTGGTCGTGCGTGACGCGGGCTTTTCCGACGAACTCCGGTGCGAGGTCGTAGCCTTCAGGGTTGGCGATTACGAAGTCATAGCCCGCCCAGTCCATGCCTTCGGCGAAGGAGTTCGGCACTGCCTGCGGAAGAGCCTTAGGGTGCGGAGCCCAGGTCATCACTACCTTAGGCCGGGCGCTCTTCTTGTGCTCCTCGATGGTGATGATGTCGGCGAAGGTCTGCAGGGGGTGCCTGGTGGCGGCCTCCATGCTGAAGACAGGCTTGCCGGAGTATTTGATGAACTGATTGAGTATCACTTCATTGTAGTCGTCGCTCTTGCTCTCGAAGCGGGCGAAGGACCTCACTCCTATAAGGTCGCAGTAGCAGCCCATCACGGGGATGGCTTCGAGTAGATGCTCGCTCTTGTCGCCGTCCATTATGACTCCTCTCTCGGTCTCGAGCTTCCATGCTCCCTGGTTGACATCGAGCACGATTACGTTCATCCCGAGGTTGAGGGCGGCCTTCTGGGTGCTGAGGCGGGTGCGGAGACTGTTGTTGAAGAACACCATCAGCAGGGTCCGGTTGCGCCCGAGCTCCTGGTCCGCGAAGGGATGGCTCTTGACATAGAGGGCTTCCTCAATGGCTTTGGCGGGGTCGCCAAGCTGGCGTATGCTGGTAAAATTATCCATTATATTATTCTGCTTTAGTCGTGAGTCCTTTCCATGCTGCGATGAAGCGGTCCGCTGTCTGACAGCTGATGGTGAGCGAAGGCAGCAGGCGGATGACAGACGCGCCGGCGGCTCCGGTGAAGAAGTGCTTCTCGAAGAGCAGGCGGTCGCGCAGGCCGATGAATTCCGGCTTGAGTTCGAGCCCGATCATAAGGCCCCGTCCGCGGTATTCCTTGAGCGCCGGGTCGAGCCCGTCCGGACCGTTGAAGGCTTCGCGGAAGTGCTCCCCGACCTTGGCTGCGTTCTCTATAAGGTGCTCGTTCTCAATTACATCGAGTACTGCGATCGCGGCGGTGCAGGCGAGGTGGTTGCCTCCGAAGGTGGTGCCCAGCATACCGTATTCCGGCTTGATGTGAGGAGCGATCAGCACTCCGCCTATAGGCAGGCCGTTAGCCATTCCCTTGGCGGTGGTGATGATGTCGGCGCGTATCCCGCTGCGCTGGTGCGCGAAGAAGAGCCCGCTGCGGCCGTAGCCGGACTGGATTTCATCGACTATGAGCAGACTGCCGTATTTGTCACAGAGGCTTCTGAGACCCCGGAAGAATTCGTCGCCTGGCTCGTAGATGCCGGCCACGCCCTGGATTCCCTCGATGATGACGGCGGCGTATTCCCTGCCGGTGAGGGCCTGCTCCACGGCTTCAAGGTCGCCGAGAGTCGCGAAACTTACATTTGCGCTGGAGTTGAACGGAGCGCGGATTTTCGGGTTGTCGGTCGCCGCTACGGCTCCGCTGGTCCTGCCGTGGAAGGATTTGCCGAAGGCGAGCACCCTGGCCCTGCCTGTCGCGAAGGAGGCCAGTTTCATCGCGTTCTCGTTGGCCTCGGCGCCGCTGTTGCAGAGGAAAAGGGAGTAGTCCGGGTAGCCGCAGGCCTTTCCGAGCCTGTACGCAAGTTCCTGCTGCAGAGAGTTCTGCACTGCGTTGGAGTAGAAACCGAGCCTGGTGAGCTGCTCCTGCAGCATCTTGACATAATGCGGGTGGCAGTGCCCGATGCTGATGACGGCGTGACCGCCGTAGAGGTCGGTGTATTCGACGCCGTCCTTGTCCCAGAGAGTCGTGTCGAGGCCGCGTACCGGCTCGATGTCCCAGAGTTTATATACTTTGAATAAATCCATTGTCTTAGAATGCTGATGCTTTCAGTTTCAGGCCGCAGTTCTCCGGCAGCCCGAAGATAAGGTTCATATTCTGCACAGCCTGCCCGGAAGCTCCCTTGAGGAGGTTGTCGATGACGGAGCAGATTACCAGCCTGCCGTCGTGCTTCTCGAGCGAGAGCAGGCATTTGTTGGTGTTGACCACCTGCTTGAGGTCCACGGGAGCGTCGCTCACGAAGGTGAACGCCGCGTCTTCGTAGTAGGCTTTGTACAGGTTGAGCGCTTCCTCGATGTCGAGTTCGCAGTCGAGGTGGACGGTGGCGAAGATGCCGCGCGTGAAGTCGCCCCTCATCGGGACGAAATCGAGGCGCGCGTCGAACCCCTCCTCGAGAAGGGAAAGGTTGCGGCGTATTTCTTTAAGGTGCTGATGCTCAAAGATTTTGTAGGCGGAGAGGTTGTCGCTTCTCCAGCTGAAATGGGTGGTCTCGGAAGGCTTTACGCCCGCGCCGGTGGAGCCGGTCACGGCGTTGATGCAGACCTCGCCCCTGATGAGTCCCGCTTCCGCGAGCGGCAGCAGGGCGAGCTGGATGGCGGTGGCGAAGCAGCCCGGGTTGGCGACCAGTTTGGCGCCGCAGATTTTCTCGCGCTGCATTTCAGGCAGGCCATAGACATAGCCTTCGCTCTCGTCGCGGAAATCCTGCGCAAGGTCGATGACCTTGAGCCTGGCCGGCCTTTTGTTAGCTTCCCAGAACTCGCGGCTCTTTCCGTGCGCCGAGCAGAGGAAGAGCACATCCACGCTGCAGAGGTCGAAGCTGTCGCAGAACTGCATATCCGTGTCGCCGAGCAGGCCGCTGTGCACCTGCCAGAGGTATTTGCCTGCGCTGCTCCCGGAGTGCACGAAGCTGAGCTCCGCCTCCGGGTGGTTGACCAGGATTCTTATCAGTTCGCCTGCGGTGTAGCCGGCTCCGCCGATGATGCCGACCCTGATTTTCGGGGCTGCGGTCTCGGCCGGGGCGGCCAGAGGCTTGGCTGCGCGGCGCCTGGATGACCTTCTGCCTTTAGGCTTTGCTGCGTTTTCTTCCATATTCTAGAGATCTTCTTCGTCCTTGTGTTTGCCGTAATATACCCGGAGCGGGGTGGAGAGTACCTTGATGAAGCCCTTGGCGTCTTCGGCGGTCCAGCCCTTCTGGGTCTCGCCGTACTCGCCGAGCTTGGATTTCACGAGGTCGTCAGGGGAGTCCACGCCCACGGTGGAGAAGCCGTAAGGGCGGAGTTCGAGGGTGACGGTGCCGTTGACATTGCGCTGGCTGCTCTCGAGCATCGCTTCGATGTCGCGCATTACCGGCTCGAGGTACTGGCTCTCGTGAAGGAACATCCCGTACCAGTTGGCCACCTGGTCCTTCCAGTACTGCTGCCACTTGGAGAGGGTGAATTTCTCGAGGAACCTGTGCGCTCCGATGATGAGCATAGGGGCTGCGGCCTCGAAGCCGACGCGTCCCTTGATGCCGATGATGGTGTCGCCCACATGCATGTCGCGGCCGATTCCGTAGGCCGCTCCGATGCTCTCGACCGCCTGGATTGCGGCGATGTTGTCATCATAATGTGTGCCGTTGACTTCGCACAGTTCGCCCTTGCTGAAGCCGAGGCTGAGGATCTCGCTGCCGTGCTTCGTCACCTGCTTGAGGTAGGCGCTCTCCGGCAGACCCTGGGTGGAGTCGAGGATTTCGCCGCCGCAGATGGAGGTGCCCCAGATGCCCACATTATAGGAGTATTTGAGCTTGGTGAAGTCGGCGTGGAAGCCGTGCGCGTTGAGGTAATCGACTTCCTCCTTGCGGGAGAGGTTGCCGTCGCGGGTGAGGGTGATGATTTCCATCTCCGGACACATAACGAGGAAGGTCATGTCGAAGCGTACCTGGTCGTTGCCGGCGCCGGTGGAGCCGTGGGCGATGGCGTCAGCGCCTATCTCCTTGGCGTAGCGCGCGATGGCTATCCCCTGGAATATGCGCTCGGAGGATACGGAGATAGGGTAGGTGCCGTTTCGGAGCACATTGCCCCAGACCATATATTTAAGGCTCTTCTCGTAGTATTCTCCCGTGACGTCGAGGGTTACATACTTGGTCGCGCCGAGCTTGTAGGCGTTCTCCTCGTTGGTGCGGAGCTGCTCGGGGCTGAATCCGCCCGTGTTGGCGCAGGCCGCGTGGACTTCATAACCTTTCTCTTTGGCCAGGTACATCACCGTGTAGGAGGTGTCCAGACCGCCGCTGAATGCGACTACTACTTTCTTTTTGCTCATATGTTTTTTTGCTTTTATTCGTCGGGGTGGTGGATTTCGAGGTGCTCGCTAGGGTCGTAGAGCAGGCCCGTGCAGATGCACATCTTGTAGTCGTGGCTCTTGAGGATTTCGAAGTGCCGGCAGCCCTCGCAGCCTTTCCAGAATTCCGGGTCGTCGGTGAGTTCGCTGTACGGCACCGGACGGAAGCCGAATTCGTAGTTCATCTTCATTACAGCCGCTCCGGTGGTGATGGAGAATATCTTGGCGTCCGGGAAGAGGTGGCGGGAGAGGATGAAGGTCTGCTCCTTGATCCGTTTGGCGACGCCCATCCCCCTGAATTCGTGGGCCACGATGAGGCCTGAATTTGCCACGAAGCTCTTGCCGCCCCAGGATTCGATGTAGGAGAAGCCGGCGAAACGCGGCTCCGCCTCGGGCTTGCTTCCGTCGGTGGCCAGGGCGATTACGGCCTTGCCGGCGCGGATTTTCTCGCAGATGTATTCCGGGGTGCGGTTGGCTATGCCCGTCTTGCGCTCCAGCGAGGATATGTAGATTTCTTTGCAGATTGCTTCTGCGTACTTGATGTGGCTTTCGTCGGCCACCGTTACATTTATTGTCATCGTTGTATAATAAGCCCCCTAACGGCAAGACAAACCGAGATTGTCAATTGCAATTGCATAGTTGGGCGAAAATTCTGAATGATTGTGGGTTGTGCAATGAATTTTCCGAAGTGTGGGAGGTTTCTACGCCTCCTGAATTCGGACGGCCCCGCATCGGGCAGGGGAGAGGAATATGTAATGCACTGCTTTCATTTACCGAACCGCAAATATACGGATTATCTTTTAAAAAGCAAAAATTTGCCCCGCGGCTTGCAATTCCGCTGCGGATAAATTATATTTGTCTCGATGAAACCGCTTGTCAAGATACTGCTCATCTTCGCTCTTGTCGTCACGGGGATGGAGATGCTGTCGGCTGCCGTTGCTCCGGTAAAGGAGGAAATGGCCGCCGTGACAGGCGAAATCTGCGAGACCGACGGTGCCCGGATGAGCGATGAGAGGCATCTCAATGACCTCGGCCTGAATTGCTCCGGCTGCGAATATGTTCCTGCCGGCACGCTCTCCCAGACAGCAAGGATCAGGAGCCTTGGCGGCGCGAGACGCTGCCTGTCAGCGTTCAAGAACATGTTTGTGAAGGACAGGGCTCTGGTCAATGTAGTCAATCCTATCGGTTTCGTCTGCAAGTCAAGCTCTTATGTGTCCGGCACTCTCTCCGCCGGGACGCATTTCGTCATTCTCAGGAAATTCCGGATCTGATTGTTTCAGGCTTTCGGGCCTTTTGACGGGAAGCCGCATTGTGCTTTCCCGCAACGGTCCCCGAGCCTGTCGAGGGGCTGCGAACGTCCCCCAAATCAGATAACATTTTAAAAAGAACTTAAAAAATGAATAAGGAATTTTCACGTGTGCGCAGCACCGGCAATATTGTAGTCTCCTGCGCGTGTATAGTTGCAGGACTTGCCTGCGTCATCTTAAAGACTCCGGTCAGCGTCAATATTCTCGGATGCTGCACAATAATTCTCGGCCTCGTGCTGCTGTTTATGCTCAAATCGCTGCGTAAGGACAAGGATACCGGCATCTGCTACAAGGAGAAGATAAAATACTATCCGGCCAAGCGCCAGGACGAGATAATCGCCGCCCTCAAGGGCGATGCGGCTTCCTTCGACTGGACCGAGAGCGGAAACGAAGAGGGTACCAGGGTGGATATCTACTTCAGCAAGGCCGCCAACAAGGTTTATGTGCAGTGCTACCACTTCGTGCCGTACGAGTACCAGGTGTGCTCGGACTGGTTTGAGCTTCAGCTCGACAAGACCGGGAATCTCGTGGAGTAATTCCCCCCAGGAAGTAAACACTTCTAACCTAATCTATCATACTGTTAACTGTGTTTGATTGGCGGCAGGTCATTGCCGCCGTATCTTACAGGCGGCCGGAGTCTGTGAAGATGACGGCCGCCTTTGGTTTTGTGCCGTTTCGGGAGTATATTTGCGCCCGTTATGGAACTGAGTGAATTGGGAGAATTCGGCCTTATCCGGGAGATAAGCCGCGGCTTCAGCGCCCCGGAGGGGGTGCAGGGAATTGGCGACGACTGCGCCGTGATTCCGCAGCACAGCGGGACTGACACCCTCGTCAGCAGCGATATGCTGGTGGAGGGGAGCCATTTCCTGCTGGACGATGTGAGCCCGTACCGCCTGGGATGGAAGTCCGCCGCGGTGAATCTCAGCGACATAGCGGCGATGGGCGGCAGGCCGGTGGCGACTTTCCTGTCCTTCGCGCTGCCGCAGGGCCTGAGCGCGGAGTGGGTGCGGGAATTCATGCGGGGTTACCGCGAGATTTCGCTGCGCTTCGACTGCCCGCTTCTGGGCGGCGACACCACTTCTTCGCCGGACAGGATGAGCATCTGCGTGACGGTGCTGGGGGAGTGCCCGCACGGGGCTTCGCGGCTGCGCAGCTATGCCCAAGTCGGGGATCTGGTCTGCGTGAGCGGCTGCCTCGGGGATTCTGCGGCGGGGCTGCGGGTGATTCTGCAGGGGATTGAGAGAGATGAAGTTGCGGATGCTCTCGTGGAGAAGCATTATCTTCCTGTGCCGCGGGTTGCGGAGGGGCTTGCGCTCGCTTCCGCCGAGGGCGTGCACGCGATGATGGACATTTCCGACGGCATAGGCTCGGATCTCAGGCATATTCTGGAGGCTTCCGGCGTGGGGGCTGAGATAGATGTGACCGCGCTTCCTCTCTCCCCGGAACTTCGTCAGCTCTGCTCGCGCCAGGGCTGGGACCCGGTGGAACTTGCCACCTGCTGCGGCGAGGACTACGAGCTGCTCTTCACCGTCGCTCCCGACGCCGAGCCCGAGATTAAGGTCCCGCACTTTGTCATTGGGCGGATCACTGCCGGGGCGGCCCCTCGACAAGCTCTGGGACCGCAAAACTTGGGGACCGATACGGTCGCTGAGCCCCGTCGAAGCGCCGCCCCTGCCCCGGGGACACAAAACTCGGGGTCAGACCTCGTCTGGCTCGGTGCCTCGCGCGACTATCTGGGATTCCGGCATTTCTAGGGGACGGCGCTTCGACAAGCTCAGCGACCGGCCGCGGCCCCCGAGCCTGTCGAGGGGACAACATAAGGGCCTCCCTGATGGGAGGCCCTTTGTGCGCTGCGCGGGGCAGACTTTTCTGCGGAAAGACAGGGATTCGAACCCTGGAACCGCTTTGGACGGTCACACGCT
>CAVAID010000004.1:0-65627 GCA_963588685.1 bacterium
GCCTTGAGGGTCCCCGCAGGGACGGTGTAGTTGCGCGGAGGATACTGGTAGGTCGTGTTGCCCACGCACTTGCCGTTGACGAATACGGAGTCGGCATCCACCATCGCCCCGAGGTGCAGGATGGACTCTCCCGCCGCCTGCGACTCGCTGAGATTCACTGTCTTGCGGAAATGGTGCCCGCCGTACCAAGGTTTGCCCTTGGCGTCAAGTGCCCAGGACTTGGAGAAGAGTTCGGCCCTGGACCATTTCGGGGTCACTGCCGGAAGCTCGTTGTACTTCCTCGGCCATTCGGTATAGACCTTGCCGCTCGCTATCTTGAGGCTGTCCGTGAATGCCTTGTCCTTGTACGGGGCCAGCTCCTTCACGGCGGATTCCGGGAGAATGCTCTCCTGCATCCAGGACTCGATAGGGGAGCCGCCGAGGGCCGGCCTTACCATGCCCACCGGCACGCCCGTGGCCTCGTTGATGTATCTTGCCGTGAAATAGCAGACCGCGCTCCACTGCAGGCCGGTCTGCTCGGAGTCGAGCACTTCCCACCTGCCGCCCGCGATGTCCTCAGCGGGGCCGTTGAAGTCGTAGGCCGTAGGGACGGCGAAATAGCGTATGGAAGTGTTGGAGTAGTCCTTGACATCGTCAGCTACCACATCCATGCAGCGGCGTACCGGAAGCTCCATATTGGACTGGCCGGAGCAGATGAACACCTCTCCGACGAGCACGTCGTTGACCGTCTTGTCGCCTATCTTGAGCGTGAACGGACCGCCGGCCTCGCCTGCAGGCACGCTTAGCTTCCACTTGCCAGCCTCGTCGGCTGTTGCGCTGTAGCTCTTGCCGCGCCATTGCACGCTGACCCTGGCCCCAGGAGCGCTGCCGCCCCAGAGATTCGCGTCACAGTCCTTCTGCAGGACCATATGGTCGCTGAATATCACCGGCAGACTGACCTCCGCCGGCTTGCTGCACGAAAATGCCGTCACAAACAGGGCGGCCGCAGCCAGAAGTTTTAGTGCATGTCTCATAACAATACAAATTTACCGCTAATCACTTCAACGGATGATGCAAAGTGTTGCGCCCTTTTTGGCTATTGTAACCGGAGTTTCGATTTATGTTACAAATTGTGTCGATTATGTAACATCGGCCTTTTACCGATACGAAATGCTGCTCACGCTCTTGCCTTTGAGCGTGAAAGTCAGCTCGCCTCCGTTGACGGCGACCTGCATGGCCTCGCTGCTTGAGGTCTCGCTGCTGAAGCTCGCCTCCACTTCGGAGACGGTCCCGGAGAGGCTGACGGAAGCATCTACCGCCGCTGCCGAATCGTTTACTATTACAATGGCCGTCCTGCCGTCAGAGTCCCTGAAGGCGCTTACCCTAAGGGCGTCAGACGACGATGTGGCGCCGATGCGCACGTCACCCGGATTGATGTAGCGGCTGAACTGTCCGAAAGCGTGCCCGCGGGGGAGTATGGTACCCTTGGCCGTGCCCTGTTCGCCGTCGCCGATGAAGCTGTAGTAGCGGCGGGCATACCACCAGATATAGGCGTTCCAGCCGTTGGTGAGGCAGTCGCTTACCTCGTCCGCCATTGTCATCGTCTCGGCCCAGTGGCCGGTGCCGTCGGTCCAGCTGTCGTTGAGCAGGTGCTCGGTCATCCAGAGCGGCTTGCCCTCCTGCGCTGCGCGGGAATAGGACTTCATCGAGCCGGTGCCGTAGAGGTGTCCGGCAAGTATATCGACATTGTCCCGAGCCTTGCCGTCGTCGAGGATTGCAGTCCAGTAGGAGGTGTTGCTGCCCATCGGCTCGCCGGAGGTAACCTTCGCGCTGGTGATAAGCTGCGCATATCCGGCGGCGAACGCCCTCATCTGCTCCGCGCTCCAGTAGCAGCCTTCGTAGCTCGCAGGCCAGTCCGGCTCGTTCTGTATGGAGATGGCGTAGAGCGCTACTCCGCTGTCTGCCATATACTTGGCGTATTTCTCAAGGTAGAGGGCATAGTCCTCATAATGGCTTTCCAGCAGGTGGCTGCGGGTCTCGCCGTCCTTGCCGTTGATCGAGCCCGTGTCCTTCCACGCGGCAGGCATGCTCCAAGGCGAAGCGAGCAATTTCGCGCCGTAGGTCTCCTTTGCGTAGCCTGCGGACTCCAGGATATTGCCCCAGTGGCTTTCTTCGGTCGGGATGCGCAGCCGCATTATGTCGAGTCCAATCTTCCCGAAGAGCAGGTCGCACTCGGCCTTGCTCCAGTAGTCGCTGTCGCCCCAGGAGTTCATCGCGCCGAAGCCGTCGATGGTCTGGTAAGTCTTTGTGGGGTCGATGCTTATGCTGACAGGCTTTACTCCCGTCTGCACCAGCGTGACCGCATCGGAGATACGCCCCTCGGTGTCTTCCACCTTGAGGGTGATCTCCCTTGCAGTCTTCGCATTGTTGGGAAGCACTGTGAGGGTGACCTTGCTCACTCCGGTCGCGCCCATGGTGCCTCCATAGACCGGGCTGATGCCCCCGAGGGCCGTCTCGCCGGTCGATTCACCGCTGATTTTCCATTTGCAGTATTCCCATTCCACGCCCACATCCACGCTTCCGCCCTCGGCGTCAATCTCCTGAGCCTCAGTGCCTTCGGCGAAGCGGAGGCCGATTTCAGGCCCGCTCTCCCCCTTGCAGGAGAGCAGCAGAGCGCCCAGCGCAAGCAGGCAGAGCAATCTATTTGTCTTCAATATGTTCATAGTTTTCTCCGAATATCTTGTTGAGCGTGTCGGCGTCCTCGCAGCCGCGGTACTTGGCGAGGAATTCCTTAGGGGACATCCCGAAGTACTCGTGGAACGAACTTGAGAAATATGACGGGGACGAGAAGCCTATCCTGTAGGAGACTTCCGACACGTTGGCCTCGTTATGTATCAGCAGCCAGGCCGCCTGCTTGAGCCTCATCGAGCGGATGAGGTTGCTCGGGGAGATGTTCATCGCTTCCTTGAGCCTGCGGTTGAGGTGCACGCGGCTCATCCCGACCTCCTTGCTGAGGCTCTCGACGCTGAAGTCAGGGTTGTCGAGGTTGCGCTTGATGACTTCGATGGCGTTGTCCAGCAGCTGGCTGCCGCCGCGCACATTCATCTTCATCTCGCCGTAGTCATACTGTATGCCGCTCGTGAACTTGCTCCGCAAAGCCTCGCGGGTGGCGATGGAGTTGACCAGGGCGCTCTTCAGGAGGTCCATCGAGAGCGGCTTGGTGAGGAACTTGTCGGCTCCGCTCTCGCTGCACAACTGCTCGGTCTCCTCGTCGGTGTGGGTGCTGATGATGATGACCGGGATGTGGTTGGTGCCCGGGTTGTGCTTGATGCGGGAGCAGAGTTCCAGGCCGTCCATCCCCTCCATCGAGAGGTCCGCGATGACGGCGTCAGGCACGGTGGTGCTGATGATGCCCCAGGCCGCCTTGCCGCTTGCGCAGCTCTTCACATTATAGGTGCGGCTCAGCTCCATTCTCAGGTATGAGCGTATCTCGCTGTCGCCGTCGGCCACGACTATGGTCTTCTTGCTCTTGCTGTCGCGCAGCTCCCTGTCGGAGTCGCCGACGGCCTGTCCGGAGCCGATTTCCTGCTCGCGGGAGTATCTGGTATAGAGGTCCTTGTGCAGTTCGGTAGGGGTCATTTCCTCGTCGCTCAGATGCCCGCGTCCGCAAGGGATGCAGACGGAGAAGCTGACGCCCTCGTCGCTGTTGTGCACCTCAATCGTGCCGTGGTGGCGCTCCACCAGCGTCTTGGCAAGGTAGAGCCCCAGCCCGTAGCCGGTGTGGGAGCCTGACTTCTCTTCGGTGAAGAACTGGTCGAACACCCTGTCGGGGTCGGAGATGCTGCCGCCCGAGTTGAATATGTCTATGCGCAGATATTTGGCTATCCCGGCAGCGAGCTTGCCGTCGTTAGGGAGCGGCGCGGAGATGCTGAGCTCCACCCTGCCTCCGTCCGGAGTGTATTTGAAGGCGTTGGAGAGCAGGTTGAATATGACCTTGTCGAAGTTGCCCTGGTCGATCCACATCTTCTCCTCCGGGTCGGCGGAGCGCAGTTGCAGGGAGATGTTCCTCTTCTGCGCGAGATTCTGGAACGACTGCACTATATCCCTGATAAAGAATACTATATCCGTTTCTCTGAAGTGGAACTCCATCTTGCCGCTGTCCAGCTTGCGCACGTCCATCAACTGGTTGACCAGGCGTAGCACGCGGTGGCAGTTGCGGTACATCAGGTTGTAGAGGTCCTTTCTGCGCGGATCTGTCTCCGCCTCGCGGAGCTCCTTGAGCGGCGACATCACCAGCGTCATCGGAGTGCGTATCTCGTGGGAGATGCTCGTGAACATCTCCAGCTTCATGTCCTTGATGTCGGCCTCCTGTCGCTCCTGCTCGTGGCGCTTCTCCTTGCGGACGGCCCTGGCGGCCAGCAGCCCGGCGCCGCAGAGCAGCAGGAAGTAGCCCAGATAGGCCCAGATGCTGCGGTACCACGGCGGCAGCACCCGTATCGAGATGCTCCTTTCGGAGAACGCGTCCTCGCGGTTCTCGAAATAGGCCTTGACCTTCAGCGTGTAGCGCCCAGCCGGGAGGTTGGTGTATGAGGCCGCCCTCTGCGCGGGCGAACTGTAGATCCAGTCCCGGTCGAAGCGTTCGAGCTTGTGGGCGTAGATCATCTTCTGCGGGTTGGAGTATTCCAGCACGGCGTATTCCAGCGAGAAGCTGTTGCCGGCGTACGGCAGGGTGACGGAAGTGGCTTCAGTTATATGCCGGTCGAGTATTTCCCGGTCGCCTTCGGTTCCGTGGTAAACGTTTTTGCCCCTAACCTTCAGGGCCGTGAAGTATATCGGTGGGATGTCGTGGTGCTTCTGGTCGATTACCTGCGGGTAGAAGAGGTTGAGGCCGTTGATGCCTCCGAATAGCATCTGCCCGTCATTGCACTTGAACGCGGCCCGGTAGTGGAACTCGTTCTCCTGCAGCCCGTCATAGGAATAGTACCTGCTGAACTTGCCGCTCGACGGGTTGAGCCTCGAGAGGCCGCGGAAGGTGGACAGCCAGATATTGCCGTCCTCGCTCTCCAGAATGCCGCAGACCACATTGCTCGAGAGGCCATCCTCCTCGGTGTAGCGGACGCCCTTGCCGCCCGCCATATCGTAGCCGAGCAGGCCCTCGCCCGTGCCTATCCACATCTTGCTGTCCTTGCCCTCGCAGAAGCAGTAAACGCGTGCGTTCTGGCTTAGGTCCCCGACATCGTAGCGTATCAGCCTGCCGGTGGTGTGGCTGTAGCAGAGCGGGCCGTTGAAGGTGCCGACCCAGAGCATCCCGCCGCGGTCGAGGTAGAGGGAGCTGACCCATTTGCTGAGGTCGTCGGAAATCCTGTGCGTGACTTTTCCTCCGGCGGGGGAGATTATGCTCATCCCGGCGCCGTGCGTGCCTACGAAGAGCAGGTCCCTGGAGCTGTCGTAGGCGAGGGCAACAGTCTTGGAGCTGCCTATCCCGGCGTTGTCGGCGAATGGCCTGATGACCCCGCCGGCGTATTTGAAGAGCCCGCCCTGATAGGTGGCGATCCAGAGCGCCCCGCTGCCGTCTTTGACAAGAGCCATAACTGTATCGCTCCCGAGTCCGGAATTGCTTGAATTATAAACTGTTCTGCGCCCGTCCGGGTCAATCCTGACGAGCCCGTTGCCGTCAGTGCCGACCCACAGCGAGCCGCCGTCCTTCAGAATCGAGGTGACGCAGCCGTCGATGTGGAGGTATTCGAAGCCGTACATCGAGCGCGGCACGACCATCACGCCGGTCAGGAACGCGCCCATCCAGACATTGCCCTGGTTGTCCTCCAGCAGGCTGTGTATCTTCCAGCCTGAAGTGTTTATGAGAATGTTGCCGTTTCCGGCTTCCCTCAGGCTGTCGGTGCCGAGGTCATAAATCTTGAATCCCTGGCCCTCCGTGCCCACGATGAATGCCCGGTCTCCGGCACGGCTGAACACCCTGTCAGGGAGCAGGGACATGGCGCTGCATTCCCTTGCCTTGCGGTCGGAGGAGCGGCGCAGTTTGCCGGTGGCGGAGCTATAGACGAGCAGCCCCCGGTTGGAAGTGCCCACGATGATGTCTCCGCTCTTGGAGTCCTCCGCAAATCCGGTCACCAGCAGCTCCGGCGCCAGCTGCAGGGTCTCGCCCTGGCACATCCCGGCGCTGAGGTCCTTGAGCGTGCTGCGGTCGATTACGGCCAGACCGCCGGTCTCGGAGGCTATCCACATCCTGCCGGCGGAGTCCGGGAAGATGCGGCTCACGAAGAGCGACGGCAGCAGGGCGTTGACTGCGCTCTGCCTCTGCGGGTCAGGCTTATGTGTCTTGCCGTCAAGGATATAGATGCCGTGCTGCGAGGTCCCGACCCATATTTCGAAGTCTTCGCCTCCGGTGCTTACCTCCACTATCGAGGAGATGTGCTGGGTGGAGAGGGGCACCGCCATATCGCAGAGGTCCACGATGGTGAAGTCCCCGGTTTCGTAGTCATAGGTCTGCAGGCCCTTGGATGTGCCGGTCCAGAAGACTCCGCTCCTGTCCTCCATGGTGGTGAGGACCAGATTGCTCGCCAGCGAGCCGCTCCAGTCCCTGCTGGACTGCAGGCAGTGCATCTCCGTGCCGTCGAAGAGCGCGAGCCCGTTCTCGGTGGAAATCCAGATGAATCCCTTGCCGTCCTGGTAGATGTCGTTGATCTGGCTGCTCGGTAGGCCGTCTTCGGAAGTGTACAGCCGGGCCATCTGGCCGCTCGCTGCAGTGCAGACGGTCAGACTCAGGACCAGCGTCAGGAGTCGGAGGGAATTCTTCATTTCGTAAAAATAGTAAAAAAGAGGGAGAATAATGCAGTTTCACTATCCTCCCTCAATCCTTTCAGCACTTGAGGGCTATTCGTCCTCTATCTCTTTCGTCATCATCGGAACGATGCGGAGATTGTTCCAGTACATGATGAAGTTGTCGTACTCGTGGGCGGCGTGGCCGTCGCACTCGTCGTTGTAGAACGCGATCATACCCTGGCAGGCGTAGTCTCCGTTGACACCCTTGATGGTGTTCTTGAGGATGTAGCCGTAGGTCTGCTCGGCGAAGTTAGGGAAGTCGGAGAGAGGAATCGTGGCGGTCATCCACTCGCTCATTCCGTTGGCGTAGGTGTCCGGGTCGGTAGTCCACGGGTGGTAGTTGGCCATCCAGTCGATACCGTTGTCCACGAATGTCACGGCGATGCGGCCGCTGTCCCAAGGTCCTGGTATGTAGTAGTCGAACTGGAACGCGAGGTTCTCGTTAGGAGTAGCGGAGTTGAAGAGCTCCACGCCGATGTCCAGGGTCTGTGCCATACCGAGCGCACGGCCTGAGCAGGCGTCGGAGTTGAAGCAGGCGCGGGCGATGCAGGCGCCGCCGTCGGCGGAGTGCTTGCCGTCATTCAGCGCGAGCACTGACACTGCCGCTCCCGGATAGTCAGGCATAGACCTGAATATGCTCGGGTTCTTAGGGCCGTCGCCCTCGGCAGGGAATACCTCAGGGATGTCAGGGTAGGTCTCGGCATCCGGCATGTTTCCGGAAGTGCCTGAACCCCAGGCATAATATGAGGTGTTGGTGGCGTTAGGGTTGTACTTGTAGAGTCCGTCGTCAGCCTCGCTGTAGAACTTGCTCAGGAAGATGTTCTTCACTCTCCAGAAGTAGTTCGGCGATGCGGCCTTGCCGTTGTCGGTGTCCACGAGCAGGTATCCTCCCTCGTAGTCCGCAGGGAACTCAGGGGTCTGGAACTGGAAGCTGTCGCCCTTGGCTGTCTGGTTGCGGATCTCGGTGGTCTCGGCCACGACTTCGTCGAGGTCATTGCAGAACGATACCTTGTTGACGCCCTTGAGCTGGGAGCCCTTGACTGTAACCCATGAGCCTGCGTTAGGAAGGGTGTGGCTGATGGAGGTCACGCTCGGAGCGGAGCCCATGATCTTGAAGCTGAACTCGTAGTCAGGGTTGCCGGTGGAACTGATGATGATCTTGTCGCGATAAGCCTCGTCGCAGTCGGAGCCGGTAGGAGTATCGACATTGTCGCTGTCCTTGGTCGGGATCCTGAACACCACTGAGGTGGCGGTGAGGAGGTTAGGGTTGATGTAAGCCTTGGAACCGTTGCAGGTGATCTTCTTGATTCCAAGGAAGTTCTGTCCTTCGAGGCGGATCATCGTGCCGAGACGCACTCCGGTGGCCGGGTCGATCTCGTCGAGGGACTTCACGTTGTTCTGGAATACTTTCGTCACCTTGACCGGACCGTAGCTCTCGGAAGTGTTGTCCTTGTTGCAGGAGCAGACCAGCAGGGCGGCGGCGCCGATTATTGACAGTATGCAAAATATCTTTTTCATATAGCGTCAGATGTTATTCGCTGAAAGTATAAGGTACAGGATCAGCCTTGAGGAGCTGGTTCTTGATGAGTTCGGATTCCGGATAAGGGAGGAGCAGGCGGCTCGCTGAAGGAGTCTCCTCGTCCTTGCTTCCGGTCTTGGCGATGGTGCCGTCGTCGTTGAGCTTCCACTCGAAGCTGTTGGTCGCCCACTTGTAGGTAAAGGAGGCGTTGCGGTTCTGCTTGCCCATGAAGTCGAGCACCCAGTCCTGCTGGTAGTAGGCCCTGCGCACGAAGTCTGACCAGGCCACATACTCGATGGCGAGCTCGCAGCGGCGCTCGTTCCAGAGGCCGTTGTCGCCGTCCATCTCGATCACGTCAACTGAAGGCAGGCCTGCGCGGCTGCGGATCTTGTTGAATACCTCGAGAGCGGTAGGGTCGGTGGTGGAAGTGCCTTCGCCGATGCAGGCTTCGCAGTAGTGGAGCATTACGTCAGCCACGCGGAGCATAGGGGTGTCGAGGCAGGAGTTCTGGTTGGTGGCAAGTCCGCCGGTGTCGGCGCTGCTGCCGACCACGCCCTTCTTGATCCATGCCAGAGCGTCGCTGTACTCGTCCTTGGTCACGAGCACGAAGTTGCCCTCCGCGTCGTAGGAACCGGTGCCGGTGCATACGAGGTAGCCGCCTTCGTCGGAGCGGATGTAGTCATAGTAGCATCCGTCGGTGAAGTAGGTGGCCTTGAGGCGGATGAGGTCGCCGCGGTCGCTGAAGAGCTTGACGAGCTCGCCGGAACCGTAGGTCGCGTTGCCCCAGGCAGAACGGCCTCCCACGCAGACGCTGCTCATTGCGAGGTAGGCGTCGGAGAAGTTGGTCGTGCCGTAGTCGGAGTTAGGTACCCACTGCAGTGCGAAGAGAACCTCCTTGTTGTTGTTGTTCTGCACCTTGAAGAGGTCTTCGTAGTTCTCCATGAGGCCGCAGCTGCTGCTGTTGATGACCTCGAGAGCGGCATCTTTCGCGAGAGAGTAGTACTCGGAAGCGCTCTTGCCCAGAGACCCGGTCTTGACCTTGCCGCCGCGGACGAACGCTGCCGCCGTGTTGTAGAAGCGGGCGAGCATTCCGTATGCGGACTCCTTATAGACGCGTCCGGTATTGTACGGAGTATCAGGCAGATACTTGGCCGCGTACTCCATGTCCTTGATGGCGAACGCTATGACGTCCTCGATAGGGTTGGTGTTGACCTTAGGGTTGGTAATGAGAGTCTGGGGATCCTCGATGATAGGCACGTTGCCCCAGCTCATGGCGAGGTACCAGTAGGCGATGCCCCTCATGAAGCGGCACTCCGCCTTGCACTCGTTGACCACATCCTCGCTCACGCCGTGCTCAAGCGCGCGGTCGAGGTTGTTGAGGGTGTAGTCGGACTGTGTCACGATCACGAAGAGGCTCTGCCAGGCGCTGTAGAGGTTGGCCGTTGAGGTCGTCTCGGTGAGGTTGACATAAGGGAAGATGTAGGCTGACCAAGGTCCGAAGACGTTGTTGGCACGGCCGTCCATGAATCCGAATCCGAAGTTGCCGTTGAAGTCGAACCACACCTTGTTGTAGAGAGGGGCGGTGGCGTTGCGGCAGTCGCTCTCGCTCTGGAAGAAGGTGTCGAGGGTGGTCTGCGATTCGGAAGTGACGTCAAGCCAGTTCTCGCAGGAGGAGAAGAGGGCGAGCGTCGCGCTCAGACATATTATTGTAAGTATCCTTTTCATTTTCTTCATCGTTTAATTAAAATCCGACGCTTACTCCGAGGGTGAAGATGCGTGGTGAAGGGTAACGGCCGGTGTCGATACCGTTCATGAGCGCGCTCTGACCGGAAGTTGAATACTGATTGGTGGTCATACCGATTTCAGGATCGTAGCCGGAGTAGCTGGTGAAGGTGTAGAGGTTCTGGATGTTGAGGGAGAAGCGCATCGAAGCGAGGTGCATCTTCTCGACAACCTTGTGAGGAAGCCTGTAGGCGAGGGAAATGTTCTGCACGCGGAGGTAGGAGCCGTCCTCGATGTAGAGGGAGGATACGCGGTCGTTGTCATTGACGTCGCCCGTGCTCATCCTAGGTACCCACCTGTTGGCGCTCTTTACATATACGTTCCAGATGTCGTCGTCGCCCTTCTTCTCGTTGATGAGGCCGATCTTGGCGTAGTCGGCTGCACGTGAGAACTTGTTGGTCGTGGAGTTAGGGTTGTCCATCGTGACTCGGAGCCAGTTCATTACCTTGTTGCCGTAAGAGTAGGTAAGGTAGATGTTGAGGTCCCAGTTCTTGTATGTGAAGGTGTTGCCGAAACCGCCGGTGAAGAGCGGAAGCGGGCTGCCCAGGTTGACGCGGTCGTTCTCGTCGATTGTCATGTCGCCGTTGACGTCCTCGAAGAGCCAGTCGCCTACCCATACGCCCGTGTCCTTGTTGATGACGGTGGTAGGGAGAGCGACCTTGATGTTGCCTTCGCTGTCATAGATGTCGTTGGCGTCCATGATGCGGCCGATTACATTGTAGCCGTAGAAGTCACCGATGGAAGAGCCCACGCGGGTGCGGGTTACAACGGTGTTGGTACCGCTGACCTGATAGGTCTTGTCGATCACGCCGTCCTCGGTGTTGAGGGCCTCGACCTTGTTGCGGTTGAGTGAGAACACGAGGTTGCTCGTCCAGCTGAAGTCGCGCTTGCTGATGTTGACGGTGTTGAGGGTGAACTCGAATCCCTTGTTTGAGATGGCTCCCATATTGCCGTAAGGCGCTGATGCAGAGCCTTGTCCCTCGGTGCCGACATAGGCCGGAAGCACAGCCTCCATGAGGAGGTCGTCGGTCTTCTTGCTGTAGGCGTCGAATACGAGGTTGATGCGGTCGTTCAGCACGCTGAGGTCGATACCGGCGTTGAGCGAGCGGGTGGTCTCCCACGAGAGGTTTTCGTTAGGGATGCGTCCGGTCAGGTAGCCGTTGCCCCAGTTGGTGGTGACGGTGCTGAGGGTAGCCTGCCAAGCCATTGAAGGCACGTTGGAGTTACCTACCTCGCCGTAGCCGAACCTGAGCTTGAGGTCATTGATCCAGGATACGTTGTCCTTGATGAACGGTTCCTCGGACATACGCCATGCGAGGGCGGCTGAAGGGAAGAGACCCCATCTGTGGCCCCTTGCGAAGTTGGATGAACCATCGGCGCGGAGTGTTGCGGTGATGAGGTATTTGTCTGCGTATGAATAGAATACGCGTCCGAAGAAGGATGCAAACTTGGTGTCTCCGCTGCTGCCTCCGGTGGTGCTGGTGGTCTGGTCGCCGGCGCTCATGTCGTGCAGGTTGTCAGGACCGTTGAGACGCTTGGCGAGGATGTACTCCCAGTGGCTGGAAGTGATTTCCTGGCCGAGCATTACGTTGACGCTGTGCTTGCCGAAGCTGTTGTTGTAGGTGAGGAGGTTTCTCCAGGCGTAGTACATCGACCAGTTCTTCTGCTCCTGACGGCTGTTCTCGCTGTTGTAGATGGAGCCGAACTTATAGGTCGGGGTGAACTGGTAGGAGTTGGTGAAGTTGATGTCGCTGGAGAACTCAGTCCTGAAATTCAGCCCCTTGAGGATGCTGAAGTCGAGATAGATGTTGGAGCGGACGCCGGACTTGTTGTTGCTGTTCTCGAGCAGATTGGCAAGACCGATAGGGTTGCTCTGCGCGAAGTTGGCGTCTTCCGGACCGTCATATCCGCCGTCTATGGAGCGTGCGGACACTGCCGGAGACTGCTTGAGGGCCACCTGGATGAGACCCTCGGAGTTGCCGGCGAGGGCGTTGACATCCTGCACTGAGTGGCTGGCAGCGATGCTCGCGCCGATCTTGAGCCACTTGCGGGCGTTGATGTCGATGTTGGTCCTGAGGTTGTAGCGCTCGAAGCCTGAGCCGTAGGCGATACCGTCCTGGTTGAGGTAGCCGCCGGTCACTGCGTAGGTCACTTTGTCGCTGCCTCCCGTTATGGAGAGGTTGTACTGCTGCATCAGAGCGTTCTTGAAGAGCTCGCGCTGCCAGTCGGTACCTGCGGTGAGTGCGCTAGGGTTGGCGTATTCGTCGCGCTGGGTCGCTCCCCTGAGGGATGCGTAGGTGTTGTACATCTCGGCGTATGTCGGGAAGTCCATCAGGTCCAGATATTTAGGCATGGTCTGGAGACCGGCTTGGGCGTCGAAGGTGATGCTGGTCTGTCCCTCGCGGCCGCGCTTGGTCGTGATGAGGATGACACCGTTGGCACCCTGGGCGCCGTAGATGGCGGTGGCAGAGGCATCCTTGAGGATGTCCATGCTCTCGATATCGTTAGGGTTGATGGATGAGAGGGCGTTGTCGGTGCTGGATCCCGTCTGCGCGTCGATAACCACACCGTCGATGACGATGATAGGCTCGTTGGACGAGTTGAGGGAGTTGACACCGCGGATGCGGATGGATGTACCGCCGCCCGGCATACCTGAGTTCTGGGTCATCTGTACACCTGCCGCACGGCCCTGGAGGACCTGGTCGGCCGATGTAGGGATGGACCTTGAAATGGCGTCGCTGCCCACTGAAGCGACGGAACCGGTAAGGTCGCGCTTCTTGATGGTGGAGTATCCGATTGCAACCGCTTCCTCAAGCACGGTAGAATCATCCTCGAGGGTGACATTGATCACCGACCTGCGGCCTACGGCCTCTTTCTTCTCCCTGTATCCCAGGCAGCTGAACACGAGCGTCTGGCTCTCTGATGCGCCGATGGCATACGAGCCGTTGATGTCCGTGGTCACAGCGGTCTGAGTGCCGTCAATCATGACGACGGCTCCGATTATGGGTTCACCGGCCGCGTCGGTGACAGTGCCTTTGACACTTCGGCTCTGCGCTCCCGCCGTGAGTGACATCACGAGCATAAGCGCCGCTCCGAGCAGCCATTTCCCACAGTCTTTAGTAACTAAATTTCGCATAAAGTGACTTCAGTTGAAAAATGTGATTGGTTAGTTGTTTGTTGTGTCTATGTCGGGAAACATATAAATTTTTTAGTGTTGCAAATTTCGCAAATGTATGTTAATGGAATGTTTTGTCAAGAAACATCTGCGTGAATTTTTGAAACAAGCTTTGGAATTTTGATACAATTCCGTGCGATTTTGTAAAATCGGGGCGTTATGTTACAATTTCGACATAAAATGTCTCAAAAACCCGGAGCCCGTATCAAAACAGAATATCTATGAATTATAACTCAAAGCCCGGACCGGGGAAAGAGAGTAATTTTGTACCGTGAACTTATGTACCGGGAAACACATGATTGTCACACAAAACTAATTTACAAACTCGACTTTATGAAGAAGAAGTTATCAGTGCTTGTGCTTGTGGGTGCGACGCTGCTCGGCTGCCTCTCCTGCCAGAAACAGGATATCTACGAGGAGTTCGAAAAACCGACGGACGTGGTCAACCCGAACCCGCCTCTCCCGCCGGTGGACTTCACCAAGGCCACCCTCGGCGAACTCGCGCAGAAGCAGGGCATCCTCCTCGGCACCGCGTTCACGCACAGCGAATATTTCCAGAATGATTCAGTCCCAAAAATACTGAAGAAAGAATTTGCCTCCGTCACCTTCGGCAACGAGATGAAGCACGACGCCATCGTGTCCGCTTCCGGCAAGCTGAAGTTCGATACCGCCGACGAGATGGTCGGCTGGGCTGCAGAGGCCGGCACCAAGCTCTACGGCCATGTGCTCGGCTGGCACCAGCAGCAGAATGTCACTTACCTGCAGGGCCTGGTTGACAAGGCGGCTGCAGACAATTCGGCTTCCGTATTCCAGTCCAACTGGAACTTCGAGTCCGGCTCTCTCGAATCTTATACCGCTTCAGGTTTTGAAGCTACAAACGCTTATGTAGATGTATTCGCCGGTGACTGGGCTGCCAAGGCCAGCGCTGACGACGCCACTCTCGCATTTACCGCAGGCATCGAGGCTGACAAAGCATACAGCATCTCCTTCTGGGCCAAGGCCGGCTCCGAGGGCGGCAGCGTCGCGCTCCTCTCCGGCGACAAGCAGAGCGCCAAGACGGCCGTTGACGCAGGCTGGGCCAAGTATTCAGTTGCCCTCAAGACCAAGTCTGTCGGCGCCGACTACTCCTACCAGCTCACCGCTTCAAAGGGAGTCTGCATCGACAACCTCCGCGTGACGGAGACAGTCATCGAGGAGGATCAGAGCACGGGCGGCAACTTCATCAACCCTAAGTCCATCGATGGCGGTATCGACTTCGAGTCTTATGCTGCCGAGACTCCGGGTGCCGATCTCGTCTCCACCTACGGCTGGAGCCAGTGCAACGGCGCATCCTATGTAAGCGTCACTGCCGAGAAGGCCAACAGCGGCAAGCACAGCCTCAAGATGGACAACTCCGACGACCACTGCTCCAATGCCTGGGACATCCAGGTCATCACACCTAAGTTTGCGGTCGTGGCCGGCAAGACCTACCGCATCGCCTGGTATGGTATGGCCAATGTGGAGGCCGACCTTCAGATCGATATCCGTGAGGATGGCGATGCCAAGTCATACAAGAGCTCCGCCTGGGGCAACTACGACAAGTTCGGTACAAGCTGGACTTATCAGTATCTTGACTATACGGTCGAGGCCGGCTCTGAGCTGAGCGTAGGCTTCTACGGCGGTACCGCCGCTGCCTGCTACTATGTCGATGACTTCCAGATTTTCGAGGCCATCTACGATGGCGACTATACCAATTATATAGACAAGACCAACCTTCTCGTCGGCGGCGATTTCGAGACCGAAGGCGCCTACGGCATCTGGAACGGTTCCGACTATGCTTCAGTGGTATCCCGCAACGAGCCTGAAATCGGCTCCAACAAAGACGCCGTACACTCCGCACTGCACGCCCTCGTGGTTGACAACACCACTACCGGTTACACCGGAGGCGATGCATGGCACATCCAGGTGGCTTTCAACAACAAGATTGAGGTCGTAGGTGCACAGTCCTACCGCTTCGGTTTCTGGGCTAAGTCTCCGGACGGAGCCGACACCATCCAGGCCGAACTCAAGTGGGACGACGGCACCACCAACTACAAGCAGATATCAGGCATTACCGACAAGTGGACATTCCTCTATCTCGACGTCGTGGCTCCTGATGCCGCTACCGAAGTCCAGATTGTATTCGACTGCGCTTATGCTGCAGGCACATACCATGTCGATGACGTGCAGTTCTACCCGACCCCTGTCGAGAGCTGCATCGAGGCTTCATCCGTCGCTGATGACGGCGACTTCGAGACTTATGCCGACGCGGCTGCCATGAAGGACGCCGGCTGGCAGATCAACGGCGCCGATTATGTGAGCATCGTAAGCGATGCGCACCACGGCAAGGCAGCTGTCAAGATGGACAATTCCGACGGCCACTGCTCAAATGCCTGGGACATTCAGCTCGTCTCCAAGAAATACACCGTGGAGGCCGGCAAGACCTACCGCATTGCTTGGCAGGGCAAGGCCGATGCCGCTGACGTGGATCTCCAGATTGACATCCGCGGCGGCGCAAGCACCCAGTACAAGAGCTCCGCTTACGGCAACTACGACAAGCTCGGCACCGACTGGACCGCGCAGTCTTATGACTACACGACCGCTGACGACCAGACCGAGATCCAGGTGGGATTCTACGGCGGCGTCTCAGCCAACGCAATCACCATCGACTGCTTCCAGATCTACCCTGTCGAGGCTTCCGCAGCTGCTAAGAAGGCAGCTATGGGCTACGGCAAGTACTTCGCCTGGACCCGTCCGGCAGCCCGTGTGATTAAGCCTATGGCCAGCGAGTTCGAGTCCACCACCAAGCTCGACGGCGAACTTGCCGAGGACGCTCTCGGCTACGCCTACAAGAGCTGGGTATATCAGATGGTTGAGCACTTCGACGTATATGGCTGGGATGTGATGAACGAGGTTCTCACCGAGGACGGCTCATTCCGCAACGCCACCAACACCACCGGTGACGACATCTTCATCTGGGGTACCTACTTCGGAGGAAGCAAGAACTTCACCGACAAGGCGTTCGCCTACGCTACCGATGCTCTCAAGCTCTACGACAAGACCGCAGACCTCTATATCAACGACTACAACATCGAGACCTCCGCCGCCAAGCGCGCCGCTCTCTGCGAATACGCGAAGGGCAACGCCCAGGTTACCGGCGTAGGCACTCAGATGCACCTTGATATGGCTACCGAAGGCCTGGAGGAGAAGATTGCAGCATCTCTCACCGAACTCGCCGCCACCGGCAAGAAGGTCCGCATCTCGGAGCTTGACATCAAGTGCACCGACCTCGATGCACAGGCTTCGCTCTACAAGTACATCTTTGAGAAGTACATCGAACTCGTGCCTGAGGCTCAGCGCGGTGGCATCACCATCTGGGGTATCAACGACAAGGATTCATGGGTAGGCGAGGATAACCAGCCGCTGCTCTGGTCCGGCAACAAGTACACCAAGAAGGCCGCATACGAGTCCATCTATGTCTATCTCTGCGAGCTCGCAGGAATAGATCCATACCAGGAAGAGGAAGAGTAAAACATCTCCCCACAATAAAAAAGCCCGGTCACTGACCGGGCTTTTTTTAATATCTGTAAGTCTTCAGCAGCTGCGCCCCGACCTCGCCGAACGGGATGCGAAGGTGGCGGCCCTGATGGTTCTCGTCACCGTTCAGCCGGCGCAGAGAGCGCATCGAGCCGTCAGCAATCTCATCGATGCTCAGGATGCCGACGTGCCCCTTGCCGTCCGACGGCGTCATCGTAGCCACGCACGCCGTACCCAGGAACAGCAGTCCCTCCTCATCCATATCTATAATAAGGAACGCCCCCTCGCCCCAATTCTCCGGGCTGTTGTGCACCGGGCACCAGGAAATCGTCCCGTCGTGCCGGCAGGTAAAATGCACGCCCCTGATGTCAATCTCCGCCTGCGGGTGGTCCTTGTCAGTCAGCACGCCGTACACCTTGCCCTCCGCCTGCTTGCGCGCGATGAGCGGCAGGTAGTCCTCCAAAAGCTTGTATGCCTTGACAATAGGGGCGGAGTCATTGTCTATGGAGAACGGCGAGAATCCCAGCGCGGAATGCCTGCCCAGCGCGTAGAACACCCGCGCGCAGTTGTCCGGGCTCTGCCGTATCTCCGGGATGAAGAGCTGGTTGTTCTCCTTTGAATATTTGGCAATCCAGTCCGGGAAGCCCGGGTCGTAGATGTCCGGGGAGATCAGGTCGATGGCCGGGGCCTCTGCCTTCCAGATGTCCATAAGGTGGTCCAGCGGCCCGGCGGCAGGGTATTCGCCCGGCTTGCGCCCGCGGGAATTAAGGGCGGTATTCACATACATAGGTATATCGTACTCCGCCTTGCCCGCCTTGGCTACCGCCCCGGCGTAACGGGCGTAATATGTAGCCTGGAAACGCTCCTGCGTGTAGATGTCGTCGCTCTTCCACTTGCCTTTCTTCCAGGCTTTCTGCGCCGCCTTGCCGAACTCGCGCGCTCCGCCCAGCAAGCCTATCTCGTTCTCCACCTGCACCATAAGCACTGTTCCGGTATCGGAATCGCTTTCGCGCAGGTGCTTCATCAGAGCCGCGAACGCCTTGCAGTCGGCCTTGAGGGACTCCTTGCAGAATGCTGAGATGATTTCCTGCACGTCGCCGTTCTGCGACTGGGCGAGGGTAAACCTGCTTCCGAAGCCCTGCTTGACCCAGGACGGGGTGTAGCAGGACATGCTGTTCTTCCAGGTTCCGAACCAGAGTAGGACTAGGTGCAGGTCATTGGCCCTCGCGCTGCTCAGCAGATAGTCAACGGAACTGAAGTCGAACTCTCCCTCCTTCGGCTCGATGAGCTCCCAATAGACCGGCGCGAGGACGGTGTTGAGCCCCGCGGCGCGCATCTGCGCCCAGCTGTCCCGAGAGTCCATATATTCTCCGCTGGAAGCGCTTGAGTTGGCGAGTTCGCCGCCCAGGATTATGAACGGCTCGCCGTGCAGCATCAGCTGCGTGGCCTGGGAATTCTTGACAAGTCTGACCGGCTGCGCACCGGCGGTGACGGCGAGCAGGGCCGCCGCTAGAAGGGTGAGGAATCGTCTCATATCGTTGGTTATAGTTTGTGTAAAGATAGTCATTATTTCCCGATCGGGCACAAAAAAAGCGGAGACCGCTGCCGGTCTCCGCTCTGTGCTCCCTTAGGGGCTCGAACCCTAGACACCCTGATTAAGAGTCAGGTGCTCTACCAACTGAGCTAAGGAAGCATTATTTAGAAAGAACTCTGTTTCAAATCTGTGACCCGTTCGGGGCTCGAACCCGAGACCCCCACATTAAAAGTGTGATGCTCTACCAACTGAGCTAACGAGTCATCCCGTTTTGTTTTTGGGACTGCAAAGGTATCCTTTTACTTGGAAAAATCCAAACTTTCGGGAAATTATTTTAACTTTTTCCCGCAAATTTTTTCAATCGCCTCGAAACTGCCCAGGTCGCTCCACATCCAGCGCCCAGGAATCACATACACGTCGGGCGATTTCTCCATCACGGCGTAGTCTATCGAAATCTTCTCGCAGGTCGGGAAGAGCCTTGCGAGCTCGGCGCTTTCGTCGGCCGTGAAGAGCGCAGGGGAGAGACTGTCCATTACTGAGGATATCTGCGGGGCGAATCTGCGCAGCTCCTCCTCGAAGGTCCGGGCGCTGCAGATGAATATGCCCGCGTTCCAGAAATATCCGCCGTCGGCGAGGTACTTCTGCGCCGTCTCCAGCGAAGGCTTCTCCTTGAACTCCAGCACCTTGACTACCTCGTCCTCCTTCGCGTGCGGGGCGTGTATGTAGCCGTAGCCGGTGTGCGGGGAGTCCGGCTCTATGCCCACGCAGACCACTGCAAGGCGCTGCGAGGCGAAGTCCAGGGCGGTGCCTACGGTACGCGCGAACGCCTTGTGGTCAGGCACATAGGCGTCCGACGGGGTGACCACCACCTGCGCCTCCGGGTACTTCTTCAGAATCTTGCGGCAGGCGTAGGCTATGCACGGGGCCGTGTTGCGCGCCTCCGGCTCGGCGAGTATCTGCTCGTCCGGGATTTCCGGCAGCTGTTCGTGGATGAAGTGGATATAATTGGCCGAAGTGACCACCCAGAAATGCGCTTCCGGGTTGACTTCGAGGTATCTCTGATATGTGAGCTGGATGAGCGTCCTGCCGACTCCGAGCAGGTCGAGGAACTGCTTGGGCTTCTCCGGCGTGCTGACAGGGTAGAGCCTGCTGCCCACGCCCCCGGCCATAATTACTATGTGGATGTCTTGCATAAGACGCAAATATGGCTAAAATGCTTTAGAATTCCTATCTTTGCGGTTCGAAAACGCTCTCCGGACGGTCCGGGAGCACAATTTTTATTGCAATGCAGGGAGTTTGGACGATACTTCTTCTTATAGTATCCAACATTTTCATGACCTTCGCCTGGTACGGCCACCTCAAGCTTCAGGAGATGAAGATTTCCGACGGCTGGCCGCTGATATTCGTGATACTCTTTTCCTGGGGGCTTGCATTCTTCGAGTACTGCGCCCAGGTGCCGGCCAACCGTATAGGCTCCAATATCAACGGGGGCCCGTTCAGCCTCGTGCAGCTCAAGGTAATACAGGAGGTCGTCTCGCTGACGGTGTTCACGATTATCGTGAGCTTCCTCTTCAAGGGTCAGCCGCTGCAGTGGAATCACTTCGCGGCTTTCGGCTGCCTTGTGCTCGCGGTTTTCTTCGTGTTCCTCAAGTAGTTACGCCTTCATAAGAGACGCACTGCAGAGAGTCTGCCCTCCGGCCTGGGCTATAAACAGGTATTCGCTTGGATTTTCTTTCTTCAGGCCGAGAGTCATCTTCTCTCCGCAGCGCACCTCGTGACGGTAGTTCAGGTCGAGCCTGACCGGCGACGGCTGGTCCAGAATGTCTTCCGGCAGCATATCGTAGAGAAGTTCCACATAGCGGGTATTGTTGAGATGTCCGTTGTAGTCGCAGTCGCTGTAGCAGACCTTGCGGTCGTCCCTGATCTCGGGCGCGAAGTCCCTGATGCGCTTGGGGCTTCTGCAGGGGATGCTGTTGTCCCCGGCGAGATCGTCCAGCTCCGCCATCACGGGCCTGCGGCTGGATATGTCGATGATGCACCATTCGGTCGTGCCGCGGCCCAGCTCCCTGTCGTCGGCATCGGTGATGCGGATGCAGCGGTTGTAGGTCAGACCGTTGCTCGGACCGGGCCATACCGTCACATACAGCGGAGCGTAGAGCCCCGGACGCGCGTCGATCTCGAAGGCCGAGCGCAGCAGCACCCAGCTCCGGTTCTTCTGAGCCATCACATCTATTCCGTAGCCTTCCTTGCGGATGTTCTGGCCGATGGCGTTGATGATGTGCCCGCAGAGCGAAGGCACCGTGATGCGTCCCTGGAAATCTATATTCTCGGGAACTACCGAATATTCATATCTGTTCATATCGCGTCATGTTTTTACGCTGGCAAAGGTAGCCCGCTATGCCTGTGGGACAAAGAAAGTGTTTTCGGGAAGCGCTAAAAGGTGACGAAAGCCTTGTTTTGCGGAAAATTTCCGCTATTTTTGGGACGAAAATCACGGTGGCGGACTTTTGTCCCCTCGTCACAAGGGATAAAATTATGAACTCTGTTGCAAAGTTGCCCAAGTCCTACGCGGCACATCTGGTCTATGTCGTGCTGATGCCGGCGTTCTTCATCTCCTTCTGCTTTCTCTACAATCCTTTCGATGTGGAGGCCTTCTATACGGTGGGCGGCAAGAGCTTTGCCTTCCACCTGCTGATGCTCACCTGCGTCATGCTCGGGGTATATGCCCTTACCCGCCTGGTATTCGTCGCCCTCTACAAATACATTCCGTTCAAGTGGTGGGAGTACGGCCTCTGGTGCGTGGGGGAGGTGCTGGTCTGCGCCTTCTTCATGGCACTCTATACCGCCCTGTTCTACGGGCGCGAGATGCCGTACTTTCTCGCCCTCTCGCACTGCCTCAAATTCTCCTACCTTATATTGATATACCCTTATATGCTCCTGACCCTCATCCGGCTTGTCATCAATGCCGTCGAGGAGGGCAACCGTAACCCGCAGGACGAGGCACTCGTGAAGCTTTACGATGAGCACAAGCGGCTCAAGCTCACCATCGACCCGTCCGCGATACTCTACATCAGCGCCGAGGCCAACTATGTCAAAGTGCATTATATGGAGAACGAGCGGCCTAAGGAGTTTATGCTCCGCAACTCGATGCGCAGCCTGGAGGAGAGCGCAGCGAAGCACGGCCTTGTGCGCTGTCACCGCTCCTACTATGTCAATCCGCGGCATATCAAGGTGCTCCGCAAGGGCAAGGAGGGGATGATAGTAGCGGAGCTCCTTCAGGAGGGTCTCCAGCCCATCCCGGTCAGCAAGCAGTATTACGACGCCCTCTCCGACCTGCTGTAAATTTTCTTTACAGGCGGTGTAAAATTTCTTTACAGTTTCCCTTTCGGACGAGCTCGCTCAATGTGTTGAAATGTAGCGCTTTGCGTGTTTTGGCATATTTATGGCTTCCCTCTCCGGCAGCAATTTAAGAATATGAGAAAAACAGCGGATTTCATTACCAAGATTCTCTCTCTTGGAGTCGGACTGGCCATCACCGTGATACTGGTGGCCAAGGTTTGCTTCGAACTGTCCTACGACGGTTTCTACACGGACATCGACCATATTTACAGGATAAGGACATCTTATTCCTTGCAGGGAACTGATACTGACTATTCTCAGGTGAGCGGCGGAGTCGCGCCCGGCTTCAAGGATGAAGTGCCGGGAGTCGTGGCCGCCACCCGATATACCGGGGTCTATGATACCGAAAACTTCTTCGACGAAGAAGGCAATCCGCTTACGGTCAATCTGGTGGCTGCCGATAGCTGCTTCTTTGACATCTTCGACAGGGAGTTCCTCGCCGGCGACCCTGTGGAGGCCCTCAGGGGCTGGAACGGCAGTGTCGCGGTAAGCAGGAGCATAGCCGAGCGGCTCGGGGGAGTGCAGGAGGCTCTGGGCAAGACCATCTGGAACGAATCCCAGCCCGATCTCAAACTGAGCGTGGCCGGGGTCTATGAAGACTTCCCGCTCAACGGTTCGCTGGACTTCGATGCCCTGATATCCATACGCGCACTGAGCGACTGGAGCATTAACAACTGGATGGGCAACGACCGCTATACCGCCTACCTGAGGCTCGCCCCGGGCATTGACCCTAAATCCCTTGCGCCTGCCATCCGCAAGATGCAGGAGGCCCATCAGGACCTCGAGAGCCTGGAGAAGAACGGCGCTTCCATGAAATATTTCCTCTCCGGCTTCAAGTCCGAGCACCGCAGCATCCCGGAGGTTTGCAATATGGTATTCATCCTCTCGATAGTTGCCGTACTGCTGCTTCTCGTATCTGTGATGAACTATGTGCTGGTGGCCATCAGCGATGTGATCCGGCGCTCCCGCGAGGTAGGAGTCAGGAAGTGCTTCGGCGCCGGTGACGGCACGATTTACGCCCTGCTCTTCAAGGAAACTGCCGTCAACCTTCTCGCTTCGCTGGCGGTTGCCGCGCTCATTATCCTTGCATTCAGGGGCCCGATTGAGACGCTCGTCGGCGTCGCGATAGGGGATATGATGATTCCTCAGACCCTTGCCGTCATCGCCATAGTTATCGTTATAGTATTCCTGCTTTCTGCCATGATTCCGGCGAGGATGTTTATCCGGATACCGGTCTCCACTGCGTTCAGGGGCTACAAGGACAGCAAGCGCCGCTGGAAACTCTCCCTGCTTGCGCTGCAGTTCGCGGTCAACGCCGTGCTGCTGTCGCTGATGATTGTGGTGAGCGTGCAGTACCGCCGCAGCGTCAATGCCGACCCGGGCTACGACTATGACAATGTTGCCTATGCCTACATCCCTTCGCTCGGACAGGACGGGATGTATCAGATTGCCCACGCTCTGCGCGCCCTTCCTCAGGTGGAGGCGGCCGAGCTGACCTATACCCTGCCTTTAGCAAAGGCTTCAGGCAACAATGTCCACCTCCCGGGCGACTCACGCGACCTCTTCAATATAGCCGACGAATATGGCGCGACCGAAGGCTTCTTTGACCTGATGGGTTTCCGCCTCATCGAGGGCTCGGCGCCGAAAGGGCCTCGGGACATTGCGGTCAGCCGCAGCTTCGTGGAGAAGCTCGGGGGCTATACCGACCTCTCCGACGGCGCTGTGGGCAAGGGAATCCTCGTCACCGAGCACAGCAACTCCGACAGTGACATCTACACCATCTGCGGTGTGTATGAGGACTATCTTATCGGCTCGATGCAGTCCTCCGACGACCGTCCGAGCGTGCGCTTCTGCTGGGACGCTGACAGTGCACCTGAGTGGGCTGCAATGAAGACGGTGGTCGTGAAGTTCCGCGACAAGTCGCCGGAGTCAATCGCAGCGGCGACCGAGGCCATCAATGACATACTTCGCGACAGCCCTGACGGGCACGATGTCAGTCTCGTTTCATACTCGGATACTTATCGCAGCATGTACGAGGAGACCAATTCGATGCGCCGGACCTTTACCCTCGGCGCGCTCTTCGCCCTCGTAATCGCGATTGTGGGCCTGGTGGGCTATGTGCGCGACGAGAACTACCGCCGCAGCGCGGAGATAGCGGTGCGCAAGGTCAACGGTGCGCAGTCCTCCGAGATCGTGGTGATGCTCGTTGCAGACATCCTCAAGCTGGCCATCGGTTCAGTGCTCATCGGCGACATCGGATCCTGGTTCATCGCCCGCAGCTGGCTCACCCGCTTCTCCAACGCCCTCAGCCTCGGCGTGCAGTACTTCCTGCTTGCCGACCTGATCCTCCTTGCGATAGTGGTGCTCACGGTAGTCTGGGGCAGCCTTCGCATAGCCCGCTCCAACCCGGTAATCTCGCTGAAGCAGGAATAATCTATGCGACGAATACTCTTCATCTGCCACGGAAACATCTGCCGCAGTCCGATGGCGGAGTTCATACTCAAGGCGCTGGTGCTCTCGCGCGGCGTGGCGGATATGTATTACATTGAATCGGCCGCAGTCTCTGACGAGGAGACAGGCAACCCGATCTACCCGCCGGCAAAGCGCTGCCTGACCCAGCACGGCGTGCGCTTCGACCCGGGCAAGACGGCGAGGAAGGTTGTCCCCGCCGACTACGAGCGCTTCGACAGACTTATCTGCATGGATTCAAGCAACTTGCGGCTGCTGCGCAATATCATCCCCTCCGACCCGGAGGGCAAGGTGCACCTGATGATGTCCTACACCGGCAGAAGCCGGGATGTCGCCGACCCCTGGTACACCGGCGACTTCGAGCGCACCTTCCAGGACATCCTCACCGCCTGCGAAGCGATGCTGGATAGCTCTATTCCATCAACTTCTTGTATTTGAAGCGTTTAGGCTCCGTGTTGCCGAGGCGGGCCTTGCGGTTCTCTTCGTATTCGGCATAATTGCCCTCAAAGAACACCACCTGCGAGTCGCCCTCGTAGGCCAGGATGTGCGTTGCGATTCGGTCGAGGAACCAGCGGTCGTGGCTGATTACAACGGCGCAGCCCGCGAAGTTCTCCAGACCGTCCTCCAGCGCGCGGATAGTATTGACGTCCACATCGTTGGTAGGCTCGTCGAGCAGCAGCACGTTGCCCTCGTCCTTGAGGGTCAGCGCCAGGTGCAGACGGTTGCGTTCACCGCCTGAGAGCACTCCGCAGAGCTTCTCCTGGTCAGCGCCGCTCAGGTTGAAGCGGGACACCCAGGCGCGCGCGTTGATGTCGCGGTTGCCCAGTCTCACCCACTCGGAGTCGCCCGCAATCGTCTCATACACAGTCTTGTCCGGGTCTATGCTCTTGTGCTGCTGGTCCACATAGGAAATCTTGACGGTGTCGCCGATCTCCACCGTGCCGCTGTCCGGGGTCTCGATACCCATTATCAGGCGGAAGAGGGTCGTCTTGCCCGCGCCGTTCGGCCCGATTACCCCGACTATGCCTGCAGGCGGCAGGGAGAATGACAGATGCTCGAAGAGAATCTTGTCGCCGTAGGCCTTGGAGACATCGTGGAATTCGATAACCTTGCTTCCGAGGCGAGGTCCGTTGGGGATATAGATTTCGAGATTGGCTTCCTTCTCTCGCGCATCGGCGGCCGCCAGTTTTTCATAAGCGCCGAGACGGGCTTTCTGTTTGGCCTGCCGTGCCTTAGGCGCCATGCGCACCCACTCCAGCTCGTGCTCGAGGGTCTTGCGGCGGCGGCTCTCCTGCTTCTCCTCCATCTCCAGACGCTTCGTCTTCTGCTCCAGCCAGGAGCTGTAGTTGCCCTTCCACGGGATGCCCTCTCCGCGGTCGAGCTCGAGTATCCAGCCCGCCACATTGTCGAGGAAATAGCGGTCGTGCGTGACGGCGATCACAGTGCCCTTGTATTGCCTCAGATGGGCCTCCAGCCACTGTATGCTCTCGGTGTCGAGGTGGTTGGTCGGCTCGTCGAGCAGCAGCACGTCCGGCTCGCGGAGGAGCAGGCGGCAGAGCGCGACGCGGCGGCGTTCTCCCCCGGAAAGGGTGGAAATCTTCGCATCGGAAGGCGGGCAGTTCAGCGCATCCATCGCCCTCTCGAGCTTGGAGTCAAGCTCCCAACCCCCGAGGTGCTCGATCCGCTCGGACAGTTCGCCCTGACGCTCTATAAGCGCGTTCATCTGCTCGTCGTCCATAGGCTCGGCGAACTTCATCGAGATCTCGTTGTACTCGTCGAGCACATCCTTGATCTCCTGCACGCCCTCCTGCACCACTTCGATGACCGTCTTGTCGGGGTCCATCTGCGGCTCCTGCTCAAGGTAGCCGACCGAGTAGCCCGGCGCCCAGACCACCTCGCCGCGGTAGGCTTTTTCCACGCCGGCGATGATTTTCAGCAGGGTCGATTTGCCCGAGCCGTTAAGGCCTATGATGCCGATCTTGGCACCGTAGAAGAATGACAGGTATATGTCCTTGAGGATTACCTTGTTGTTGTGCGGGAGAACCTTGCCCACACCGTTCATTGAGAAAATTATCTTTTCGTCTGCCATACAGGATGGTGGATTTGAAGTTGTATGAATTTTCCCAAAGATAAGGATTTTTTTTCTTCGTCTCTATAGATTCTCAAATCGATGGAACGGCATAGTGCCCTGTAGGGCAGTGTGGCGGGGCTGTCTGTTGCCTGCCCCCATTTGAAACGGGGCCAGGCAACGGGAGGCTGCCCTGCAGGCCTTTCTGCTGCGTACTGCCGTTCCATCGATTTGAAAACTTGCGCCGTCCCTCCCGGACTCCGACAAAAGATGACTTCTTCTTCAACGAAGAAGAGGAGTTTCGCTGAGCGCCGTTTCTCCCGTCCCGCCCCTCGACAGGCTCGGGGGCCGGCGGTCATTGGGCTTGTCGAAATGCCCGCGGACTGAGCCCCTCAGAAAATACCGAGTTGTCAAAGCTAATCGAACGCCCGCTCCGGTCAAGCGGGAGGCGTGAATTCCAAAATATCCTGCCGGCACTTGACAGCTAAAGATTCTTTTCCGATATTTGCCCCAGCGGCCTCTTGTACGAGGCGCATATTTATTAATTTTTAAACTGTTAACTATGAACAACGAACAAATTGCACCATTAAGGCTGGAGTCTGTCGATGGCCCGGGAAACCGAATGAATAATCCGGCAGGAAGGAGGGAAGACAGAGCTGTCCACGATTGCTCTCATGTCTATTCGGACGGCACCTTGGTCTTCGGACTCTTCGAGGGAGAACAGGAACGGATTGCCGGGATGAATCTTATCGCCGTGACCGCATTCCTTTCCGGAGTGAAAGTGCTTATGGCCCAGGTGATGACCACGCATGTTCACATAATCGTAAGTGGGGATTACATCGCTCGAGACCGCTTTGCCAAAGAGTTGAAAATCAAACTTTCACGGATTCTTAACAGGAAATCTCCCAATTGCCGCAGCATCATTTCCGTCAGCAATGACCCGATTGAGGGTGAGCGTGAATTGATGAACAAGATAATCTATGTGTACCGCAACGCCATAGCAGCCGGATGGAACGGGATGCCGTGGAGATATGTGGGAGGACCGGGAGACATATTGTTTACAGACCACGATGTCCTTTCGCGGGAAGGTGTACCGCTGTCGGATTTGCAGAGACGGCAGATAGTGCAGCTGTTCCATACAAAGAGTAAACTGCCGGATGACTGGCGGACTGACCGGCGTGGATTATTGCTGCCGCACTGCTGGATGGACTGGAAGAGGGTCGAGAGCCTTTTTCGTTATTCCAGGGTGTTTATCGCTTTTATGCATCAGAGCCGTGATTTGGAGATTTCAATCAGTGAAGGTGAGAGGCGAAGCGCAATCGATAAAGCTAGCGAAAGTGAATTGCGGGCGATATGCAGAAAGATGTGTCTTGACTTGTTCGGGAAAACGATTGTATCGAAAGCAAGTGTTGAGGAGCGTCTGGCCATAGCCAAACGAATCTGGTCGGAGAGACTGACTTATTCCGTCTCGGCGCTCAGCCGGGTCACGCTGCTAGACAAATCATTGCTGGAGTCGTTGTTTAAGAGCGGGATGTAGGGACTCCGCCCGCAGGCTCAGGGGCCGAAAAACCGGCCACTCCCGGGCTAAAAGGGGGGAGTGGCCGGCATAATCATTGCCGAAGCGGCGGATTCAGCAGCTTACTTGATCTCCACCGGCTTGTACTTAGGCACGAGGGCCTTCATGATGCTCCATGCGAGGATGTATGCGATACCGCAGATGCAGAACATGATGAAGTAGCCGCCCTGCTTGCCCTCGAAGCCGAGGAAGCTGAAGGCTGAGCCGAGCTCCGCAGTCTTGGTGAAGAGCATACCCGCACCCTTCTGGATGAGGAAGGAGCCGATACCGCCGGCCATACCGCCGATACCTGTAATCGTGGCGATGGCGCTCTTAGGGAACATGTCACCGATGGTGCTGAAGAGGTTGGCGGACCAGGCCTGATGTCCTGCACCGGCGAGGCCGATGAAGATGGCCGGCCACCATGCGGAGTTGACACCCATAGGCTGGGCGAAGAGGGCGAAGAGCGGGAAGAACGCGAAGATAAGCATCGCGAGCATACGTCCCGCATACGGGTTCATGCCCTTCTTGTCCACGAAGATGCGCGGCAGGTAGCCTCCGAAGATGGAGAGCACGGTCACGATGGCATAGAGGGTGGTGATGAGGATCACGCCCATGCCTGAAGATGACTTGTAGCCGAACTGGTCGGAGAAGTATGCCGGAGCCCAGAAGAGAAAGAACCACCACACGCCGTCAGTGAAGAACTTGCCGGTGATGAAAGCCCAGGTCTGCTTGAAAGTGAAGCACTTCCAGAGAGAGACCTGCTTCTCCTCCTTCTTCTTCTCGCCTGAAGCGGCAGCAGCAGCGGCGGTGTCAGCCTCGTCATCCTGGTGGATGTAGGCGAGCTCGGCCTCGTTGACATGCTTGCTCTTCTCAGGCTTCTCGTACATGAATACCCAGAGGGCCATCCAGACATAACCGATTGCACCGATGATGATGAATGCCATCTCCCAGCCGCCGCCGACGCCCTTGTCCTTGAAGTACTGGGCGAGAAGCGGAATGGTCGCAGGGGCGATGAGCGCACCTACTGATGCGCCGGCGTTGAAGATTGAAGTCGCGAATGCGCGGTCCTTCTTAGGGAAGTACTCGGCCGTGGTCTTGATGGCGGCAGGGAAGTTGCCGGCCTCACCGAGGGCGAGTACGGCACGCGCCGCTATGAAGAGCCATACGCTCGTGGAAGCCACTGCAAGGGCGGCTGCGGAGCCGTTGGATACGGCCTGCATGGCCTTGATGCTCTCGAAGCCCTCGATATGGCAGGTCGCCCAGCCGCAGATTGCGTGGAGGCACGCGCCCGTGGACCAGATGCCGATTGCCCAGAGGTAGCCCTTCTTGGTGCCCATCCAGTCCACGAACTTGCCTGCGAAAAGCATGCAGACAGCGTAGATGATGGAGAAGAGGGCGGTGATTGTACCGTAGTCGTTGTCTGTCCAGTGGAACTCGGGAGCGATGAAGTCCTTCCACGTCAGGGACAGTACCTGGCGGTCCATATAGTTGACGGTGGTTGCAAGGAAAAGCAGCACCACCATCCACCAGCGCCAGTTGGTCATCAGTTTCTTTTGTGTACTCATATATGGTTATCTAACTTGTTTCACGATTTCCAGCGCACCGCGGCAGAGCTCGGTGATCTTGGACCATTCGCCGGCGGCGATCACATCCTTAGGGAAGAGGTTGGAGCCCATTCCCACGCAGGTTGCGCCAGCCTTGAACCAGCCCTCGAGGTTGGCCTTCTCAGGCTTCACGCCGCCCGTCACCATGATCTGGCTCCACGGCATAGGTCCCCTGAGATCCTTGACGAACGCAGGTCCGAGCACATCGCCCGGGAACACCTTGCACACGTCGCAGCCCGCTTCCTGGGCGGCGCCCACCTCGCTGACGGAGCCGCAGCCCGGGCAGTAAGGGATGAGCCTGCGGTTGCATATCGGAGCGACTGCAGGGTTGAAGAGAGGGCCTACCACGAAATTGGCGCCCAGCTGAATATAGAGCGCGGCGGTGCCCGGATCGACCACTGAGCCGATACCCATAATCATCCCCGGAAGCTCCCTGTTGGCATATTTTACCAGCTCGGCGAACACTTCCTGTGCGAAATCGCCGCGGTTGGTGAACTCGAACGCCCTGATTCCGCCCTCGTAGCAGGCGCGGACCACATTCTTGCTGATCTCGATGTCGGCGTTGTAGAATACCGGTACGATGCCGGTCTCCTTCATTGTCTGAAGGACCTGAATTTTATTGTATTTTGCCATAATTCAATGATTTAATCCAAGCGGGGACAGCCAAAAGACCCGCCCCGCCCGGCATTATCTCGATACCCTTCCGGAAGCGTCGCCCTTCATAAGGTTCTCCACCTCGGCCACGGTCACCTGGTTGAAGTCGCCGAAGATGGTGTGCTTCAGGCAGGAAGCCGCCACGGCGAAGTTGAGCGCCTTCTGGTCGTCATCGGTGTAGGTGAGCAGGCCGTAGATGAGGCCGCCCATGAATGAGTCGCCGCCGCCGACCCTGTCCACGATGTGGGTGATGTCGTAGCGAGGCGACTGGTAGAGGGTCTTGCCGTCCCAGAGCACTCCGCCCCAGGTATTGTGGTTGGCGTTGATGGAGCCGCGCAGGGTGATGATGACCTTCTTCGCGCGCGGGAACCTCTTCATAAGCTGCTCGCCGACGCTCTGGAACCTCTTCTGGTCGATGGCGCCGCCGGTGGCGGTCACGTCGAATCCCTCAGGCTTGATGCCGAACACCTTGTCGGCGTCCTCCTCGTTGCCGAGGATTATGTCGCTTCCCTCCACGAGGGCAGGCATGACCTCGGAGGCCTTCTTGCCGTATTTCCAGAGGTTCTTGCGGTAGTTGAGGTCGCAGGAGACGGTGATGCCCATCGCGTTGGCGGCCTTGATGGCCTCGAGGCAGACGTCAGCGGCGCCCTGGCTCAGGGCAGGGGTGATGCCGGTCCAATGGAACCAGTCGGCTCCCTTGAGCACCTCGGCCCAGTCGATGTCGCCCGGCTTTATTGTGGCGATGGATGAGTCCGCGCGGTCATACACCACCTTGCTTGGACGCGCAACTGCGCCTGTCTCAAGGTAATAGATACCGAGGCGGTCGCCGCCGTAAACGATGCTTGAGGTGTCGATGCCGTAGGAACGGAGATCCTTGACGCAGGCCTTGGCAATATCGTTGTCAGGAAGCCGCGTGACGAACTTGGCGTCCATTCCGTAGTTGGCAAGCGAAACGGCCACATTGGCCTCTCCGCCGCCGAAAGTGGCGTCGTACTGCTTTGCCTGGCCGAATCTCAGGTATCCAGGCGTTGACAGACGGAGCATTATCTCTCCGAAAGTTATAATCTTGGGCATAAGGATTAAAGGTTATTTGTTACAAACTGCGAAGTTAATAAAAATCCCGGACATCCAAAACAAAGCGGCCGGACCAAACAGCCAGGACTAAACCCAAACCAAGAACCATCTCAGAATACTTGGAAATACCGAAATTAGTCCGTACATTTGTGGAAATGGCCGTTAAAACGGGGGCCGGTCAACGGCGCCCGCACGGCCGGAACTAGTAACCAATTGTTTAACCAAATTACTTTCTCATGATGAAGTCTCATCTCAGAAGTGTCTTATTGTCAGCACTTTTCGTAATTCTGACGGGGGGGGTGACATATGCACAGCAGAAGGTATCCGGAACGGTTAAAGATGTCAACGGCGAGCCGATTATCGGCGCCACGGTAGCTGTCAAGGGCACTACCAACGGCACGATGAGCGACGTCGACGGCAACTGGAGCCTTTCCGTACCCGCAAAATCCACTCTCGTAGCTTCGTGTATCGGTTATGCAGAGGTCGAGAAGCCTCTCGCCGCCGGTCAGAAGACCGTCGACTTCGTGCTCGAAGAAGACTCGATGTTCATTGAAGACGCCGTTGTCATCGGTTATGGCGGAATAATGTCCCGCCGCGACCTCACCGGCTCAGTGGGCTCCGTCTCCGGCACCAAGCTGGCCTCAGTGCCTGTGACCTCCGCGGCCGTCGCCCTCCAGGGCAAGGTTGCCGGTGTGCAGGTGACCACGGTGGACGGCGCTCCTGGCGCGGACATCAACATCCGCGTCCGCGGCGGTACCTCCGTGACCCAGAGCAACGACCCTCTCTACATTGTGGACGGTTTCCAGACTGACAACATCAACGATATCCCTCCTACCGACATCGCCTCCATCGACATCCTCAAGGACGCGTCCCTGACCGCGATCTACGGTGCCCGAGGCGGAAACGGCGTTGTCATCGTGACCACCAAGGCGGCCCTCGCCGGCAAGGTGCAGGTAAGCGTCAACGCCCAGATGTCAGTCAGCAAGCTCTCCAAGAAGCTCGACCTGATGGACACCTACAACTTCGTGCGCTACCAGTACGACTGGGCGGCCGCGGGCGGCGGAAGAAGCTCCGCTGCGAAGTATTTCCGCGCCAACTTCGGCAACCCTCAGGACCTCGATGTCTATAAGCGCGCACCTACCCACGACTGGCAGGACGAAGTGCTCGGCGAGACCCCTCTCAACTACTCCACCAACGTCACCGTCGGCGGCGGTACCGAGAAGATCCGCTTCAACATCTCCCTTACCCAGTCCGAGGACAAGGGTATCATCCTTGGCTCAGGCGTGCGCCGCACCAACCTCAATACCAAGTTCAGCGCCACCCTCAACGACAAGCTGACCATCAACTTCAACCCTAAGTTCTCGTTCCGCCGCGACACCGGCGCGGGCGCGGGCAGCCTCGGTACCGGCGGTCTCATCGACGTGCTCCGCTACCGTCCTACCAACGGCCTGCACGAGTTCGCATTCTGGGACCCGGCAACAGTTGACCCGGATGACGAGAAGGTATTCGAATACACCAACCCTAAGAACGATATCACCGAGAACACCCGCAAGAAGCACAGCTACTCCATCACCAACCAGGTGAATGTGGAGTGGAAGCCTTTCAAGGGATTCATGTTCCGTTCCGAGGGCTCCATCGGACTCAGCTTCTCCGACGACAACCGCTTCTACGGCGCCATGACCTCCACCGGCCAGGCCAACAACAAGCTCCCTGTGGCTACCATCTCCAGAAGCCAGAACGAGAAGTTCATCTGGACCAACACCGCCACCTACGGCTTCGACCTCTATGACCTGCACAACTTCTCCTTCCTGCTCGGTCAGGAAATCCAGAGCTCGCAGAGCAAGAGCAGCTATATGGCCAACCGCTACTTCCCGCGCGCGGTCAACGCCGAGAAGGCCATCGACAACATGAACCTCGGTACCCCGTACCAGGCGACCACCTCGCTCAGCACCGCTGACCGCACGGCTTCATTCTTCGGCCAGGCCAACTACAACTACGACCACAAGTACCTCCTTTCCCTCACGATGCGAGCCGACGGTTCCACCAAGTTCGCTCCGGGTGAGCAGTGGGGCTACTTCCCTTCAGTATCAGGCGCATGGGTGGCTTCCGAGGAGGACTTCCTCAAGTTCAACCCGGTAGTGAGCAACCTCAAGGTGCGCGCAGCCATCGGTAAGGTCGGCAACAACCGCATCGACAACGATATGTGGCGCTTCCTCTACACCATCGCATCCAACGGCGGCCCTGGCTTCGGCGAGGCTACCGAGCTCGGAGAGCAGTACTATTATATGGGAGACGGCAAGACCTACCCTAACACCAAGATCAAGTGGGAGACCACGCTCACCCGCAACGTGGCCTTCGACCTCGGATTCTTCAAGAACAGGCTCACCGTCACCCCTGAGTTCTACTGGAACACCACCAGCGACCTCCTCTACACCTCCGACGTGCCTACGGTATCCGGCTACACCCGCCAGATCCGCAACATCGGACAGGTTACCTCCCGCGGTGTCGAGCTCACCGTCAACGGCGACATCCTCCGCGGACGCGACTATGTCCTCAGCGGCAACCTTTCCTTCGGCTTCAACAAGCGCGTCATTGACAAGCTCAACGATACCGACGATGTGATCTGGGACCAGAACGACCGCTGGAAGTCAAGCTACAACGACTACTGCATCAAGGTCGGCGACGAGGTGGGCCTCATCTACGGTTTCGTCTATGATGGCCTCTACAGCTTCGACGAGTTCGACTTCGACCTCGCGCAGAACCTCCTCGCAGTCCCTAAGGAAGGCACAATCATCAACAAGGTGTTCGAGAGCAGCAACTCCGGCGACGCGACCCTGCCTGGCAAGATCAAGTTCAAGGATATTTCCGGCCCGAACGGCGAGCCTGACGGCGTGATCGACGAATACGACCGCACCGTGATCGGCAACACCAACCCTAAGTTCCAGGGCGGTTTCGGATTCTCCGGACAGTGGAAGAATTTCGACTTCTCCGTCAACTTCAACTTCATGTGCGACTTCGACATCAACAATGCCACCGCATACCAGCTCTCCAGCTCCGAAGGCAACAACAAGAAGTTCTACAACGTGCTGGGTAAGTTCTCCGAGAACCGCTGGCACTACTACAACCCGGAGACCGGCGACAACTACTACAAGAACTACTGGATCGACAACTCGCTCGAGATCTACAAGGCCGCCAACGAAGGCGTGACCAACTGGAACCCGGCCGACGTCACCAACAAGGTCACCCACTCCTACTTCATCGAGGACGGTTCGTTCCTCCGCTGCCAGGACATCACGGTGGGCTACACCCTGCCGCAGAACATAGTCAAGAAGGCCGGACTTTCCAGGCTCCGCGTCTATGTCAGCACGACCAACCTCTTCATTCTCACCAACTACTCCGGCTACGACCCTGAAGTCGATATCCAGACGGGCCTGACCTGCGGCATGGACTACAACCGTTATCCGCGCAACCGCAGTTTCGTATTCGGCGTGAACCTCACATTCTAATTTAAATGGACAGAGATATGAAATTAAGATATATCATCATTGCAGGCCTTGCGCTTGCTGCATTCACGTCCTGCAACCAGTTCCTGACCGTGGATGCCCCGTCCAAATACGACAACTCCTACGTCTTCAGCGACGCGACCGAGATCAACCGCGCCCTCAACGGAGTCTATGCACAGATGCTCAACTCCAACACCTACGGGCAGGCCTATCTCACCACCTTCTGCCTCAACAGCGACGTGGATATGGCGATGTTCACCAGCGACGTGAGCACCAACGACTCCTACCGCCGCTTCGACTGCACCTCGCAGGGCAGCGCGATAGCCAATACCTGGAACGCGGCCTACAAGGGAGTGGAATATGCCAACAACTTCATCTATCAGCTCGAGAACTGCGACCTCTTCAAGGAGGGCGCCGACGAGGATCTCTACCAGATGCTCGGCGAGGCCAAGGTGATGAGGGCGATGTTCTACCACGACCTCATCTGCCTCTTCGGCGACATCCCGTTCTCAATGAGCCCTATGGCCGGCTCCAACGACAACCAGTCCCTGCTTCTCCCGGTCACCGACCGCCAGGAGGCTTATGACGCGCTGATTGCCGACCTCAAGGAGATTGCCCCTAAGATGAAGTTCGCCTCCGCTCTCAGCAGCGGCATCGAGCGTCCTTCCAAGGAGTTCTGCTGGGCGATGATAGCCCGTATGGCCCTGAGCTGCGGCGGATATTCCCTCCGTCCTGACAGCGGCAACGACAGCAGCTACGGCACGATGAAGCGCCCTGACAACTACCTCGACTACTACAAGACGGCCCGCGACTACTGCGACTCCGTGATCGTATCCGGCACGCACAGCCTCAACCTGCCTTTCTACAAGGTATTCGTCAACGAGTGCAACTACATAGTGGTCAACAACGATGACCCTATCTTCGAGATTCCGTTCGCCCAGAACGCCTCCGGCAACATCGGCTATATCCAGGGCCCTGCAGGCGGTCTCTACGAGGGCAACTCCTCCGGCAAGAACATCTGGGGAGGCACCAGCGGCAACGCCCGCCTGAGCGCTCTCTACCGCTTCATGTTCGATGAGGACGACCTCCGCCGCGACTTCGTCAACGGATTGTGGTACTACCAGTACGACGGCACCGCCGTGCTGCTCAACGACCGCACCGTCTACAACAACAAGTGGTCCAAGTTCTGGTCCACCAGCTCGCTCGGCACCAACAGCCAGGGCAACACCGGCATCAACTATCCTTATATGCGCTATGCCGACGTGCTCCTGATGTACGCCGAGGCAGTCAACGAGATTGACGGCGGAGTGGGCGGAGCTGACGGCGCCAAGGCCATCGACGCCCTCCGTCAGGTGCGCAGCCGCGCATTCGAGGATGACGCCAAGGTCGAGGCATACCTCAGCGAGGTAAGCGCCAGCAAGGAGTCCTTCCTCAAGGCCGTGCTTGACGAGAGGAAGTTCGAGTTCGCCGGCGAGAACATGCGCTGGAAGGACCTTGTCCGCAACAATATGTACTCGGAGGAGCTCTACTGGTCATTCCTCCGCTACTACGGTGTGGCCGAGAACGGTGTCGGAACTTCCGACTACCTCGAGCCTGTCTCCCTGCACGACGGCAAGGCCGAGAACTTCTGGGAGTCCATCCCTTACGACATCTATTATATGGATGAGCAGGCCAACCCTGGCGACGTGACCGTATATCCGAATACGACCCTCGACATCGTGACCTTCTACGACAACTGTCTCTATAAGAGCTGTCTCTACCCGGGCGGCGACTGGAAGCAGGCTTCGCTCTTCGGATGGTACAACGACACCGACGGCTGCCCTGAGGACAGGATGCTCTATTCGTTCTACGGCTATATCCGCGCCGACCAGAGCGGCGTCATCAAAGTCGTGCGTGACGGCGCTCTCGAGGACCCTAAGGTCGATGACCTGCCTCCTGTACGCTACATCATCCCTTATCCTAGCACCGCCATCCAGCGCAGTGCCGGAGTTTACAAGAATTCTTACGGTTATAACTGATAAATCTCTGCAAATATGAAATACACAAAAATATTCATAGCTCTGGCCGCCGTCGCAGCCCTCTGCTCCTGCACCAAGGAGATCAAGGGGGTCTATGACGATGCCCCGGAACGCGAGTTTATGACGATGTTCCGTATGGAGGTCAACACGGCCAAGTCCACCGACCCTTACGCATGTACGGTCGAGAACCTCAACGACGTGCACCTCTACTGGTACGGAGTCGAGGGCTGCGCAGGCTACGAGGTCAAGATGGCCCTCCAGCCGAATGTGTCCTCCGGCCTCGCTTCCGACTGGGAGAACCCTGTCAATATAGTATGGGACTCCATCGTGAAGCCTGACTGCCTCGATCTCGTCATCAAGCACCTCAACTACAGCACCAGCTACCGCTTCGCCATCCGCACCCTCTCCACCAAGGGCCCGGAGTACCACTCCAAGTGGTACGGCTACGGCAACGGCCGCCAGTGGGCGGAGTACTGCGGCCTCGACACCGAGGTCAGGTACAACACTCCTGACGTGGTCGTCATCGGCAACATCACCAAGACTTCCTTCCGTCTCAACCTCGACCTCTATTATCCTACCTCCGGCGACCCGGGCGACTATAAGGAGCACTTCGAGGTGGGCGAGGACCAGAACTTCGTAGTCCACAGCATCTCCGTGGCGGCTTCGCCTACCAACCCTGACGCCACCGTGCCGGACCAGTGGAAGTACTACAAGCTCACCGACGAGGACAAGGCCAGGGGCTATGTCGATATCGACGGCCTGATGCAGAACAGCGTCTATGTGGTCAATGCCAAGAACGAGGACATCCCTATCGAAGTGGATGCCATCTACAACACCTGCACCGTCCGCACCGACGGCGAACCTGGCGATCCTATCTTCCTCAAGCACGAGGTATGGCAGCAGGACACCATCCCCGGAGCGGTGGAATATGAAGCGATGTGCCTCGACAGCATACTCATCAAGTACACCAACAACGCCGAACTCGCCGAAGGCACCATCTACGAGCTCGAGGGCGGCAAGGCATACTACTTCAAGAACAACCCTACCCTCTGCAAGGGCTTCACGATGCGCACCCGCGAGTCCGACCTCGCCAAGGGCCTCCGCGCCAAGGTTTACCTCGGAGGACTCTCCGCAGGTACCGACGGCAAGGGCTCTCCGTGCAACTTCATGTTCGGACGCCAGCCGCAGCTGGGCGAGAGTGACGCTCCTATCAATGTCAAGAAGCTCATATTCGAAGGCATCGACTTCGACTGCCCTATGGCGCAGAACTTCGCCGGAGCATCAGGAGCGACGGGCAACTACTTCGCCAACATGTACTCCAACGGTATGGCTGTGACCTTCTCGGCTCTCGAGATCCGCAACTGCACCTTCCAGAGGATGGTCCGCGGATTCATCCGCGTGCAGGGCTCGAAGCGCAAGGTATTCGAGAACATAATCATCGAGAACTGCCTCTTCTACAACTGCGGCTACTACGACAACAACGGCCGCGGATACGCCTGGTTCGCAGGTGACGGCAAGGACCCTAAGTCCAACATCTACAAGAACCTCGTAGTCCGCAACAACACCTTCTACGATTCTCCTCGTACCTGTATGTTCACCGACAACGGCAAGCAGCTCAACTGGCCTGCAAGCGTGCAGTACAACATCACCCTTGAGAACAATACCTTCGTCAACTTCAGCACCCGCTCAAGCGGACGCAAGATATTCGACCTCAAGTACCTGCCTGGCGGAAGCAAGATTACCGTGCGCAAGAACCTCTTCATCCAGACGGCTCAGGAAGGCGATTCCCGCAATCTCTATTTCGAGGGTATGAACATCCAGTCCGCCGCAGGCATGAATTCTACCGCAGGCGTCATCTTCGACATCGAGGACAACTATTCTTCCAGCTCCGATGCATCCAAGCAGAAGGATGACAAAATCTTCACTACTGCCGCATTCAGCGCCAAGAAGAACAGTGCAGGCGCATTCTTCACCAAGGATCCTACCTGTGTGCTCAAGGGCGCCGACGCCCTCATCGTGAGGGTGGGCGAGAACCCTATCTCCCCGACCGAGCTGATGAAGAATCCTAACCCGCCTCACAAGGCCAATGAAAATATGAACAACATCGACATGCACTCCGTGGACAACCTTGACGGTCTCTACTACAACAATACCGACCAGGTTCGCAACCACGAAATCTACACCAAGGGCATCGGCGACCCTAGGTGGATGGAGTTCAAATAGGCCTCCTGGCCATACTATCTGAAATCGGAGACAGCGTACACTGTCTCCGATTTTTTTTTACGGGTAAAAGCACTATCTTAGTGCACATTTTTAATGACACTATGAACAATACCCGCAAGAAGCGCTCGTTCCATCTCCCGGGAGGGGTGGCCTGCCTTGTACTCGTAATCGGATTCTTCGCCTATCTCGGCATCTCGATGGGGATGGCGAACATGCTCAACACCGTGATGAAGACGGCCCACGACCTTCTTCTCAACACCGTCTTCTACCTGATGTCCATCTGCGTGCTGATGGGCGCGCTCAGCAGCCTCTTCGCCGAGTTCGGAGTGGTATCCCTGCTTGAGAAGCTCCTCCGCCCGCTGATGAAGCCGCTCTTCAACCTGCCGGGAGTCGCCTCCCTCGGCGCGGTGATGACCTTCCTCTCCGACAACCCGGCCATCATCTCACTCTCCAAGGACAAGCGCTTCAGCCGCTACTTCAAGAAATACCAGTTCATCTCGCTGACCAACTTCGGTACCGCCTTCGGTATGGGCCTGATAGTCATAGTGTTCATGATGGGACAGGGCTTCTTCAAGGAGCCGCTCATCGGCCTCGCGGGAGCCATAGCGGGCTGCATAGTATCCACGCGGCTCATGCAGCACTTCATTCTCAAGTCCTACCCGAACTTCAAATACGAAGATGCCTGCGAGATTACCACCGAGGAAGTCGAGGAGCAGGCTAAGGAAGAGCACCGCTCCCGCTTCACGAGAATCCTGGACTGCCTGCTTGACGGAGGCCGCAACGGAGTGGAGGTGGGCATGTCCATCATCCCGGGCGTGCTCATCATCTCGACCTTCGTGATGATCCTGACCTTCGGCCCTTCCGCCGACGGCACCTACACCGGCGCAGCCTACGAGGGAGTCGAAGTCCTGCCGTGGCTCGCGGACAAGATTGACTTCGTCTTCAACGCTCTCTTCGGCTTCAAGGATCCGCATCTCGTCGCGTTCCCTATCACCTCGCTCGGTGCGGTGGGCGCTGCGCTCAGCCTTGTGCCGAACTTCGTTGCCAACGGCTGGGCCGACGGCAACGCCATCGCCGTATTTACCGCCATCGGCATGTGCTGGAGCGGCTTCCTGAGCACCCACACCGCCATGCTCGACGCCCTCGGATACCGCCAGCTCACCCCGAAGGCCATTCTTGCCCACACCATCGGCGGTCTCGCCGCCGCCTTCGTCGCCCACTGGCTCTTCGTATTGGTTTCACTTTTCTAAATTGTTGCGGGACATATTTTTATGAATAAAAACGCTGAGTTATTAAAATCTTTTTAAAACTCAGCGCTTTTTCTTTTATAATTTTTAATTACCTTTGTACCCGATTGTACCGCTAAAATACAATACCATATAACCAATTTTAAAGTTTCTCATGATGAAAACACATCTCAGAAGTGCTTTGCTGTCAATTCTTTGCGCCGTTCTGACGGGAGGAGTTGCATTTGCACAGCAGAATGTTTCAGGAACAGTCAGAGACACTAAGGGCGAGCCTGTAATAGGCGCCGGTATCGTTGTCGAAGGCACCACCAACGGTGTCATCTCCGACATCGACGGCAACTGGTCCCTCTCAGTCCCTGCAAATTCCACCATCGTAGCATCCTGCATCGGTTACACCGATGTCAAGGTCAAAGTGACTGCAGGTCAGTCTGTTTACAACATCACCCTCGAGGAGAGCTCCCTCTACCTCGACGATGTGGTCGTAATCGGTTATCAGACCGTCAAGAGGCGTGACCTCACCGGTTCCGTTTCTTCAGTCAGCGCCAAGCAGCTGGCCTCCACCCCTGTGTCCAACGTGGCCCAGGCTCTCCAGGGCAAGCTCGCCGGTGTGAATGTCGTATCACAGGACGGCCGTCCTGACGCCAGCATCAACATCCGCGTCCGCGGAGGCGGCTCCATCAGCCAGTCCAACGACCCTCTCATCCTCATCGACGGCGTATCCGGAACCCTCAGCGACATCCCTTCAGACCAGGTTGAGTCCATCGACGTCCTCAAGGACGCTTCCTCAACTGCCATTTACGGTGCGCGCGGTGCCAACGGCGTTATCCTCATCACCACCAAGGGCGCCAAGGAAGGCAAGGTGAAAGTCAACTACAACGGCTACGCCAAGCTCAACACCCCTACCAAGTACATCGATGCACTCGGACCATACGATTATCTCTCTTATGTATGGGCCAATGCAGCGGCCAACGGCTCCGACTACACCGAGCCTTTCACCAAGCTCTTCGGCATCGGCGAATACGGCGACATCAACCGCTACAAGGATGTGGAGAAGTATGACGTGCAGAAGAAGATCTACGGCAACTCATTCTCCCACAGCCACGACCTTTCAGTGTCCGGCGGTACCGACATGACCAAGGTGCTCTTCTCCGTCAACTACAACGACGAGGACGGTATGAAGATCAACTCATACAACAAGAGGGCAAACGTTTCCCTCAAGGTCAACCAGAAGATCAGCGACAACCTCAAACTCGGTCTCGACCTGCGCTATGTTGACGTTACCTCAATGGGTTACGAAGGAACAAGCAGCCGCAGCGGCTCAACCCTTTCTTCTGCCTACAGGTTCCGTCCTATCGCCAACAAGGACATCCTCGGCGACACCGCAGCCTACCGCGAGGGCGCCGTCGAGCAGTACGGCAAGTCTTCCCTCTGGGACGCTTACGACCCTTATGAGATGATTCTCGACTACGAGCCTCTCCGCAACCGTCAGCACCTCCGCGGCAACCTTTCCCTCGACTGGAACATCATCAAGGGACTCGCATACCACACTGACCTCTCCCTCTCACGCACCTACCAGCAGAACAAGACCTGGACCGGCGCCACCGCGAGCAGCTACCTCGACGACGCTACCGGAGAGAAGCTCTATGCAGGTGCCGCTACCCTCTACAACGCGAACTCATCCTACATGCGCTGGACCAACACCCTCAACTATCAGTTCAAGCTCGGCGAAGCCCACAGCTTCAACATCCTCCTCGGACAGGAAATGACTGATTCCCAGGGTAGCTCAATGACCATCAAGGCAGACCACTTCCCTGCAAACTACACCAAGGACAACGCCTTCACGATGATCAGCCAGTTCGACCAGAACGCATCCACTCTCAAGATTACGGATATAATCTCCTCCGGCTACACCACTCCGACCAGGATCGTCTCATTCTTCGGGCGCGTGAACTACAGCCTTCTCGACCGCTACCTCTTCACCCTTACGATGCGTGCCGATGCTTCCAGCAAGTTCGCTCCTAGCAACCGCTGGGGATACTTCCCTGCAGCCGCTTTCGCATGGCGTGTCAGCGACGAACCATTCATGGAGGAGACCGACTGGCTCGACGACCTCAAGCTCCGTCTCTCCTACGGTTCCGTAGGTAACGACGGCATCAGTGCCGACCTCTGGTCTCAGACCTGGAAGAGCAGCACCTCATCTTCAGTGATCGGCGGACAGGCTTACGGTTCTTACGACCTCGCCTCTTCAATGGCCAACCCTGACCTCAAGTGGGAGACCACCATCACCCGCAACCTCGGTATCGACTTCGGAGTTCTCAAGGGACGCCTCAGCGGTAGCCTCGACCTCTATTGGAACACTACCAAGGACCTCCTCATGAACGTGACCATCCCGGGCATCACCGGATTCACCTCCACCTACGACAACGTGGGCCAGACTTCCAACAAGGGTGTCGAGCTCTCGCTCAACGGCACCATCGTCGAGACCCGTGACTGGGGACTCTCAGTAGGCGCCAACATCAACTTCAACCGCAACAACATTGATGCCCTCGCAGACAACATCTCCACGAGGTACGGTTCATCCTGGTTCCACAGCGGCAACCCTGGCAATGACTACGGTTTCGAAGTCGGCAAGCCTGTAGGTCTCGTCCGCGGTCTTACCTATGACGGGTTCTACACCACCGACGACTTTACCTATGCAGACGGCATCTATACCCTCAAGGAGGGCGTTCCTGACCTCAGCGCCAACATTACCGGAGTATTCCACGGTGCGGAAGGCAGGACTCCTACCGGACAGAACGCATACCCTGGTATGGTCAAGTTCGTGGATACCGACGGCAGCGGCACCGTTGATGACAAGGACTACACCTTCATCGGCGACATGAACCCTCTCTTCACCGGCGGTTTCAACATCAACGCCAACTATAAGAACTGGGACCTCGGCCTGTACTTCAACTACAGCGTCGGCAACGAGATCTACAATATCAGCAAGCTCGTCTCCCTTAACGGATACAAGGAGTCAGGCGTATATGAGAACCACCTCGCTCTCCTCAAGAATTCCTACAAGATCTACGACATCGACCAGAACGGCCAGCTCGTCCGTCTTGAGACTCCTGAGCAGCTCGAAGCTGCCAACACCAATGCGACCCTGCCTCTCTTCTACAACGAGAACGGTATCGTCTCCACCCTCGGTATCGAGGACGGCTCTTACCTCCGTCTCAACACGATGACCCTCGGCTACACCCTGCCGTCAAGCACCAAGTTCGCGAAGATGATGCACATCAGCTCCCTCAGGATTTACGCTTCCGTTTACAACGTGTTCACTCTCACCAAGTACTCAGGACTTGATCCGGAAGTCAGCACCAACGACAGTATGAATGACAACTATCCTACTCCTGGTATCGACTACGGCGCATATCCTCGTGCACGCTCATTCGTCCTCGGACTTAATCTGGGATTCTAAAATATTGAAAGACAATGAAGAAGATATTATATTCTCTGATAGCTCTGGCCGGATGCCTCATCTTTACCCAGTGCAACAGCTATCTGACCGTAAGCTCTCCTAACAAGTCTGACGACACCTTCGTCACCTCTTCCGTCAGCGAGGCCTACAAGACCCTCTCATACTGCTATGCCACTTACCGTGGAGTAGCGGCGGGCGGCAACTACAACTGGAACGACTCCGCTTCAGATGTAGAGTACTATCCTGAGGCGAACTCCAACAACGGCCGTCTCGGCTACCTCCGCCCTCAGGAGTGCGGCGTCAATGACAAGAGCAGCCAGTTCAACAACCTCTACACTATCCTTGCAAGATGCGCCCGCATCGCAGGCATCATCGAGGCCAAGGACGAATATATCAACGCTGACGGCACCAATGACTGGACCCAGCTCTACGGCGAGGCCTGGACCATGTGGGGCTACTGCTACCTCGAGCTTGTAAAGCATTTCGGCGACGTTCCTTTCGGAAACGAGAACCAGGTTGTGGACAACTACACCCTCACTTCCCGCTTCGACATCCTCGATGCAGTCATCGCCAAAGTCAAGGAAGTCGAGCCTAGGATGTATGACCTCGGAGAAGGCAACATCACAGCTGAGAGGATGAGCCGCACCTTCGCCAACCAGGTGATTGCCGAGGCCAACCTCTTCGCAGGCGGCTACCAGACCATCCGCACCGATGTGGACGGCCTCTACGGCGACGTGAAGTTCGACTCCAAGAACTACACTTCCAACACCTCCGCAGACTATGCCCGCCGCAGCGACTGGCAGAACTACTACAAGGAGGCCCAGACCTACCTCCGCAAGGTCCTCGGCGAGCGCAAGGGTACCAGCAGGCTTCTTACCAGCGACGACCGCTCATACGCCGACAACCCGTTCCAGAGAGGCTTCCAGTACATCATGGACCAGCAGGTGTCTCCTGAGTCCCTCTATGAGGTCGGCCATCAGGTCGCTCTCGGCAACGCAGAGCGTCCGTACTCACAGGGCCGCCCTTCTGACGGCGCAACCAAGAACGCAGCACCTTGCAAGGTCTTCGGCGGTATCCGCGTGGTCCCTAGCTTCTACTACACCGGCTACGAAGACGGCGACAAGCGCTGGGACGCTTCCGCAGTCGTTACCGGAGCCGACGGCAAGGGCTCTGAGGCTATCGTCAACTTCAAGTCCGGCTCCCGCCTCAAGGGTGGCATCGCCATCAACAAGTGGGATATCAACAAGATGGCAGAGCCTTACGTGGTGAAGTGCCGCAACTCCGGAATGAACTACGCTTTCTTCCGTGTGCCTATCACCATGCTCGAGCTTGCAGAGGTTGACGCCGCTCTCGGCGAAAATACTGAAGCTCTCGACATGCTCAACCAGCTGCGTGACCGTGCATTCGGCGACACCGCCCACAGGCTTTCAGGACTCTCCGGAGATGCTCTCGTGGAGGCTGTCCTCGCAGAGTACAAGCGCGAGACCCTCGGAGAAGGCAATATCAAGTTCTCCGAAATCCGTACCGGATTCTTCCCTGAGTACTGCCTCAAGGCCCGCGCCGAGCTCAAGAAGGTCATCGAAGGCATCGAGGCCAACGGCTACTACACCTTCGAGAACGGCAGGACCATGCCTGCATATGTATGGACCAAGCTCGTTGACCTTAGCGGCAAGGGCGTCGCCCAGAACACTTACAATGCCGACAAGAGCAACGCCGCCCTCACTCCGGGCTGGAGAGGTGTATATGACTACACCAGCATCTCTACCGTAGCAAGCGTCGTAGCAGGCACCGAGCACAACCTCGCCATTGAGGGTCTCTTCGAGAAGCTCTCCGACGCGAAGATTGCCGAGCTCGAGGCTGCAGGCTACACCAAGACCAGCTGGGGTCACGATATGATTGAAGGCAAAGACGGTCTCTTCGACTACAACATCGTCTCCGGTATCGAACTCTCCAAGGTTCCTCTCTACTATCATCCTATTCCGCTCGAGACCATCCAGCAGTCCAATGGTAATGTTACCAACGGCTATGGACTCCCGCAGCAGTAGTCGATAGATTCATTTAAACTAAAGGTGACCTGTGACTCAATCGTGGTTGCAGGTCACCTTTTGTAAAAACCTGCATATATGAGATTCAGCTCGACAATAACCGCAATATCACTGCTTTGCGCTTCCGCAATCTGTGCCCCGGCGCAGACCGGCATCTCCCCGGAGGGCTTCAACGCCCCGAGCCCGGAGAACCACGCCGCTGCCTGGTGGCACTGGATGGACGGCGACATAACCCGCGAAGGCATCACCAAGGACCTTGAGGCCATGAAGGCCCAGGGCATCACCAACGCCACCGTGCTCAACATCTACCGCCTGATCGGAGTGGAGGGCTGCCAGAACGTCAAGTTCAACAGCCCGGAGTGGTTCGCAATGTTCCGCCACGCCGTCGAGGAGGCCGACAGGCTCGGCATCGAGATCGGAGCCGCCAACTGCGACGGCTGGAGCGAGAGCGGCGGCCCGTGGATTACCCCGGAGCTCTCGATGAAGCAGTACACCTGGCGCAAGACCTTCGTAAAGGGCAACGGGCGCGAGCAGAGCGTCAGCCTTGCCAAGCCTTATTTCAAGGAGCGATTCTACCGTGACGTGAAGGTCGTGGCCTACCGCGACGCGGCCCCGAACTCATTTGTGCAGGCTTCCCCTGCCATTACCGCCAACGGCGGATACCCGCTCGAGACTCTAATCAAGAGCCACAAATACCACGACGAGACCCGCCATCTCGACCTTTTCGACGAGTTCCCGGCGGACATCCTCATCGATGGCAACCCGACCACCGGGCTGACGCTCAGCGACGACAAGACTGTCCGACTGGACTTCGCCAAGCCGTTCACGGCCGAGCAGCTCCAGATTTATATCCTGGTCTCCGCGGCCAAGTTCCCGATTCCGGTAAAGATTGAAGTCTCCGATGACGGACAGAACTACTCTGAGGTCGCTACGGTATTCCCGACCTCGGCCAATTCCCTGCAGAAGCTCTCCTTCCCCAAGACAAGTTCCAGACACTGGAAGCTGACAATCAACGAGAAGCTCTCCGCCACGACCCTCAGCGAGCTCTGCCTGCTGCAGAAGGGCGAGAGGGGAGTCTGGGACAGCGCTCCGGGAGTCGCCATCGCCTCCGCCGACGCCGTGCTGGACCTCACGGACAGGATGCAGCCGGACGGCACGCTGAAGTGGGCCGCCCCCAAGGGCAACTGGACCGTAATCCGCTTCGGCTACACCTCCAACGGCAAGTTCAACCACCCGGCCTCCCCGCAGGGAGTGGGCCTGGAGTGCGACAAGATGGATACCACCGCGCTCAATGTGCATTTCGCCGCCTATCCGCAGAAGCTCATCGAGGCTGCAGGGGAGTACAGCGGCAAGACATTCACCTACTTCCTCGTGGACAGCTGGGAGTGCGGGCAGCAGAACTGGACCGCGGCCCTGCCCGAGGAGTTCCACAGCAGGCGCGGCTATGACCTTACACCTTACATCCCGGTGCTTTGCGGCGAGCGGATAGCAAGCAAGGAGCTCTCCGACGCGTTCACGCACGACTTCGACAAGACGCGCGGCGAACTGGTGCTGGAAAATTATTTCGAGCACCTCGCCGACCTCTGCCACCGCGCGGGCATGAAACTCTACTCCGAGGGCATCTACGGCGGCTCCTCAATGCCTCCTGTGGATGTGCTCAAATCCTACAAATACTGCGATGTGCCGATGACGGAGTTCTGGGCGCAGGCCAGCGAGTACCGCGAATGGCCTATCACCCACACCCCGGGCAACTACACCGGCCATTCCATCCCTCACCACGTGCCGCTCATCTACGGCAAGCCGGTCATCGGCAGCGAAGCATTCACCGGAATGGCGCTCTACAGCGACTCCCCGATTGACCTTAAACTCTATGGAGACCAGGTCTATACGCTCGGCGTCAACAAGATGATACTGCACAGCTATGTGCACCAGCCTACCGACCGCCGTCCGGGCGTTACTCTCGGAATCTATGGCCAGACCTTCAACCGCAACAACCTCTGGTTCAACTACTCCGACGGCTTCTTCGCTACCGAGGCGCGCATCCAGTATATGCTCCAGGCTGGCGACAAGCGCTGCGACGCCCTCGTCTATATGGGCGACAACCTGCCTAACGCCGAACTCAAGGAATCCGAACTCGAGCGGCTCCTCCCTGCCAATACCAAGTTCCAGTATATCAACCAGGAAACCCTCCTGGACCGCATCAGCGTCCGGGACGGCCGCCTCTGGCTGGACGGGAAGCATCCGTTCAAATATATGATGCTCCGCGGCGACAGGATGGATATCGAGACCATACGCTGCATCGAAAAGCTCGTTGACGGGGGAGCCATAATCTACGGGCAGAAGCCTGTCTCCACCCTCTCCCTTGTCAACCACGAGGCTGAGACCGCGGAGCTCCGCGCCATCGCAGACCGCCTCTGGGACGGAGGCAAGGTCATCACCGACCTCAAGTCCCTTACCAGGGCGTTCTCTCCTGACCTCAGCGTCAAAGGCGTGAACATCAACGACATACTTTACACGCACAAGGCCGAGGGCGAGCTTGACTATTACTATGTGGTCAACAAGGACAACTCCTCCGCAATCAATTTCGAGGCGAGCTTCGACATCCCGAACGGCCGCCCGGAGATCTGGGACCCGATGTCCGGCGTGACCCGCGAGCAGATGATGTATATCAACAGCGAGGGCCGCACCATAGTCCCGATGAGCCTCCAGCCTCGTCAGGGCGTGTTCGTCGTCTTCCGCAAGGGCGGCGACAGGCAGCAGCACATCCGGCGCCTCATCAGCGTGGAGGGCGACATCCTCTTCCCTAACGAGACCGGCGACTTCAGCCGCGCCCTGCCGGAAGCCTACCGCGGCGGCGACGGGGAAATCCATCTCCGCAGCCTTCAGGCCGGCTCTTATGTGCTCGGATACTCCGATGTGCTCTCCAGCAGGGTAGATATAGCGGCCCCGTCGCGTGTCGTGCTCAACGGCACCGTCGGCACCATGACCTTCGAGGACGAGCCGATGATAGGCACGGTCAACATAGGCGGCTTCCGAAACCTGACCGGAGCGCTCGACCCGATAGTGAAATACTATTCCGGAGTCATAACCTACCGCACTGAAGCCACTCTGCCTCAGGGATTTGTCCGCAACGGCAGCAGGGTGCTGATCTCCATCCCTGCCTTCGGCTCCACGGCGCAGCTCAGCGTCAACGGCCATACTCTCGAAACCATCTGGGACCCTTATTACAAGGCTGACATCACCCCTTATGTGCGGGAGGGCCGCAACGAGCTCGTCATCACCGTCACCAACCCGTGGCGCAACCGTCTCGTGGGCGACAAGGCGGGCGTGCCGTCCAGCCAGAAGCTCTGGACCACCTCTCCGCTGCAGCAGAAGCACATCCCGCCGCAGCAGATAATCCACGAATACACGCTGCTTTACCCGTCCGGCATCTCCGCCCCGATCACAATCTGGAGCGAAGGTGCTGAAAAGGTCATAAATAATTAGTAAATTCGAAGCATGCATAAATTTATAATTTCAATACTTTCCCTTCTCGCTGTGCTGCCTCTGGCGGCGCAGAGTCCGCAGGTGGAAAAATGGGGCTGCTACGAGCTTTCGCTGCAGGCTTCCGTCAAGGGCAATCCTTTCGATGTAAGCCTCTCGGCCGTGTTCTCCAACGGCTCCGAGAAACAGGAGGTAAGGGGATTCTATGACGGCGACGGGGTTTTCAAAGTCCGCTTTATGCCTCAGGCTGAGGGAAATTGGAGCTATGTAACGAAGAGTTCCGTTTCCGCCCTCAGGGGGAAGAAGGGCGCCTTTGTGTGCACCGCTCCGTCCGAAGGCAACCACGGTCCCGTTCACGCCGACGGCACTGCTTTCCGCTACGCCGACGGCACGCTCTACCACCCCGTAGGCACGACTTCCTATGACTGGATGCATGTGCCGGGCGACTTCCCGCAGAGGACGATAGCCTCGCTGCAGGAGTCAGGATTCAACAAGATCAGGATGCTCTTCTTCCTGCACAACCTGCCGATTGAATACCCGGAGGTCTATCCTTTCGAGAAGCTTCCTGGCGGCAGTTGGGACTACACCCGCTTCAACCCGGAGTACTTCCGCTATGTCGAGGAGCGCATCGCCGCCCTGCGCGGGATAGGAGTTGAGGCCGACCTCATCCTCTTCCACCCTTACGACGGCGGACGCTGGGGCTTCGACAGGATGCCTCTCGAGGCCAACCTCCGCTACCTCAAGTACATAACCGCGCGCTACTCCGCCTTCCGCAATATATGGTGGTCGCTCGCCAACGAGTTCGACGGGGTGACGAAAATTCCGCTCGGGGACTGGCCGAAGTTCGCCGAGGCCGTGAGCAGCGGCGACCCTTATGGGCATCTTCTCTCAATCCACGGATACACAGCCACTTATGCCGACTATTGGGAGCCTGAATATACCCACGCCAGTATCCAGGACCACGCTCCGGTGATGGAGCGCGGCCGGGCGGCCATCGTCAAGCACATCTATCACAAGCCGGTATTGTTCGACGAGGTCTGCTACGAGGGCAATGTGGGCAGCCGCTGGGGTAACCTCAGCGGGGAGGAGGAGCTCCGCAGGATGTACAACGGCATTATGGGCGGCGCCTATGTCACTCACGCTGAATGCTATAACATCTCCGAAGGCTCCGACAGCGAGTCGATGACCAACTTCCTCGCCTACGGCGGGGAGTTCCACGGCGAATGCTGGAAGAGAATCAAGTTCCTGCGCAGCATACTCGAGGACCTGCCGGGTCCGTTGGAACTCGCCGACCTCAGCTGGGACGAGAGGACTTCCTCCCCGGGCGACGGCTACTATCTTGTCTATTTCGGGCGCGAGATGCCTTCAGAGTGGGAGTTTGACCTGCCGGTGAAGAACCGCCCCGGCACTTCCAAGCTCGGCGAGGGCGTGCGCTTCAAGGTGGAGATACTCGACACCTGGAATATGACCGTCACCGAATGCCCGACCGTATTCGAGACCGGCAAGCCGGGCCGCTACCGCGTCGCCGACAAGGAGGGCCGCGGCATCCGTCTGCCGGAGAGACCATATCTGATGCTCAGAATCAAACAGTTATAGCACATATATGAAACCGATTGCCACCATCCTTGCCTGCGCGCTGCTTTTTACCGCCTGCAGCACAGGCACCCAGGCGCCGAACGGCACCTACACCAATCCGATCCTAGGAGGGGACTATCCCGATCCGACGATCCTAAGGGACGGGAACGACTACTACATGACCCATTCCTCATTCGACTACAACCCGGGCCTCATCGTCTGGCACTCCACCGACCTCGTCAACTGGGAGCCGATCAGCTATGCCCTGCACACCTACCTCGGCAGCGTCTGGGCACCTGACATCTCCAAGGTCGACGGGACCTACCGCATCTATTTCACTGTCCACGGAAGGGGCAACTGGGTGGTTACCGCCGACAGCCCTTACGGTCCGTGGAGCGAGCCTATCGACCTGCATATCGGGCAGATAGACCCTTGTATCGCGGTGGCCGAGAACGGCACCAAGTGGCTCTTCGTGAGCGGCGGCTGGCGCAAGCAGCTGACCCCTGACGGCCTCGACACCGTGGAAGGCACGCTCGAGCATGTATATGACGGCTGGGTATATCCGGAAGACTGGGTAACCGAGGGAATGTGCCTCGAAGGACCTAAGCTCAAGAAGATAGGCGACTGGTGGTACTACATCAGCGCTGAAGGCGGCACCGCCGGCCCTCCAACCAGCCATATGGTCGTCGTCGCACGCAGCAGGAGCCTCGACGGGCCGTGGGAGAATTCTCCTTACAACCCGCTCGTCCGCACCTGGAACGCCACAGACCGCTGGTGGTCAAAGGGACACGGCTCCCTTATCGACACCCCTGACGGGCGCTGGTATGTAGTTTACCACTCTTACGAGAACGGATTTACCGGCCTGGGCCGCCAGACCCTCCTGGAGCCTGTGGAGCTTGACAAGGACGGCTGGTTCAAGTCCACCGGAGTGGATGTGGCAGGTCCGATCGCCGCTCCGCTCCCTCTCAACCCTACCGACCGCAAGGCGCATCTCGGAGAGTTCCGCGTGGGTCTCGACTGGAAATACTACAAGGATTTCGACCCGGCACGCGCTTCCATTTCTGACGGCGTGCTGACTCTTCAGGCTACGGGCACCTGCCCTGCCGACTCCGCTCCGCTTATGTTCGTCGCCGGCGACCACGCCTACGAGTTCGAGGTGGAGATAGAGCGCAGCCCGGAGGCTGTTGCGGGTCTTGTAATCTATTATGACTCACGCTTCTATGTGGGGGCCGGCATCTGCGACAGAGGCACGATGCGCTTCCGCCGTGACAAGGGCGGCGTGCGCACCAAGCTTCCTGATGTAGAGCACATCTGGCTCCGCATCCGCAATGACAATCAGGTCATTACGGGCTACTACAGCCTCGACGGGAAGAACTGGACAAGGGAGACCTGGGGCATGGAGATTTCCGGCTTCAACCACAACACTTTCCACGACTTCCAGAGCATGCTTCCGGGCCTGATGGCCGCCGGCAAGGGCGAAGTCAAGTTCAGCAACTTCAAGTACAGAGTTCTCGAATAGTATGCGCAGATTTTTGATAGCAGCCCTGATGCTGCTCAGCCTTTCCCTCGGCGCTCAGGAGAGCGTCGAGAAATGGGGGCGCTTCGAATACTCCTGCACCGCTTCCGTCAAGGGCAACCCCTTCGATGTCAAGTTTTCGGCCGTGTTTACCAACGGCTCCGAGAAGCAGGAGGTAAGGGGATTCTACGATGGCGACGGGGTATTCAAGGTCCGTTTCATGCCTCAGACCGAGGGCAGGTGGACATTCGTCACCAGGAGTTCAGTTTCAGCCCTCAAGGGGAAGAAGGGCTCATTTGACTGCGTCGCCCCTTCAGAGGGCAACCACGGCCCGGTGAGGGTAAGCCCGGATAATGTCCACGGCTTCAGCTACGCCGACGGCACCGTGTTCCACCCGCTCGGTACCACTGCCTACAGCTGGATGCACCAGAGCGCTGAGCGTCAGGAGAATACCCTCCTCTCCCTGGAAGCGGCCCGCTTCAACAAGGTGAGGATGTGCGTTTTCCCGAAATACTACCCGCTCTGCCGCGAAATTCCCGACCTGCTGCCGTTCGAGAAGAGCGGCGAAGGCTTTGACCTGAGCCGTCCCAACCCGGAGTATTTCAGGCACATAGAATACCTGCTCGACCGTATGGCGGCGCTCGGCATCGAGGCCGACCTTATACTTTTCCACCCTTACGACAAGGGGTTCTGGGGCTTCGACCAGATGCCTCAGAGCGCCAACCTCGCCTACCTTGATTACTTCGAGGCGAGGGTCGCGTCGTTCCGCAACGTGTGGTGGTCGCTCGCCAACGAGTATGACTACTGCAAGGCGAAGAGCGCCGGGGACTGGACCGAGCTGATCGCCCGCGTGGGCGAGGACGACCCTTACGGTCACCTCTGCTCCATCCACGGCAGCACGGCAAGGTATTATCCGCTCTGGCAGGGCGGCCTCACGCACGCCAGCATCCAGGACGAGGCTCCGGTGGAGGATTTCGGCAGGGCCGCCACGGTCCGCAACATATACCCTGTGCCTGTGATTTTCGACGAGGTATGCTATGAGGGCAACCTCACTTCCCGCTGGGGCCGGCTCAGCGGACAGGAGATGCTCCACCGCATCTGGCAGGGCCTGCTCGTGGGCACCTATGTGACTCACGGCGAGGCATATCAGTATGAGGAAGGCGACTTCGACGACATCTTCTGGGCGAAGGGCGGCAACTGGAGAGGCGAGAGCTGGAAGAGGATAGGCTTCACCCTGGACATTCTCTCGGGCATCAATCGCCCTCTCGAACTCGCCGACACGAGCCGCGACCACCAGACCGCTACCGACGGCGAGGGCAACTACTACATCTATTTCGGCGAGCAGATGCCCGCTTCCTGGAGCTTCAACCTCCCGGCCAAGTGCGCACGCTACGCCAAAGCCCAGGCGGGCAACCGCTACAAGGTCGAGATTATCGACACCTGGGGGATGACCGTCACTCCGGTATCGGAGGTTTTCGAACTGGGCGAAGTCGATGATTACCGGCTTTATGACAAGAACCACAAGAAGATATGGCTCCCGAAGACCCCATATCTCCTGCTTAGAATAACTGCAGTGAAATGAAAAGACTGATAGCGCTTTCCCTGCTCCTCGCAAGCCTTTCCCTCGGGGCGCAGACGATTGATTATAAGGGAAATATGGTAGAACTCGGACCTCACGCCCTCTATGTGGACGGGAGCCTGAGCGAGGGGGAGGTCTCCGTGTCCCCGTATATGTTCACGGATTTCAACGAGGCGATGTCGCACCTTACCGACGGCACGCCTGCCGACCCGATGAGGGTGTATATCGCCCCGGGAGTGTACTGGATTGACGATCCGGACGACCCGGAGATGCGCACCCCCAAGCCGGGGCAGGGCGCCCCGATCGGGCTTGAAGTGCGTTGCGAAGCTCTGCAGCTGCTCGGCATCTGCACCGACCCGCGCGACGTGGTCCTCGCTTCCGCAAGGGGGCAGACCCAGGGCGCGAGGGGCAACTTCACGATGTTTGACTTCTACGGCAACGGCCTGACTGTCAAGGATCTGACGATGGGCAACTACTGCAATATCGACCTTGTCTATCCGCGCGACCCGAGCCTCAACCGCGCAAAGCGCAACTCCGCCATCACCCAGGCGCAGCTCGCGTTCTGCCACGGCGACCGCGTCTATGCGGAGAATGTAAGGTTCGACTCCCGTCTCAACCTCACCCCGCTCAGCGGCTCCAAGAGGACGCTTTTCGTGAACTGCCACTTCGAGAGCACCGATGACTCGCTTAACGGCACCGCCGTGCACATCGGCTGCGACCTCGACTTCTGGGGCAGGCAGCCTTTCGGCGGAGTGGACCGCTACGGCGCCGCCTTTATGGACTGCGACTTCAATGTCTGCCACGGAGAGGCTGTGCAGGCTCTCAGCAAGGGAGTTGGCCGCCACAATATCGTGGATGTGCGCTACCACGCCGGCAGGACCGTGCAGCTTGCCTGGACCTTCCGTCCGGAGGAGTGGCTGCGCTGCTACCAGTACAATGTGACTCTCGACGGCAATCCTGCCTTTGTAGGGGCTGCAAAGCCGTACAATACCGTAGTCCTCGACCAGAAGGCGCAACTCTATGCCTACAGACTCGTAAAGGATGACGGTTCAGTGCTTTACAATAGCTACAACCTCCTCCGCGGAGATGACAACTGGGACCCTCAGGGCATCAGGTCAGAGGTTGAGGCCCTCAGCCGTCGCGACGGCATCGACTACGCCAATATCCCGACCTGCCTCGACATGAATCTCCGCGAGGCCTGGATACAGACCGGGGGAGAGGCTCTGACCCTCAGCGCCACTCCGACCCGACTGCTCGGCTATCCTGTCCACAGTCAGAAGGTTCACTGGAAAGTCCAGCCTGGCTATGAGCGTTTCGTGACCCTTTCCGCCACCGAAGGCGAGGAGTGCCGCGTCACTGCCGTCAACCATGAGGACAAGACTCAGGTATTCGATATAATAGCCTACACCGAGGAGGGGCTTGAGGCGGCGGCGCAGCTTACCGTGGCTCCGGATTTCGTGGAGGCGCCTGCATTTGTCAAGAGTCCGGTGCTGACCATCTCGGGCGGCGAGGCAAGCGTTAGCTATGAGCTTGACCTTCAGGGCCGTGTGGATGAGTCGCTCGTGACCTGGTACCGCTGCGACGACCGTCGCGGCAGCGGGGCTGTGCCGGTATGCGTTTCCCGCTTCGGCAAGCCTCAGAAGAGCTATACCCTCAGCCGCGAGGATGCGGGCCATTATCTGATGGTGGGCGTGAGCCCTAAGCACCTGCGCTGCGAGGCGGGCGAGGAAGTCCGCAACGTGAGCCGCAGTGCCGTCAAGGCTTCCAAGCTGCCGCAGACCAGGGTATATGAGACCGATTTCACCAACTTCCCTACAGCCAACCAGCTGGAAGTGAAGCCGGGCTACTGGACCGTGGACGGAAACATGCCTGAGGACACCAGGATGTATTATTCTTCCAATCCTGACCTGAGCAAGGACTGCTGGGTCTATGGCACCGGCATCAACGGAGCCAAGGGCTACGGCATCCAGCCTGTGCAGCAGGGCGCGCGTCTGCGCTACACCCCGCTCAAGGGCAAGTACGGCGATATGTCAGTGACCTGGCAGATCGACCCGGCCAAGGATGGCGGACAGGGATTCGCCAGCGCAAGGCAGCAGTATCTCGACCTCTTCGTCAAGTTCGACACCCAGACCCTGACGGGTTACGCTGTACGCGTGATACGCACCACCAAGTATGCCAATGCCGTGGATGTGCTCCTCGTGCGCTATGACAACGGCACTGTAAGCCCTGTCTCTGAGAGTGTTACGCTTGACTGCTTCCTCACGGGCTGCGTGCTGAATGTGAAGTACTGCGCCGGAGTGCTCAGCGCCTCCGTCAGCGGCCCTCGCCATGTGGCGGAGCTCGCCGATGACCCTGCAGTGCACCGCTCCGCCGAGGTTTCCGCCACCGTGGAGTCCAATGACTTCGGCGGCTTCGGCCTCCAGCATACCAGCACCGTCGGCTCCGAGAGCCGCATCCTCGTCCACTCCGTCAAGGCCGAGTGGCTGTAAGTCCCGCGACCGCGCCGGTGCTCTGCTGAGCACTTCTAGGCAAATCGGGCAACGGAAGCATCGGGGGGCCAATAAAACCAACGCCCCGGAGCCGTGCAATCAGGCTCCGGGGCGTTGTCGGTTCAGGATTGGTCCGTAATTATTTCTCCTTTACGAGGAAGTTCTCCCTCATAGGGTTGAAGCAGTCGATGAGGATGCCGTCCTCGAGGCATACGCATCCGTGCTCGATGTTAGGCTGCTTGTAGAGCGCGTCGCCGGCCTCGACAATCTTGGTCACGCCGCCGATGGTGAACTCGAATTTGCCTGAGGCTACATAGGTCACCTGAGAGTGCGGGTGGCTGTGCATTGCGCCCACGTCGCCCTTCTCGAACTTGACCTTGACCATCATGAGGTTGTCGTTGTAGCCGAGCACCTGACGCTCGGCTCCGCCACCTGCATCCTGCCATGGGATGTCAGCGGCGAAGTTGAAATTTTCGCTCTGGTTCATAATTGTTTCACTTTCGTTTTTGTTGCTCTGCCCGTTGTTGCAGCATGCACCCAGCAGGGCGCATACGGCTGCGAGTGCGATGAATTTGACTGACTTTGTCATAATTGTGGTGGTAAAATTTTTCAAAGATAGTGAGAAATTCCTTATCTTTGAACCATAATAACCGCAAAACAAATGAATACCAAAACCAAATTTATCATTCTCGCGGCAGTATGCCTGCCGCTCACTCTCTCCGCCAAGCCTAAGAGCTTGGAGGACAAGGCATTGGAAACGATGAAGACCGCGACCCAGTATATGATGGACGTCGTCAGCTACCGCGGCGGCTTCGTATGGAACTACCTTCCGGACTTCTCCCGCGAATGGGGCGAGATGGAGGCGAAGCGCACGATGGTCTGGACCCAGGCCCCGAGCACCCCGCAGGTGGGCCACGTCCTGCTCGACGCCTACCACGCCACCGGTGACGAGTACTACTATGAGGCGGCCAAGAAGGTCGCCACCGCGCTGATCTGGGGTCAGCAGGACTGCGGCGGCTGGAACTATGTCTTCGACTTCGCAGGCGAGGCTTCGCTCAAGGACTGGTACGCCACCGTCGGACAGAGCGGCTGGAGACTGGAGGAGTTCCGCCACTACTACGGCAACGCCACCTTCGACGACTCCGCCACCACCGACTGCGCCAAGTTCCTGCTCCGCGTCTATGTGGAGAAGTACGACCCGATCTTCCGCCCGGCGCTCGAGAAGGCCATCAAGTTTGTGCTTGACAGCCAGTACCCTGTCGGCGGCTGGCCGCAGAGGTATCCGCTGATGTACGACCACCCGTTCCAGGGCAAGGCTGACTACAGCTCCTTCATCACGCTCAACGACGATGTAATCCCTGAGGCCTGCGACTTCCTGCTCCAGTGCTACCAGACTCTCGGCATCCCGGGCCTTAAAGAGCCGATACTCAGGGCGATGTACTGCACCATACTGCTCCAGCAGGGTGCGCCTTACGCCGGCTGGTCCGACCAGTACACCGTCGATGACCTCAAGCCTGCGCACGCCCGCTCCTACGAACCCCGTGCCGTCAACTCCGGCACCACCGTATCCATGATCCGCCAGCTGATGGACTACTACCGTCTTACCGGCGACACCCGCTTCATCACAGGTATCCCGAGCGCCATCGAATTCCTTGAGTCACAGAGGCTTCCTGATTCCGAGGTGGCCAAGTGGGAAAGGCCGAACCACAACCCTGACGCCTTCCTCGTGCCGCGCTTCATCGACCCTGACAGCGGCAAGCCGCTCTATGTGCACCGCGTGGGCTCCAACACCTACAACGGCCACTACTACACCGACCAGAACATTGCCGGCACCATCGGTCACTACAGCTCAGCCGCCTGGGTGGACACCAAGGCTCTCCGCAAGGCTTATGAGGAGATCAAGGCCATCCCGGTAGAGGAACTTACCAAGAATTCACCTCTCACATCCAACTCCCTCGTGCCTCTCGAGCGCTTCTATACCCGTGAGCCTCAGGAAGTAAACGAAGACGCGGTCAAGAAGATCATCTCTGAACTCACAGCCGACGGCTGCTGGCTGACCCCTCTCACCAGCACCTCCAACCCTTACAAGGCGGGCGCCCCGACCGAGCCGAGCAACTCCACCGAGTACCTCCGCACCAATGTGGGCGACGAGTACGACACCTCACCATACCGCTGCGAGACCGGCGAACTCTGCATCTCCACCAAGGAATACATCCAGAGGATGATGACGCTCATCTGCTTCATAGACAAACAGTAATATGCGCAAACTTCTGCTTTGCACGGGCCTGCTGGCGCTCTCGCTGAGCGCCGGCGCCTTTACCATCCACATGATGGGCGACTCCACGATGGCCGAGAAGGACATCTCCAAGGGCAACCCGGAGCGCGGCTGGGGAATGGTCTTCGAGAACTTCTTCGGCCCCGGGGTCAGTGTCATCAACTACGCCCGCAACGGCCGCAGCACCAAGAGCTTCATCGACGAGGGGCTCTGGGACAAGGTCAAGGCGAACATCCGCCCGGGCGACTATGTCTTCATCGAGTTCGGGCACAATGACGAGAAGGCGAACAAGCCGGCAGTCTATGCCGCCGCCTGGGGAGCGTATCAGGACAATCTGAGACTCTTCATCCGCACAGCGCGCGAGCTCGGGGCAACCCCTGTACTGCTCACTCCGGTGGCGCGCCGCCACTTCAAGGACGGAGTGCTCGACGAGACCACGCACGGCGAATACCCTGCCGCGATGAAGGCGGTGGCAGTCGAGACCGGGACGACCCTCATCGACATGGAGGCCGCAACCATAGCCTGGATCAAGGCCGCGGGCGACGAAGCGTCAAAGCAGTATTTCATGTGGGTCGAGCCGGGAGTCTGCGAGGCTATGCCTGACGGGCGTCAGGACAACACCCATTCCAATGCGCGCGGCGCCCGCCGCAACTGCGAGATAGTCTGTGACTCCATCCGCGTCAAGCTCCCGGAGCTTGCGAGCCACCTTGTGCACTACGACATAGTGGTGGACGGCAACGGCCGCGGGGACTATCTTACCGTTCAGGAAGCCTTCGAGGCCGTCCCGGACAGCCCGAGGGAAAGGGCGACCACAATCCTCATCAAACCTGACACCTGCAAACTGCAATAGCTTATGGCAAGCGTAATTACGACTCTGGTCGCCGTGCTGGCGATGCTCGCGCCGATACAGAGGGAGACAATCGACCTCTCCGGAAGCGACTGGAACATCACCCTGGACAAGGAGGCGAAGTGGGAGAATGATGAACTTTATCTCCCTCCCGTCAATATCGCAGAACTCCCGGTCAACATCCCGACCGGCGGCTGGAAGCTGCTCGAGAGCCCTTCCGTGAGCGGAGTGCACCTTCCTGCCACGGTGGAGGAGCATCTCTGGGGCTGGAACGGCGAGACTTTCGGCGTCACCGGCAACTATGTAGGCGTGTCGTGGTTCGAGACCACGGTGGACATTCCCTCCGACTGGAAGGGGAGGAGGGTCGCAATCGACTTCGAAGCGGTGCGTTTCCGCGCGGAAGTGTTTGTGAACCATAAACTTGCCGGCTACGACCTCGTCAACGGCACACCGTTCTCCTTCGATATCTCCGATTACCTCGAATACGGTACGCGCAACACGGTCAGCGTGCGCATCACCGACCCGAACGGCAACTTCAACTGGAAGGATTCGCAGGTCTATAGCTGGGGCGAATACCTTACCAACCCTTCGCACGGCTTCGGCGGCATAACGGGCAGCGTCAGACTGACCGCCACCGACAGGACCTATATCTCCGACATTTTCGTCAAGAATACCCCTCAGCCGCGCAGGATCGATCTGGAAGTCAGCGCTATAGCCGCTTCCGACGCCGCCGGGGTGCCGCTTAGGATTTCCATCACCGACAAGGACGGCAAGGAAGTCTATGCCAAGTCATACAAAGCCAGCCTCACCGAGGGCGAGAATACTCTCAACTACTCCGTCAGCCTGCCGAAAGCGCAGCTCTGGAGCGTTGAGGAGCCGAATCTCTACGACCTCAGCGTCACTCTCGGAAGCGACAGCGACTCCCGCCGCTTCGGCTTCCGCTGGTTCGAAGTGCGCAACGTCAACGGCGACAGGCAGTTCTATCTCAACGGCAAGCGCATCGTGCTGCGCACCGCCATCTCCTGGAGTTTCTGGCCGGAGAACGGAATAATGCCTTCCGACGAGCTGGCACGCCGCCAGGTGGAGGCCGCCAAGGGGCTTGGACTCAATATGTTGAATTTCCACCGCGGAATCGGACAGAACGCCGTTTTCCGCTGGGCGGACGAACTCGGCCTCCTCTACTGGGAGGAGCCGGGCGGCAACCAGTACCCGATTTCCCTCTTCGACGACGACAATCTGCAGAGCCGCTTCTACTTCGCCTACCGCAACGAGAAACTGCGCAGGATGATACTCCGCGACCGCAGCCACCCGAGCCTCATCATCTACAATATGCACAACGAGCGCGGCGCTTCGCCTCAGAAGCAGGACTACGAGCAGATGGCGATGGGCCACAGGCTCGACCCGACCCGCATCCTGGTGTATAATTCCTGCAACGGCAAGAACCCCGAGGGAACCCCGGACGCGCATTTCAAGACACATCTGATGCCTTACGACACGACTTTCCGCGACACAGGCTGGTGGGACAACCACCACGCCGGCGGCCCGGGAGTCTATCACGATGCGCTCTATGTATCCAGGGATGAATACCTGCGCGGCAGCAACAACCGCGGCGAAATCGTAATCTGGGGAGAGGAAGGCGCCACCGGCACACCGCCGCGTCTCCAGTTTATCCGCGACGAAATTCTCGCCTCCGGCAAGCTTTCCTCCTGGGAGGCCCGGGACTATCTGGGCTGGTACGACGCCTACGACAAGTTCCTCAGAGAGAGAGGGTTCAGCAAGGCTTTCCCGAGCGTGGACGCCCTCACTTCCGCCATGGGCAATGTGTCCTATTATTATCAGGGCCGCATTATAGAGAACATCCGCATCAACAATACGGTTGACGGCTATGCCATCAACGGTTGGGAGAGCATGAAGCTGGAGAACCACTCCGGTGTGGTGGACAACTACCGCCATTTCAAGGGCGACCCTGAACTCGTTGCGCGCTATAACCGCCCTCTCGTTCTCTCCGTCAAGCTCAACCGCAAAGTGCTTCCGGTGGGCCGCAGCACCACGGCTGACGTGTTCATTATCAATGAGAAGGGTCTCAAGGGCAATTATACCCTGGAAGTGGATTACAGGCTTGAGGATGGCACGCTGCTCGATTCGCGCAGCGCCAAGGTCAATGTCAGCGGCGGCGCCGTATATGGCGAATGCCTGGCCGACGGCTTCGAATTCAAGCTGTCCGAGGCGGGCCGCAGCCGCGTCGAGGCGCGCCTCGTCAGGGGCGGGAAGACCGTCTGCGAAGGGAGCGACGATATTTTCGCGGTTAAGCTGGACGCTTCCGGCATACCGTCCGCAGGCTCGGTCGCTGACAGCAGCGGCCGCGTGGCCTCCTTCCTCTCCAGCATGGGTATTGCGGTCAAGCCGTACCGCTCCGGCACTCCGGAGGGCGACTACCTCGTGGTGGGCGCCTTCGAGCCGACGCAGTGGGGAAGCGGCATCAGCGACATTATGGAGTGGGTCTATAAGGGTCATACTCTGATAGTTGTGGACAATCCGGAGCGCTGGGCCGAGTTCCTTTCCGACAAGGAAGTGCTCGACTACCGCGGAAGCAAAAAGATAGGCTCATCCTGGTACGGCGGCAATTTCTTCAACCGCGAGCATCCGGTCTGGGCCGGTCTCCCGCAGGACTGCGTCTTCAACTGGGAGTACCAGTGCTTCGCCACCTACAACCGCCGCCGCATCGGACTCCGCTGCGGCAACGGGCAGATACTTGCGGCTGCAGTGGCCGACCACAAGAAAGAGGTCTATTCTGTGCTGAGCCTCATCAAGGCCGGGCGCGGACAGGTGATCCTGACTACTCTCGACATCCCTGCATGCATCAGCGACATACGCCCTGCCGGGAGCGGGACCATGCGCGAGGGTGATGTGGTGGACGGAATGTACGAGGCCATGGGGACCTTCGACGTGAGCGGCGAGAACGGCGCCAATGTCGTAGGTCAGCAGCTCCTTCTCAATATGCTGAAACTCAAGCCTTAAACGATTTGCGGTACTCGCTCGGGGTCATCCCGTAGCGCTTCCTGAACGCCTTGCTGAAATAGTGCGCGTCATTGAAGCCGGCCCTGTAGGCGATTTCCGCAATCGGGTGGCTACCCTCCTTTATCATCTCCGCGGCTTTCTCGAAACGAAGGTCGCGGAGATATTCTGTCGGGGCCTTGCCGAGCACCGCGCGGCACTTCTCGAAGAGCACCGAACGGCTGATGTTCAGAGCTGAAGCTATGTCGTCGGAGGTCACGTCGCCGTTGTCAAGATTGCTCTCCAGGCAGGCGAGGAACGCTTCCTTGAATCTTCTCTCCTCCCCGTTCAGCCCGTCTCCCGTCTCCTCTTCTGGCTCTGTAACCGGTATCCCGGCCTTCCGGAGCCTCATCCTGTGTATCAGCCCGTTGGTGACCGCGGCGAGGCCGATGAAAATCAGGAGCACGGCGATTATTGTCCATTGCGGCTCCGGCCGGACGACGATTCCCATCTCTAGGCGGTTGTTGACATCCTGCCCGTCGGCGTTGGTGGATCTCATCTCCAGAGTGTGTTTCCCGAGTCTGAGGCGGTCCAGGGTAATCAGGCCGCTTCTGTCGAGCCTGGTCCAGGCTCCGCTTCTGCCTCCGCCGTCCAGCCGCCAGAAGCAGACTATGCTCTCGGGCGAGCACATGTCCACGGCGGAGAAATCCACGCTGAGACTCTCGTCGCTGCGCATCCTGATTGCGTGGTCGCTGTCATGGAACGCCCTCTTGCCGGATACATATATCGCGCGGGTGAACACTTTCGGAATATATGAGCTGTTGGAGATTTCCTCCGGGTCGAAGCTCAGGATGCCTTCGGTCGTGTTGAGCAGGATGTCCCCGTCTTCAGTGAGCACCGGCTCGCCCTCGTTGAAGAGGAGGTCGTGTCCGATGCGGTCATATGACCAGCCGGTGACTGCTCCGGTGGCCGGATTGAGCTTGTTGAGGCCTTTGTAGGTGACTATCCAGATGTTGCCCGAGCGGTCCTCCACGGCGGCGAGCACGAAGTCGGACAGCAGCCCGTCCACGACTGTCCACGCCTTGATGATTCTCCGGCCGTCGAACTGCAGGAAGCCCTTGCCGTAGGAAGAAGTGTACATCGTACCGTCCGAAGTGATGAGTATGTGCTGGATGTCGTATTTGTCAAGGTCTTCGTAGCGCTCGAATCGCAGCAGCTCCGGACTGTCGCCAGGATTGTCGCAGGAATACAGTCCGTTTATTCCGCCGACCAGCATCCTTCCGCTGGGGCTGAACGCTATGTGCCTTACCTTGCGGAGCGGCTCTGCCGGGAAGTCCGGCATTCCGGCCACGCCTGTAAATGTTCTCCTTCCGCCCTCGAGCTCGCTGTAGGTAAGTTTTCCGTCAAATGAGGCTATCCAGAGCCTGCTGCCGTGTTGCCTGACGCAATAGACGAGCTGCGAGCCGGCTGCCGCCGGGGTGCCGGATTCGCCGTGTCGCCTGGGCCTGAACGCCGGAAGCCCCACATCGTAGCTGACGGTGTTCTCGATGACTCCCTTGCCCTTGGTGCCCAGCCAGATGCGGCCTTCACTGTCTTCGCTTATCGAATAGGCGATCCCTCCCGCATCCCAGACGGTCAGAGGTTTGAGATTCTTGTCCAGAAGGTGCACCTTGCCGTCCTTGGTGCCGGCGTAGATGATTCCGCTGGAACTCTGCATCAGGGCGCGTACGCTTTTGGCATCGGAATCTCCTGCCGTGCCTTGCGGGGCCGCGAGGGTGAATTTGTATTCCTTGAGCACGGCCTTGCCCACTCCGCTCCAGCTGCCGCCTATCCACACATTGTCCTGTCTGTCCACGAAGGCGCAGCGTATATTTGTCTCGGCATCCCAGCCTGCAACGCCGCTTCCGTCGAGGTAGAACGGCTCCAGGCTGCAGCTCTCCGGGTCGAAGAGGCAGATGCCTCCCTCGGTTGAACAAATCCAGATGTTGCCGTGGCTGTCCCGTATGCTCCTTGGCTCTCCGACGGAATAGAGCTCGCCTTTTATCCGCCTCAGCTTCCAGCCTTCGAAGTCGAGGATATTGTATCCGTCCGCCGCCGAGCCGATGATGAATTTCAGCGTCTCGCGGATATTGCATATCATCTTGATTTCTCCCGCGGTATAGGTGTCCAGCTCGAAGAATCGGCCGTTGATGTATTCCACTATGATTCCGCCGTCGCTTCCGATATAGACCGCCCCGTCCATTTCTTCGTAGCAGTATGCCGGACGGGCTGAGGCGACGCTGCGGTCGCGGTAGAGGGCCTTGTCGGTGAGCACCCAGACATTGTCTTCCGCATCCTTGTGGACATCATTGACGGTCTCGCCGGCTGGAAGCCTCATATATTCCTCCAGGTCTATGCTCTTGCCGCGGTCGGAGAACCTGACTTTCAGCAGGACATTGTTGACAGTGAGGAGCAGGAAATCGTCGGAGGCGAGGCGGTAGATTTCGCTGATGCCGCTGCCGCATTCGACTTTGGTGAATGTTTCCCTGTGGAGCTCGAAGCGGTAGAGGGTCTTGTCATAGGAGAGCGCCCAGAGGAGTCCGAACGCGTCAGTATAGACCCGGTCGAATCTCATGTTGGCCTGCCGGCCCTGACTGTCGGTCTGCGCGGGCTTGTAGTTGGTGAATCTCTTGCCGTCGAAGCGGTAGAGTCCGGACCAGGTGGCCATCCACAGACAGCCGTTCCCGTCCTGGCTTATGTCCTCGACCATCGTCCTGCTCAGCCCGCTGTCCTGTGTGTAGTAGCTGTACTGATAGCGCGGAGGTGCTGCGTTGAGCGCCACCGCCAAAATGATAAAAAACAGCATCAGAACGGCTCTATTTTTCATCCCTCGGACGATTTTCCACTTTTTGGATATGCAAATATACCACTTTTTCCGTTCTTATGGCTACTTTCGCATCGACAGCTATTCATTCTGACCAAATTTTTATATAATCCGGACCGGAGAGTCACTCGTCATTGTGGTAATTTGTTTTTGGTTTTCCGGTCTCTACAGAATAGCAGTCCTGACTTGAACTATCCTGGAAACATTAGCGGTTAAAATTTTGTGTTAAAAAGGGAAGCCACCAGGAGCTTCCCTTCTTCGTTTTCGGCTGCGCCGAAAATGAAGAAGGAAAGCTCGGCG